>JAKQHE010000151.1 GCA_029573155.1 bacterium
CCTGTTCGCCTTCGTCTCGTTCGTCGCGCTTCTGACCGGCCTACCCCCCTTCCCCGGCTTCTACGCCAAGTGGGACCTCGCCGTCGCACTCGCCGCGAACGGCCGGTACATGATCCTCGCCTTCATACTGCTCGGCGCGCTCATCGAGGCGGGCTACCTCTTCCGCTGGTTCGGCTACGCGCTGAAACGCGACAAGCCCGCAGAAGAGATATCCTGCTACCCGCTCGCCGTGACCGCGGTCGTCGCCGCGCTCGCCGCCGGCTGGGCGCTCGGCTACTTTTGGGGCGACCTCTCGGCGCACGGCAACATCCTCCACGCCGTGCCGCTCCTGTTCGCGCTATCGTTCCTAATCATCGATTGGCTCCCGGCGTGGGTGAAAAATACCATCGCCATCGCCGGGATGGTCGGCTACTTCATCCTCAACTACGCCGCCTACGACCCGCTCCGGCTCATCTTCGCCATCATCATCCTCATCGGCGGGCCGTTGATACTGCTGGCGAGTTACGACGCCCACGGACGGCGCGTCGGCTTCTACCCTGCCGCGATGCTGATGTATGCCGGGCTTACCCAACTCATCGGCGCGACCGACTTCTTCTCGTTCTTCGTCGCGTGGGAACTGCTCACCGTCGGCTCCTACTTCCTGATACTGCGCGGCAAACATTCCGAACCGCACGCCCTTTCCTATATTACATTCTCGCTCGGCGGCGCGTTCCTGATACTCACCGGCTTCGCGCTCGCCTCCGCCGTCAGCCCCCTGCCGATGTTCGACGCCCTGAAACACCTGACCGGCGAGACGGCCGGATGGGTGTTCCTCCTGCTCGCGGTCGGCTTCATGACCAAGACCGCCGCGATCGGCCTCCACATCTGGCTTCCCGGCGCCCACGCCGAGGCCGAGACCGATGTCTCGCCGATGGTGTCGGGCATCCTGCTCAAAGCGGGTCTCTACGGACTCATGGTGCTGATGCTCGCGATGGGGAAACAACGGTTCTACGGCGTCGAACTCACCCATGTCATGCTCTGGGTCGGCGCGCTCTCGGCGCTACTGGGCAACCTCATGGCGATCTTCGAGGAGGACGCCAAACGGCTCCTCGCCTACTCCTCCATCGGCCAGATGGGCTACGCCCTCTTCGGGCTCGCCCTCTTTAACCACCTCGGCTGGATGATGGCGCTTATGTTCGTCATCAACCATTACATTTACAAGTCGATGCTCTTCCTCTCGGCGGGCGGCGTCGCCAAGCGGACCGGCACGCGGCTCATGTACAAAATGGGCGGCCTCATCACTCTCATGCCGCTCTCCTTCATCGCGGTCCTCATCGGCATCATCGCCGTATCGGGCGTTCCGCCGCTGTCGGGCTTCGGCGGCCGGTGGATATTCTACAACGCCATCCTCACGGCCGAACACCGTCTGCCGATGATCATCACCTTTTTCTCGGGACCGATCGCCTTCCTCTACCTCTTCCGCCTCATCCATACGATGTTCCTCGGACAACTTAAAGACGAGAACCGCCGCATCAAAGAGGCGCCGTTCTGGGTCATCCTGCCGCAGATGCTCTATGTCGGCCTCCTCATGGCCTTCGCCATCGTCCCGGGGCTCGCCCTGCGGCGCGTCGACGCCTATCTCAACCAGTTCTTCCCCGAAGGCGGGCTGAACTGGGAAGGACTTACGATAACGAGTCAGTTCGGCTACTGGAGCCCCGTCTCGATCATGATCATCGTCTGCGTGATATTCGGATCGCTCTTCGCGTGGCTCCTCTTCATCAACCGCCGCGCGCAGAAGGTCAAGCAGTTCAATATCGTCTTTTCGGCCGAACGGCCCTACCGCCCCGAGACGACCCACTTCGCGTGGAACTTCTTCGCCCCCTACCGCAAGGCGCTCGGCTTCCTCGTACAGCCCTTTGTGACCCGCTTCTGGGCGACGGTCACTGATACTCTGCACGCCGTGGCCGATCTGTCGCGGCGCATGTACACCGGAAACGGACAGACCTACGCGCTCCAGTTCCTCGCCTTTGTCGTGATCGTCTATCTTTTCCGGATCGGAGGGTAGGATGCAGTTCGACTGGATGAAGATACCCTATGCGCTCCTCACCCTTTTCATCGTCATAAACTTCGGCTACCTGCTCAACTCATTCATCGCCAAGATAGCGGCGCGGGTCGGGCGGCGGCGCGGCATCCCGATCTGGCAGACCTACATCGATGTGGCCAAGAACTACGGCCTGCGCACCTCGATAACGCACGGCGTGATGTTCTACCTCGGCCCGGTGTTCCGACTCTCGGGCGGCGTGGGGCTGCTCCTGTTCGTCCCGTCGATCTACGGTTCCTACATGTTCTCGAACCTCTCGTTCGCGGGCGACCTCATACTCGCCCTCTACTTCGTCTTCTTCGGGACGCTCGGGATGGCGCTCGGCGCCGCCGAAAGCGGCCACCCCTACTCCGCCATCGGCATCACGCGGGGCCTGTCGCAGGTGACCGCCGCAGAACTCCCCTTCGCGCTCGCCGTCTTCTCGGTGGCGCTCCAGTATCAGACCCTTTCGGTCACCGATATCGTCGCGGCCCAGCAGGGAGGCATCCTTCACTGGACCCTCTTCACCAACCCGCTCGCGGTCGTCGCGGCGATGCTGTCTCTGCTCGGATCGATGATGCGCCCCCCCTTCGATGTGGTGCTCGCGCCGCAGGAGATACCGATCGGACCGCCGACCGAGTACCACTCCTCCTACCTCGCCCTCATGCAGACCAATCGCGCCCTGTTCCCCATCGCGAAGCTCGTGATCTACATGAACCTCTTCTTCGGCGGCGCGACCGACTGGCCGACCTTCTTCCTCAAAGTATTCCTTATCTATATGTGGTCGGTCTTCGTCGGGGTCTCCTTCCCGCGGTTCCGCGTCGATCAGTCGATCCGCTGGTTCCTGATCTGGGCGGTACCGATCGGGATACTTTCGATAGTGCTGGTGTGAGGCGATATGAAGGATGAACTGAAAAAACGGCTCGTCAAGGGGCCCGACGGGGTCGAATTCGAGGTCGATCCGCTGCGTGACTACTACTGCGACGCGCGGCCGCAGGTCGAACCGCCCGCCGTATCGAAGATCGTCGAGGACTTCTTCAACTGGGCCCGCGCCGAATCGCTCTGGATACTCGGCTTTGCCACCGGCTGCGGCGCCATCGAGATGCGGCCGCTCATGACGCCGCGCTTCGACGCCTACCGCTTCGGCGTCCAGTGGCGTCCCACCCCGCGCCAGTCGAACCTCTTCATCATATCGGGCTATCTCTCGACCAAGACCTTGAAGCGGGTCATCCGTTCCTACGAACAGATGCAGAGCCCGAAATATGTGATGGGGCTCGGTTCCTGCACGATAAACGGCGGGATGTACTGGGACTCCTACAACACCATCAAGCGGCTCGACGACTACCTGCCGGTCGATGTCTATGTGGCGGGCTGTATGCCGCGTCCCGAATCGCTACTGGCGGGGTTCGAGGAACTCAAGCGGATCATCCGCGAAGGGAAAGGCGAAGGGGCCAACAAGTATGCCGCTGAGTTCGACCGCTACAAGGCGAATCAGAAGCAGGTGATACACGACTGGGATATGCCCGATTATAACTGGTAGGGAACGATGCGTGAACTCTATGAACAGCTGAAACGGCTCTTCCCGCTCGGGGAGTATACCGAACAGCGCCGCGATCTCGCCTTCGTGACGGTGCCGAAGGATCACCTGCGGCCGCTCCTCATCCACCTCCGCGACCGTGAACGCTTCTCCCATCTGGTCCTCCTGACCGCCGTCGATTGGCTTGAAGAGGGGCACTTCCAGCTCACCTATCTCATGAACGACCGCGCCGGGAAACGCGATCTCGGTCTCCGGGTGCTCATCCCGCGCGACGGCGCGGCGATGGAAGGTATCCACGATCTCTGGCCGACCGCGGCGACCTACCAGCGCGAACTGCGCGAGATGTTCGGCATCGACTTCCCCGGCAGCCCCCGCGTGAACGAGGAGTTCATACTGGAAGGGTGGACCGGGATGCCCCCCTACCGGCGCGACTTCGACACGAAGAAATTCTCCGAAGAGAACTTCAACCACCGGCCGGGACGCGCGACCACAGACCCGGCGACGCATATGAAAGAAAAGCTTTACCCCGACGAGGCGTGACATGGCGCTCTACGAACCCGACCGCAGTCAGTACCCGGTGAAAAAGCCGGACGGGACGCTCGACATCGACCTCTCATCGGGCAAATACCTGAAGCTGTGGCAGGGCCCCCAGCACCCCGGAATCACCGGCAACATGTCGCTGGAACTGACCGTCTGCGGCGACGAGGTGGTTGATTGCCAGACCCATGTCGGCTACCTGCACCGGGGCTTCGAGAAACTGATGGAGCGGCGCACCTACATCCAGTGCTTCCCGATCGTCTGCCGCATCTGCGTCCCCGAACCGGACTTCAACGAATACTGCTACGCCGCGGCGGTCGAGGAACTTTCGGGCATCAAATCACCGCACCGCGCCGATTGGATACGGACCCTCATCCTCGAGATGGGACGGATCAACAGCTACATGATGTACCTCGGCGGACACGCGGGAAGCCTCGGCATGGGGGTCATCGGCCAGTGGACCACCTATGTCCGCGACCTGATGCTCGACCGGTTCGAGGAGTTGACCGGTGCCCGCATCTACCACATGTTCATCCTGCCGGGCGGCGTCCGCGACGGCCTGCCCGACGGCTTTGAGAAGCGGATGGAAGAGACGCTCCGCGAGATCGAGAGCACGATGAAGGATGTCTACGAGGCGATGTTCTGCAACGCCGTCTTCAAGAAACGGGCCATCGGGCTCGGCTACATCGACCCGGCGCTCATCGATCCCTACGGCGTCACCGGGCCGACCGCCCGCGCCGCCGGGGTGGCGAAGGATGTCCGCAAGGATTTCCCGTATCTCGTCTACCCCGAACTCGACTTCGAGCCGGTCATGGGGAAGGATTCCGACGCCTTCACCCGCGCCGATGTCCGCCGCCGCGATGTACTCCTCTCCATCGACCTTATCCGGCAGATACTCGCCAAAATGCCGCACGACGGCCCGCTCATGGCGAAGATACCGAATGTCCTCCACTGGAAGGTGCCGCGCGGCGAGACCTACATCCGCGCCGAATGTTCGCGCGGCGAATACGGCTACTACCTCGTCGCCGACGGTTCGGGCTACCCGCGCCGCGTGAATGTCCGCGGCCCCTCCTACACCCACGCCGTCGCCCTGCTGGAGCGGCTGATCATCAATGTGAACATCGCCGATGTCGCCGGGCTCATGGTATCGCTCCACACCTATCCGCCCGAGATAGAGAGGTAACGGATGAAGATACGCGACATCCTCTCACCCTTCACCGTCTGGAAGAACCTGTTCCGCGATCCGGTCACGATAGACGATCCGGTCCGCCAGCGCCCCGGCGCGCCGCGCTACCGCGGCTTCCACAAGAACGATGTCAAGAAGTGCATCGGCTGCGGCACCTGCGAGACGATCTGCCAGAACGGCGCCATCGACATGGTGCCGGTCGACGGCATCGCGGCCAAGGATGGCGATTCGGGGCTCCGCCCGCGCATCGACTACGGTCGCTGTTGCTGGTGCGCCCTGTGCGTCGATGTCTGCATGACCAAGTCGCTCACGATGTCGAACGACTACCAGTGGATAGACCGCGATCCCGACGCCTTCCGCTTCACCCCCGGCGTCGACAAGAAGAAGTGGGACGATGCCGAACTCGGCTATAAACGACCCGACGAACACCGCCTCACCCCCGAAGAACGCGTCCATATGCAGGAACTCGGCCCCGAAGCGCGCGTCGGCTCGTTCATCGAGATCGTGAAAGGTTATTCGGTCGAGGAGGCGCGCAAGGAGGCCGACCGCTGCGTCGCCTGCGGCCTGTGCACCGCCACCTGCCCCGCCCACATGGCGATACCCGACTACATCGCCGCGATCCGTGACGGCGATTACGAGCGGGGGCTGAAACTGCTCTACGATACCAACCCGCTCCCCGAGGTCTGCGGACGGGTCTGCACCCACAAATGCGAATCGGTCTGCGCCGCGAAGCACGAGGGCGACCCCATCGCGATACGGTGGCTCAAACGCCACATCGCCGATCAGGTGCCACTGGACAAATACCGCGCCATCGTCGGCGCGGCCGAACCGGCCACCGGGAAGAAGGTCGCCGTCGTCGGCGCCGGCCCGGCGGGATTGTCGGCCGCCTACTACCTCGCCCGGATGGGCCACGCCGTCAATCCCGCCGGGCCGGCGCCGACGACGGCGACCTTCTTCCCGGTGGCCG
>JAKQHE010000277.1 GCA_029573155.1 bacterium
CGGCTCGCCGCCGGTGAGGACGAAATCGCCGAGCGATAGTTCCTCGATGCCGGTCAGGTCCATGAAGCGCTGGTCTATCCCTTCGTAGTGGCCCGCGATGAGGACGATCTGGTCGCACCCGGCCGCCAGTTCGCGCGCCATGTTCTGGTCGAATTTCTTGCCGCGCGGCGAAAGGAGGAACGAGCGGCATCGCTTCTCCTTCGGCACCGACTCATAGGCGTTCAGCAGTATCTCCGCCATCATGACGAGTCCCGCGCCGCCGCCGTACGGGGCGTCATCCACCTGACGACGTTTCCCCTTGCCGTGGTCGCGTATCTGGTGGAGATGGAAATCGGCGAGCCCCTTCTCGACCGCCCGCTTCATCATGCTCACGGAGAGCGGCCCGTCGAAATACTCGGGGAACAATGTCAGGATGTCGATCCTCATGAGGAGGACTATCGCCGGAGCGACCCGCAAAGTCAAGAGTTTTCGGCGCGCCATATCACACGCCCGGCCCGAAAATAATTTCTTTACTCCGTTGAAATATCCGCTATAGTGATTTCTATCGTTGTCTCTTTGAAAGGTGGAACTATTTGAATAGTATGGTCGTTTTTCGGAGGAACGCATGAACAAGTTCACCCTGGTCCTTCTTTCGGCGCTCATCGCGCTCACCGCGGCGGTATCGTGCAAGTTCGAGCCGCCCATCGAAGAGAAACTCAACGCCTACATCCAGAGTTATCTCTACGCCGTCCGCGACGGCAAGACCGACGAGGTCTACAACACGATGCTTTCGGCGAAGATGAAAGAGGTCTTCACGCTCGAGGACTGGAACGAGTATGTGTCCCGCGTCTACAAAGGCAAGATCGGTCAGGAACTGCGCACCGCCTACGCCACCATCGTGAAGGAGAAATCGACCGGCGAATTCATCGAGGCGACCGGACGCACCTCCAACATGGGCCGTATGGGCAATGTCATGAATCAGGACGAGACGCTCATCTTCCAGGTGCATGTGGTCAACGAGAACGGCCAGTTCAAGGTCGAGCAGTCTGAGGACATGTCCGCTCTGCAGGAAGAGAAGGACGCCCAGAAACGGCTCGACGAACTGCTCAACAACTATCAGGGACTCGTCAAACTCGAGGATGTGATGGTCGAGCCGCTACCGCAGCGACCCGGCTGGGCGCTCGTCTCGGGCACCATTCTCAACGCGAGTTCCGATCTCGATATGGTCCGCGTCGGCGTCAAGATCCGCCTCAAGGACTCGGCGGGCGACATCATCTACGCTCAGAAGTTCTTCCCGGTGCTCGATGTCCGCTACGAAGGGCTCCGCACGAGCGTCCTGCCCGGCGACTCGAAACTGTTCCAGACCCCGATCAAGGACATCCCGCCCGAGTGGGATAAGAACCAACCGCCCGACTTCCAGTTCTACCTGATCGACGGCACCGTTATATCGGAAGAGGATCTCAAGAAGGAGATCGTCGACCGCGACAAGATGCGCAAGTTGGTCGAGGAGACCCGCAAGGGGGACGAAGAGGCGCGCCGCCAGATGAACGAACAGTGGGACAAGGAAAAGCGTCTCAAGGCGAAGATCAAGGCGATGCAGGAGCGCAGCAAGGCGAAAGAGGAAAAGAAATAATTTTCCTTGGATGCTGGAATAATCAGTGATACTGGGTGGTTATGCGGTCGTATCGGCTATTAAGTTGACAGGGGTATCGCTTTGTGGTACAGAATGACGCTGCTCGCGGTTCTTTTATTTTTGAGTGCTGAAGCGTTCGCCGATCGCGATCTGTACATCATCTGGCTCCCTTCGAACGCCGTCAAGAAAGCGGAGAAGGTCTACACCATCCCGCTTGACCTCGACGGCGCGGTGAAGAAGGTGAAACAGCGGATGGCGCAGGACCCGCTGATCCGTTCCGATGTCCTCCTCAACGAGGACGGGTTCCGGATCCATGCGTTCTACAACCTGCGACAGACCGGCGCTTGGCGCAAGATGTACCTCATAGAGGAGGACAGCCGCGTCACCGCGCGGTTCTTCTGAGATCCGGGATCATCTAATGGCAGGATTACGGATTCTGACTCCGTCAGTCTAGGTTCGACTCCTAGTCCCGGATCCATTTTTTTATAGACGACCCCATCGTCTAGTGGTCAGGACACCGGCCTCTCACGTCGGGAACACCGGTTCAAATCCGGTTGGGGTCGCCAGTTTTCTCCCCGTTCAGGGGATGGTTACCGTAACGTCATCAAGGTAGACAGATCCGCCGGTCGCCGTGCCGCCCGTTTGTTGATAGACGCGGGTGCCGATCGTGAGATAGGCGGATCCTGCAGGCGAGGTAGGCGAGGCCGTTATGGTCTGCCAATCGACCTGATCGGTGGTGTAGATCCCGGGGTAGACGGTGGATCCTATCTGTGCTTTTGATGCGTCGTAGAAGGAATAATAGAGCGTACCGCGACCGTTCGCGTCGTTGTCGTAATAATGGAAGGTTATGTTGTAGGCGGTGTTCTCGGCGATCGCCACGAAATCGGAAACGAAATCGGTGTTGCTGTTGGTCGTGCTGTTCCTCGTCAGTTTCACCGACGCCGCGCTCCCGCCGTGCGTGATGGTCGTCTCCTTCGCGACGCCGACGCCGCTATCGGCGGTCCATGAATCGGGCGTCGTCCCGTTGGTCCACAGTTCGAAGTCACCGTTGAGCACCGTCAGCCCGTCGGCCTCGCAGTAGTGGGTGGCGAGGTTGCAGGTCGGCGTCGGTTCGGCGCAGTCGCCATCACCGTCGCAACGCCCGGTCTTGAGCACACAGGTATCGACCTGACATTCCTCCCAGTCCTCGCAGGTGTCGCTACCGCAGGTCACCGGGGTCTTCACCATATCGTCGGCTCCGCGCGGCAGGATTTTTGAGTTGTCGAACGCGAAGAATAGCACGCCGGTGATCGCATCATAGGCGACCCCGACCTCGGGCATCGTATAGAAGTAGAGTTGGCTGTCGACGCGCAGATCGCCGGTGACGAGGAACTCACCGTAACCGAGCGCGTTGTCGAGCACCGTGACCCCTTCGACCGTCACGAGGACCGCGTTGTGGTCGTCGGCGTACTGTCCGCCTGTCGCGATGTCGGCGGGATCGACGATGACCGGCGCCGGCAGATCGTTGCCTGAACTTTCGACCGTGATCGAGGATATCGCCTCCAACTCGAGCAGGCCGAAGTAGTTGGTCAACGTCCCGACGACCGTCACGATGTCGCCGACCGCCGGTGCGGTGAGCGAACTGTAGACATAGATGCCGCTGAAGGCGTAGCCGATCACCGGGTCATGGTCCGCCTCGGGGACCTGCAGGAAGAAACTGGCGCCGTTGAGCGCGGTCACCACGCCACGCGTCTCGACCTTGTTACCCGGCAGAACGGTGCCGTCCTTGAGATCGTAGATGGGGATGATGCCGCACGAACCGTACATCGGGTTAGGACTCTCGGGACAGGGGTCGCAGACATTTCCGGCACCGTCGCCGTCGTCATCGAGTTGATCGATGTTGGCGTCGTACGGGCAGTTGTCGGAGGCGTTCGGTATCCCGTCACCGTCCTTGTCGTCGGGATCCACCGTCGGATCGGCACCGAGCGGCGTCGGGTCGCAGAGGTCGCCGACGCCGTCATTGTCGGCATCGCCCTGCACCCCGTTGTCGACCGGGCGTATCGGATTGAAAAGCATGGGGCAGTTGTCGCTCCCGTTCGCGATACCGTCGCCGTCAAGGTCTTCCATCGTCGGTCCGTTGTACGGTCGAGCATCGTCACTCACGGTCCGCAACGGCGTGCAGGTCGGTTCGCCCGACGGCTCGCCACAGGAAAAAAGAGCGTACGCGGAAGAGTTCGCCGCAGCGAGTTGTGCATAGGTCTTGCCGGTCTCGCGCTCGACGCAGACCGACTTCGGGACGGTGCATACCGTCAAGGCCTCGCATCCGCTCTGTCCGCCCGGCACGACCGCCATGACCGCCGCGTCGCCGTAGAGCGGTTCGCCGCCGCGCAGGACGAGCGCCACGCCATCGACATTGGCATCGATGATCGCGAGGTACGGATCGTCGTCGTACCCGGCACCGTCGAATATCGCGAGGTCGGCGACCTTGCCGACCTGTAGCGAGCCGGTGAGCGCGGCGAGCCGGAGCGCGGTGGCGTTGTTGATGGTCGCCATGCGCCACAGATCGCGCGCCGTGAAGAACCCGCCGTAAAAGACGACGTTCAGGCGATCGGCGCATTTGAGTTCGCGCAACATGTTCATCGAGCCGGACGCGGTCCAGTCGGTCCCCATGCCGATGTTGACGCCGAGCGTGCGGTAAAGCGTCACCGGCGCGGTGTTGCCGTAGAGTGCGATGTTGGTGCGCGGGGACCAGATGAGCGCCGTCCCGTTCTGGGCGAGGATGAGGGCATCCTGCGCCTTGAGACCGACGAGGTGGATGAAGGCGCTGTTGGCCTCGGTGAGGTCGCGGCCGCCTCCGGCGGAACTCGAAAGACAGAGGAATTCGTTGCGCGCCTCGGCGTCTATCCCCTCCGAGACATGGGGCAGGTAGCAGTCGTTGTTGAGCACCGTCGCCGGGTCTATGGAGGGGTAGCCGCAACCGCTCGCGAGGAGCGTGCCGCCGCTGTCACCGAGCGGGAATGTGTTGTATTGCACATCGGCGAAGGCGAGCCCTTCGGTATTGAAGTAGTTCTGGTCAAGGTTGCGGAGGAACCCGGTCGCGCCGCCCGAACCGGCGATGGCGGTGGTCCCCGCCATCACATTGCGCAATTCCCCCCACTGCTTCTGCTCGACGGTCGCGCTGCCCGGGACCGGGATCTTGGTGTGGTCGCGTATCCCCAATCGCCAGTCGTGGCGGTGGTCGAACCGTTCGGTCCCCCAGTTCCCGGGGGCGTTGTAGGTGTACCCGAGATGATCGTGCGCGTTGATGAGCGCCGGGGATATGACCCCTGCGGCGCACTCGACGACCGTCGCGCCGGCGTACCCCGACTCGGCCGAGCAGTCGCACCCGACGCAGGCGATGTCGCCCGCCGCGCCGACGAGCACCTCGCCGCCACGGTATATCTTATCGTGGCCGAGCACCACGCCGCGCAACAGCAGGTCGTCGGAACCGGCGGTCGCCGCGCACAGTCCCTCGGCAGGCGGGATCAGTTCGGCGCAAAAGATCTCCTCCTCGCCGCCGGCATCCGTGTCGGGGACCTCGGCGTCTTGATCGGACTGGTCCGACTGATCGGTCGGGTCGGACTGGTCGGCGTCGGTCGATACCGCGTCATCGGTCGCCATGCCGTCGTCGGTCGCCGTCGCAACGACCATATCGTCCAGCGAGCGCGGTTCGAGTTTCGCATTGTTCCATGTGTAGTGCATGATGCCGGTAAGCGCCTCGTAGAGCGTCCCGACCGGCGGGAAGGTGTAGGTGAACAGCGTGTCGTCGACCCGCAGGTCCCCCGTAACGAGGAACTCGCCGTTGCCAAGACCCGTGTCGAGCACCGTCACCCCCTCTACCGACACGAGGACGCCGTTGTAGGCCGCCATCGAGGCGCCGCCGGTCTTCACCGAGCCCGGCGTCACGACGACCGGTTCGGGAATGACGCCATCGCCAAGCACCGTCACCTCGGTCACCGTCGCCAATTGGATGTTGTCGTAATAATTCTGCACCGTGCCGGCAACGCGAACACGGTCGCCGAGTGCGGGCATCGTCACCCCCGAGGCCCCCTCCGCATAGACGAATACACCGCTGTAGGTGTAGCCGAGTTGGGCATCGTGCGCCGCCTCGGGGACCTGCACGAAAAAGATCTTGGCGGCGGCGCGGATACCGGTGACCACCCCCTCGATGGCGGTGACGGTGTTAGGCGCGATCTCACCGAGTTTTATCCGGTAGATGGTCGCCTTGTCGGCGGTGTCGTCGTCGGGCGTGATAGTGTCCTGATCCGACTGGTCCGACTGATCGGTCGGGTCGGATCCGTCAGCGTCGGTATCGGCATCCGCCGTCTCGTCGGGAGCATCGTTCCCCTCGGTGACCGCCTCGGTCGCTTCGTCCGATACTTCATCGGTCGTTTCGTCGGTCGTCTCATCGACCGTTTCGTCGACCGTGTCCTCCCCTTCGGTCTCCGCCTCGACCGCCCCGTCGCCCGCCGGATCGTCCTCGTCCATGCCCGGCGTATCCTCGTCGACAGCGAGCGTATCCTCGTCGGCAAGCCCGATCTCGTCGGTCGCCGCGGTCGTGTCGCTGTCCTTGTGCAGGATGCTCGTCCCGTTGCCGCACCCGGCGACAAACAGCATCACCGACCATACCGTGAAGGCCACGCCGAACGATCTCATGGGGTATCTCCTCCGAACGAAAGATCTGCGGTGATTATAGCGCGGCGGACGGCGGAAGCAAGTTAGTATTCGGTCAGCGTGACCTCGTCGCCGGTCAGCATGTGGACGGTGAGTCCGTACCGTTGTTTCATCTCCGCGATGAATCCCCGGTCACGCCAGCCGACCGACAGGGCGGTCGCGAGCGCATCGGCGGTCATGCAGTCGGCGGCCGACACCGTGACCGAATGAGCCCCCTCGACCGGCAGACCGCTTTTCGGGTCGATGATGTGCGAGTACCGTTTGCCGTCCTTTTCCAGATACCGCTCGTAGTCGCCTGAGGTCGAGATGCTCAGGCACCCGTCGGTCGGCGCGTTGAAGGTCTTGATGAGCTCCTCTTTTTTGAGCGGGTTGCGGATACCGACCGTCCACGGCTTCCCGTGTTTACTGCCGCAGACCACCAGTTCGCCGGTGTAGTTGACGAGAAAGTCCTTGCGCCCCGCCCGCTCCATGATGCGCCGCGTCTCGTCGGCGGCATAGCCGGCGGCGATGCCGCCGAGGTCGAGTTTCACCCCTTCCTTCCTGAAGGCGACCGTGTTCTTT
>JAKQHE010000168.1 GCA_029573155.1 bacterium
GTGTGCTCTTCCGATCTCGCCGTTCTTCTCGGCATGACCACCGACAAGATGCTCGAGAAGAACGGCGTCATCGCCCTTCCACACCGTTGCCTTCTTGCCGGCGAGCACCCCCGCCTTGGCCAGTATCGTCGGCGCCCAGCATATCGCGGCGAGGACGGGGAGCCCCTTCGCCTCCTTCGCGATCTCGACGGCGCGCGGCTCGGCCCGGACGGTCGGCACGCCCGCCCCGCCGACGAACACCACCGCGTCGTAATCGGTCGCCTTCACCTCGGCGAGCGTGGCGGTCGCTTCGGCCTTCGCCCCGAACATGCCGGTGGCGGTACCCTTCCTCGTGCTTGCGACGGTCACCTGCGCACCGAGCGCGGCGAAATGGGCGTGCGGCACCGCGAACTCCTCGTCGCGGAATTTCTCAGGCGCGATGATCATCAGGATCTTTTTTTCGTTCAGCCTTTTTTCCATGGTGCCCTCCTTCTTCGCTATTCCTCCCTTTTCAGCGCCGCCGAGCGTCGCGGCGCACAGCGCGATGATGAACATCACCATCCACGATCTCATGGCATCCTCCCTGTTCCTTGCTATCTAGACGGGCCGTACTTCCTGCCATTTCTTGCGGGCATGGTAGCGCAGGACATTCTCGAGCACCCGCTGGCGCACCGAGACGATCTGGCTTTTTTTGTATTCGTCGTGGCTCGCGCGGCCGGTGCGGCTCTCGACGAACGATTCGTGGTCGAGTATCTGTATCTCGAACGGGAAGAAGAATTTGTAGGCGAGGTTGATGCTGAAGGGATCCTGTATCGTGATGAGTTGCCGCGCCGTCAGTTGGATGCTCGTGTACTGCGTGGAGGAATAAGGGTTGTTCTCACGGATGAGTTCCTCCTGCTCCCGCGCCTTCTCCTTGTCGAACACGAGGTAGGGCTTGAAGTACTCGCGCACCTGCTCCTCGCTCCAGTTGGTGAGGTCCTCGTCCTTGAAACGGACGAGTCCCTCGAGGAACTTCTCGAGGTCTATCAGGTTGTTGCGGGTCCGCGACGGCTTGATGTTCGCGAACGAGATGACATGGTTCTCGGCGAGGTACTTGAGCACGAGCAGAACATCGAGTTTGTCGTTGGTCACGATGCGGACACCGACCCGGTCGAACACATCGGCCGTCACATTCTCCTTTTTGTGCAGGAGTTTCATGATGAGGCTTTCCTTGGTCTTCTCGCTCTTCATCTCGAAGAGTTTCAGCCGTATCTGGTTGGGGCCGCGTCCGATGAAATACTCCCCCTTGTTGTTGACATTGAGGTGGGTCATGAAGCGGGCGAATATCTGTTTTTTTATCCCTTGAAAGAAGTATTTCGACAGGTCGTTCTCGACATGGGTGATGGTGTGGGCGACCCGGAGCACGGCGCAGGCCCAGCGCTGGGTGATGCTCCGCGTCCTGTCGGAGGCCATGAGGAGGAAGTTGCGCGGGTCGTCCTCCCACAGGACATTGGGCGGGATGACGAGTGTCGGGGTCTGTCCCTCGGGATCCTCGAGCAGGTAGGTCTGGATGAACGATTTTGCCTCGTTCAGTATCGAGCGGACCTGTTCGGCGTGGACGGCGTTGTCGAGATCGTAGCCGTAGTTCTTGAGGTAGAGGTGCGCCTCCTCGGGCGATTCGATGGACAGGCCGTTGATGTCGATGAAGGACTTGTTGGAAAGCACGACATCCATCAGTTCGTGCGTGAAGGTCGCGAAGGTCTCTATGAGCCGTTCTTTCTGATCCATCGGGCCACCTCGTTGCGGACGACGACCATTCTAGCAAAGAGAAAGGCAAAATGCAAAAAGGGCCCGTTCCCCGGCCGGGTCAGCGCCAGAAAAGGAGGGCCACGCCGCCCACGGCGACCGCCGCCCCCATGACCTCGCGCCACGAGACCTTTTCCTTGAAGAGCACTATCGCCGGCGCGATGATGAGCACCGGCGTGGTGGACATGATGGTCGAGGCGATGCCGGTCGCGGTGTACTGGACCGACAGGAGCGACAGCGACACACCGAGGAACGGCCCGAAGAAGGCGCCGGTCGCGATGAAGGCGAGCGACCGCCGGTCGCGGAGCGCCGCGGCCACCCGGCCCCACGCGCCGAGGTAGGTGACGAGCGCGACGAACCCGAGAACGCCGGTGATGACCCGTATCTGCGTCGCCGCGAAGGGATCCATCGCCCCCATGCCGTATTTGGAAAGAACAAGCCCCACCGCCTGCCCGAACGCGCCGCCGAAGGCATAGAGCACCCCGCGCCCCCACTGCGGTCGCGCCGCACTCTCCGCGGGATCCCGCTTGGCGACCACGAGCGCGATGCCGGCTATCGTGACCGCCATGCCGATCATCCCGATCGGCCCGATGGTCTCTCCCATGAACAGGTAGGCGATGACCGTCGTGAGCACCGGGACCGACGACATGACGAGCATCGCGGTGCGCGCGCCGACGACGACGAAGGACTTGAAAAGAAAGAGGTCGCCGAAAAGAAAGCCCGCAACGCCGGAGAGGGTGAGCCAGCCCCACGCATGCGGCGTCGCGTCAAGAGGCACCGGCGTGCCGCGCACGACGGTCAGATAGACCGAAAGGAACAGGAACCCGAGCACGATGCGGATGAGATTGACCGGCAGCGAGCCGACCTTGCGACCCGCCGTCTGGAACGACAGCGACGATATCACCCAGCAGCAGGCGGTCGCGAGTGCCGCTATCTCGCCGAGGAAAGGGAGGGAAGGAGCCATCATGGTGCGGTCACGAGGGTCACTGCAATTTCTCGTAGCGCGCCGCGATGACGGCGCGGAAATCTTCGGCTATCCGCGACCACTCCACGATGTCCACGCGGAACGGCAGGTCCGACACGGCGAAGGCTTCGGCCAGTTCCGCCACCTGCGCGACCGGAAGCGGTGTGTCGGTGACAAGCGCGATATCGAGGTCGGAGTAAGGCTTCGCGGTACCATTCACACGCGAACCGAAGGCGTGGACCGGCACCCCCGGCAGGCGGGCGGCGAGTATGTCGCGGACGATGGTCCGCTCCTGCGGGGTAAGGTCAGCCATTGCGCGATTCGAG
>JAKQHE010000182.1 GCA_029573155.1 bacterium
CATCGATGTCCTTGGCCTTGAGATGCGCCTCATCGAGCGTCCGGTCGCAGATGTCAAAGGTCCTCTTGACGATGGGGGCGGCGAGTTGGTTCAGGAGATCGCTGGTGAGGTCTATAGAATAGTCGCCGCCGCGGCTGTCGCCCGGTATCAGCCGGCGCAGTATGGTCTTCACGCGGTCGTTGCGGCTCAGCGCTATCTTGAGTTCCTCGGTCTGCGCCGCGAGGGTGTTGAGGACCGAGGGATGGTCCATGACGCGTATGCCGAACTTCTTCTCGACATCGTACACGAGATATTCGAGTATCGCATTGTCCACATCGTCGCCGCCGAGGAACGAGTTACCGCCGGTGGAGAGGACATCGAGCACCTTGTTGCGCGTCTCGAGTATCGTCATATCGAAGGTGCCGCCGCCGAGGTCGTAGACGGCTACCCGTTCGTTCGCGGTGTTGCCGAACCCGTAGGCGAGCGCCGCGGCGGTCGGCTCGTTGATGATGCGGAGCACATCGAGTCCCGCCAGTTTCCCGGCGTTCTGCGTGGCGCGTCGCTGTGCTTCGTTGAAGTTCGCGGGTACCGTTATCACGACGCGGTCGGTCGGTTCGCCGAGGTGTCGATGCGCGTATTCGATAGCCTTTTGGAGTACGAAGGACGAAACCTCCTGCGGCGAGTAGCTTTTCCGTCCGATGTTGAGGAGCACCGAGTCATTGCTTCCCTCGACGATGGGGAAGGGGAAGCGCATGATCGCCACCTCGGTGTCGGGGTGCGAGAAGGTCCGCCCGATGATGCGTTTGATGGAGAACACGGTGCGGGTGGGGGAGGGGAGTTTCTGCTTCTTCGCCTCGGTCCCGACGCTCAGCACCTCGCCGTTCTCGCCGAAATGGACGACCGAGGGTATCAGGAACCGCGAACCGCCTTCGACCGGGATCACCTCGGGTATGCCGTCACGGATGACCGAAGCGATGGTCGTCGTCGTACCGAGGTCTATGCCGAGCACCGGTCCCGTCATGATCAGATCTCCATGACCTCTTTTTCCTTCTTGGCGGCCATCTCGTCGAGCGACTTGAGGAAGTTCTTGAGTTCCTTCTCGACCAGTTCGGTATATTTCTTCTCGTCGTCCTCGGTGATCGCCTTATCCTTCTGGGCCTTCTTTATCTCGTCGATCGCGTCGCGCCGGATGTGGCGCTGGCTCACGCGGAACCTCTCGGTCGCCTGATGTATCTGTTTGACGATCTCCTTGCGGCGCTCCTCGGTCAGCGACGGGATCGGCACCTTTATGAAGTGGCCGTCGTTTATCGGGTTGAGTCCGAGATTCGCGCTGCGGATGGCGGTCTCTATCTCCTTCAACTGGGTCTTGTCCCACGGCTGGACGACAAGCATGCGGGCGTCGGGACTCGATATGGAGGCCGCCTGGTTGAGCGGCGTCTTCTGACCGTAGTAGTTGATGTGGACACTGTCGAGGATGGCGGGCGACGCCTTGCCGGTGCGGAAGGCGGCGAGTTCCATCTTGTAGGAGTCGAGCGACTTCTGGAACTTTTCCTTCAGGTGATCGAAAAAGGTCTTCTGGTCGAACATGGATGCCTCCTGCTATGCTGTCAGCCTACACGGTTATCAGACTGCCGACCTCATCGGAGATCGTCGCGCTCAATATGTTGCCCGGCGTGTAGATGTTCACGATCTTGATGGCGAGTTCGTTCTCGGCGCACAGCGTGAGCGCCGAGGCATCCATCACCTTGTAGCCCTTCTCGATCGCTTCGTGGAAGGTCGCCTTTTTGATGAACGCGGCGTTCTTGTGCTTCGCCGGGTCCTTGTCGTAGAGCCCGTCCACCTTGGTCGCCTTGATGAGCAGATCGGCCCCGATCTCGACGGCGCGCAGGGCGGCGGCGGTGTCGGTGGTGAAGAAGGGGTTGCCGGTGCCGGCGCCGAATATCACGATGCGCCCCTTCTCGAGGTGGCGGATGGCGCGGCGGCGGATGTAGGGCTCGGCTATCTTGTTGACCTCGATGGCCGACTGCACGCGGGTCGGCAGGCCGCTTTTCTCGAACGCCGCCTGCAGGGCGAGCGCGTTTATCACGGTGGCGAGCATCCCCATGTAGTCGCCGGTCGCGCGGTCGATGCCCGTTTTTCCCGATTCCTGAAGTCCGCGGAAGATGTTGCCGCCGCCGACCACGATGGCGACCTGTATCCCCTTCGCGGTCACGGCGCCGACCTCGCCCGCGAGAAAGTCGAGGAACGAGGTGCAGATGGGGGAGCCATCGGGGGCGAGTAACGCCTCGCCGCTTATCTTCAGAAGTATGCGTCGGGACATGGGGGCCTCCCTTCTGCGTCTAGTAAGGTCCACCCACCCTATATGATAAGGAATGCTTTTTCAAGTTTTCATAAGCGGCAGGAAAAGGGGAAGTCGCACATAAGCCGGATTCTGTCGAGACCGACCATTCCTCTGGGACGACCGTTACCGGCCGCCTCGAGCGATCAACCCGGGCGTCTCGGGCGAGCAACCCTTATCCGCCCGAAGGCGGAACGCGCCCCTATTCGATCTTGCTCCGGAGGGGGTTTGCCGTGCGAAGCGCGTCACCGCGCTCCCGGTGAGCTCTTGCCTCGCCATTTCACCCTTGCCCGGTCATGCCGGGCGGTATCTTTCTGTTGCACTTTCCGTAGAGTCGCCTCTCCTGGCCGTTAGCCAGCCTCCCGCTCTGTGGAGTCCGGACTTTCCTCCGGCTCGCGCCGGCGGTCGGTCGTGCAACTTCCCCGCTATTCGTCTTCTTCCTCGGAGGGCCGTTCCGCGGTGTCGCGGACGACCGGGCCGCTTTTCTTATCGACCTTGCGCCCCTCGGTCGGTATCAGGATGCACTGGCAGTTGGGGCAGGTCTCGATCCGTTCGGCCTTGAGCACATTGTTGTAGAGTTGCGGCGGCAGGGTCATGTTGCAGCCGCGGCAGATATAGTTCTCGGTCTCCGCGATGACGCGGCCGTTGGAAGAACTTTCCAGTATGCGCTCGTATTTGCGGAGTATGGCCGGTCGGATGGTGGCGGCAAGTTTGTCCCGCTCCTGATATTTCTTCTCGACCTCGTGCTCGATGCTCTTGATCTGTTCGAGGTTCTTGGCGAGTTTCTGTTTCGCCTCCTGTATCTTCTTGAGGTTCTCCTGTTCGATGAGTTCCAGTTCCTGTTTCTTTATCTCTATCTCGCGGTCTATCTCGGATACCTCCTCCGATATCTCCTTGTTGAAGCGCTTGATGTTGTCTATCTCGCGCAGGAGGGCGTTGTACTCCTCTTTGTTGCGTATGGCCGACTGCTTGCCGGTGATGCCTTTGAGTTTCTCCTCGCCGCGGTTCAGGATATCCTCCCGTTTCCGTCGCTCGTCCTCGTGCAGGGAGACGCCGCCCCGAAGGTCGGTCAGTTTGTTCCCTAACTCGCGGATCTGCTGTTCGAGCCGCTCGTTCTCTTCCGGAAGGGCGTCAAGGACCGTTTCCCTTTGGAATATCAGTTCGTCGCATTTCTGAAGTTTCTTCAGTTTCTTCAGTTCTTCAAGCACGGGTGTCTCCTTTGCAGTGGTTGATCATCGCACAGATCCTGAGGTCGAGGCAAAAAAAAAGCACTTGCCGGTGAAGACAAGTGCCGAAGAGGGGGGATAACCTCTGAGGGTATCGTCGTATGTGAAAAAAGCAGCCAGATCGCCCGCCTCCGTAAATAATGGTGGGCCCAGGAGGAGTCGAACCTCCGACCATCCGGTTATGAGCCGGGGGCTCTACCAACTGAGCTATAGGCCCCGAATTCGGGCCCACTCTAGTGGCAAAAAATGAAAAATCAAATTTTTTGTTAAAATTGACTTTGTCACTATTACCACTATTGTTTCGTGTCCCTTTTTCATGGTCATTGAGACAGGTGTCCTTGTATGGAATATTTTGACATACACGGCGGTGGACCGGTCACCGGAGAGGTGACCCTTTCGGGTAACAAGAACGAGGCGCTCCCGGTCCTCGCGGCGACCCTGTTGACCGACGAGCCGGTCGTTCTCCGCAACGTCCCCGACATCATCGATGTGCGGATCATGCTGGAGATCATGGAACGGCTCGGCGTTTCGGTGGATCGCCCCGAGCCGCACAGACTGGTCATCTGCGCCCGCGGCGTGACCGACAGCCCCCTCGACCGGGAACTCTGTGCCCGCATCCGGACCTCGTTCCTGTTCGTGGGGCCGCTCCTTTCCCGCTGGCGCCGGGTCGAGGTCCCGCTCCCGGGCGGTGACATCATCGGACGTCGTCGCCTCGATACCCATTTCCTCGGTTTCACACAACTTGGTGCGCTCTGCGAGATAAGCGGAGAAGGGTATCGGTTCTCATCGAAAGGTCTTCGCGGTGCCGAGATACATCTCGATGAGGCGAGCGTGACGGGGACCGAGAACATCCTGATGGCCGCAGTATGCGCCGAGGGACGGACGGTCATACACAACGCCGCCTGTGAGCCTCATGTGCAGGGGCTCATCTCGTTCCTCAACGCCATGGGGGCGCGTATCGACGGAGCGGGGACCAACCGGCTGACCATTGAGGGCGTGCGGTCGCTCGCCGGTGCCGACCATACCATCGGCCCCGATCATATCGAGGCGGGCAGTTTTATCGCGCTCGCCGCGGTGACCGGCGGCTCCCTGACCGTTAAGGACGCGGCCCCGCAGCATCTCCATACCATCAGGCGCATCTTCCAGACCGTCGGCATCGAGACCCGGGTGAACGGGCAGGATATCGTGGTGCCCCCACGACAAGGCATGTCGGTGAGGAAAGACCTTCACAACGCCGTTCCCCGGATCGACGACGGTCCGTGGCCCTCGTTCCCCTCCGACCTCATGTCCATAGCCATAGTGGCGGCGACCCGCGCCGAGGGGACGCTTCTCTTTTTCGAGAAGATGTTCGAGAGCCGCCTGTACTTCGTGGACCGGCTTATTCAGATGGGCGCTCAGATCATCCTCTGCGATCCTCACCGGGTCGTTGTCAGCGGTCCCTCAGTTCTTTACGGGGCCACGCTCGAATCTCCCGACATCCGGGCCGGTATGGCGCTTCTGATCGCCGCCGCCGCCGCGCAGGGGCGGAGCCGCATCCACAACATCCGGCAGATAGACCGGGGGTACGAGCGGATAGAGGAAAAATTGAGAAAGATAGGCATAACTATAGACCGTTGTAAGTTGAAATGACTATGTTTTTTATATCAGTGGCATATAGTTATATAACAATGATATGAAATTAAGCAAAAAAATCTTGATTTTGCAAAACGCGCATGTTACCATCGGCCTTGGAAAACGACCCCGATCAAGGAGAGGGACATGGTAAAGAACATGCTGAAAAAGTATCGAGAGAAACTTCTTTTGAGCAAGTCGGAACTGGCGCGCAAGGCG
>JAKQHE010000278.1 GCA_029573155.1 bacterium
CCTTTTCGCCGAACACGATCGCCCGGAAGGTCTTGAAGCGACAGTCGGGCTCGCGCCATATCTCGGCGGGGAGCCCCGCTTTGCGGGCGAGATGGGTCAGCGTCGTTTCGAGGTCCCACCCCTGTTCGGGCGCCACCTGCGGCAGAAAGAGCGCCTGCCGCCCGCGGTAAGAGAGCAGCATCCCATCCCTGCCGATGACGATGTCGCGCCACGAGTCGACCGGCGCGAGCGGCGTGAGCAGCGATAGCTCTATCTCTATCTCCGGCAGTTCCTCCGCCTCGACCGGCGGGAAGCGCGGGTCGAAGAAGGCCGACTGTATCGCCATGTCGCGGACCGTATCGCCGAGCGGC
This sequence comes from bacterium, assembly GCA_029573155.1. Lineage (GTDB taxonomy): Bacteria > UBP6 > UBA1177 > UBA1177 > JAKLFG01 > JAKLFG01. Next base: position 351 of record JAKQHE010000278.1, read on the forward strand.
CTCTCGCCGACGATGGCGCCGATACAGCCGCGCAGGTCGCCATCCTTCTTAAGCGTGACGAACAGCCCGCTCTTTTCGGCAAGCCATGGCTCCCCCTTGAGCCGCTCCCATGCCGGCGACGGGCGATCGAATATCTTCTCCTCTATCCGTTCGCGCGCAAGTTGCAGTAGGTCGCGTTCCCGTTCGGGCGTCAGGTCCATCGTAGCCTCCCTATCAATGGAACAGTATCGTGGCGTAACAGACGAAATCGGCGCTCTTCCCGGCGATATCGCACGAGGTGTAGTAGCCGGCGACCTCTCCGCGCAGGCCGCGCAGATCCATGAGCCGCGACAGCACGAGCGCCGGGTCGAGCCCGCAGATGGTCGGTTCGTCGCGACGACGCGCCTCGAATACCTCGGCGTACCGGTGGTGCGCGATGAGTTCGGCATACCGCCGGTCCTGCGCCGCCACCTTCGCAAGCACGGCGTCGATGTCGCGCGTCCCGAACGGCGCGTAGCCGAACCGGTCGCCGTAGTGGGTGAAATCGCTCGACGCGAGGAAGATCGTATCCTCGCCGAGCCCCGCGGTCGCCCCGGCGATCGCGTCGGCGAACGAAAAGAGCCGTTCGGCGTCGGTAAGGCGCGGTATCAGCAGTATCGCCGCCGCCGCGTCGGGCAGGGTCCGGCGGATGAACGGCAGGAACATCTCGGCGCTGTGCTCAGCCGCGACCGCGCGGTCCATCGCGGCGAACGGCGCGCGCCCCGCGAACGGAGCGGCAAGCCCGGGCACCGGGCCGAGCGGGGTGTCGAGCGCGGCAAAGGCGCCGTACCCGATGCGATCCTCCGGCAGGCGGGCGTAGTGGCTCGGCGCGAGGATGACGACCGACCGGATGGCGGGCGGCAGATTACGGAACAGCGGCGCGATGCCGCGCCCCGAGAAGGCGTGCCCCGCGTGCGGCAGGACCGCGCCGCGGACGGCATACGGCAACCCCGTCGCGCCGGCGACCAGCCGGTCCACCGCGCGACCGAGCGCCGTCGGATCGCCTTCGTACCAACTGCCGGCGAACCCCGCCGGGCGTATCGCGTTCATGCTCGTCCCTGCCCCTGACATTCCGCCCCTCATTAGACGCCGCCGCCATGAAAAAGCAAGAATGATCGTTCGATTGACATGCATCGGTTTTCGACCATAATCGGATCTCCCTTACGCAACGGAGGATCTCATGACCGTGGCCCTTGTCACCGGCGCTTCGAGCGGCATCGGCCGCGAACTGCTCGACCGGTTCGCCGCCGACCGGATGGACCTTATCATCACGGCGCGCGACGAGACGGCGCTGAAAACGGCGGCGGACGACCTGACCGCGAAGTACGGCATCGCCGTCACCGTCATCCCCGCCGATCTGGCGAGACCCGGCGAGGCGCACCGGCTCTTCGCCGAGGTCGAAAAGCGCGGCATCGCCGTCGAGTATCTCGTCAACAATGCCGGGTTCGGCAACTACGGCGCGCTCCACGAGGCTGACGCGCGGAAGATGGACGACATGGTGCAGGTGAATGTCGCGTCGCTCGTCACGCTCACGCGGCTCTTTCTCCCCGGGATGGTGGCGCGGAAGAGCGGCCGCATCCTGCAGGTCGCCTCGGTCGCCGCGTTCCAGCCCGGTCCGCTCATGGCGGTCTACTACGCCACCAAGGCCTTCGTCCTGTCGTTCTCCGAGGCGGTCGCCGAGGAACTGACCGGCACCGGCGTCACGATGACCTGCCTCTGCCCCGGCCCGGTCCACACGCAGTTCGCGGCGCGATCGAACTTCAACCATTCCCGGGTGTTCCAGAGTCATGCGGCGCAAGCGTCCGATGTCGCCGACTACGGCTACCGCGCCTTCATGCGCGGCGAGATACTCGCGGTCCACGGCTTCAACAACCGCCTCCTCGTCCTCGCCGGTCGCTTCATCCCGCGCCGGCTCATCGTCAAAATGGTCCGCTGGATGCAGGAAAAACGGGACTGACCGTTCAGTCGTCGCATCTGACGATATTATTCGCCTTTCATTCCAAATAGTTACCTAAATATTTCGGAGCACCTGAATCCTTTAAGCCGCTCGCCGTATCTTATGGGTGTCAGTGGGAGAGTTTCTGAAAAGGACGGAAAGCACTTGATGGGTGGTAGCATATCCACATACAAGAAAGTTGCCTTTTTTTCATTCCATCAGGGGCCTTCGCCTCCGTATCACAAAATTTATCAAACGGACTTTTTACCTTAGAAAATATGGGGAATAAGTTATGAAAAAGATTTTTGTTGTGGTGATTGTATCTTTTACTTTTAATCTTTTCGCGATAACTGACGGCATTAGATATTGTCAACATATCGATTTAGGGGGATACTGCACAGACATTACATCAACTCGATTTGATCTAAGCCAGTATACTTGGACTGGTGGAACACCTCAAAATGATAATGTGTCATCAATTCTGGTTATGAGTGGGTGGGAAGCATGGGTATGCAAAGATGCTAATCACTACGGGGATTGCATGTTTTTGTCCGCAGGCACCTATAACATGACAAATTATGCTGGATGGAATGACCAAATTAGCTCCATCACCGTTCAACCGACAACATTTTACGAAGCATGGAGCTACTATGGGAAACGAGAATTCGGTGAATCTGGTACCGCGCCGTATGGGTTTGCCTATGCTTATGCGTGCTTAAATTTTGTTGGGTGCAAAAGGCTATTTTTGAAGTACCCGGACTCGATCTCAAGTCTATCGAATTACATTGTGAAGAAAAATCAAATAAGATCCATAGAACTTGATGGAAATGTTAAGGCGACATTACACAGGGATGGCTACTCGTCGAAAATTTTGTTCTCATCTCACAAAAACTTTTCTATAAGCAATTCGATCACACAACAGTATGGTTACCTTAATCTCACAGCTTTTGACCAGACTGTCGATGGCATAATGATATCTATGGCGCCGTCTATTGGTTTTTTTCAGTCCGAATTAAGGCAAGATTTTTCGGGTTATCCCTACATTCTCGATTTTTATAATGCATATAACTTTGATAACACGACAATTGATGATGCAAGACATGAGGCGTATGAGGTGAATTTCAGTTTGGGAGTCGCCGATCCGAACTACGGAAGCCAAACTTCAATGGCTCAAAAGGTGTCTTACTATCAGAATGATCAATACACCCAACGATACGGGGACAATTATGATTTGCTTGCAATTGCAGCACATGGCACTCTTGATATAATGGACACAGACCCGACAGTCAGAAATCATTGGGTGGCTATTAATTCAGATCTATATCCGGAGGATTCGAACCCTTATTGGTACTACAAAAAATACGGCGGCATATTAAAGGGTTGGTATGAAGAACTTCCTAATTACGTTGAAGGAGCCTACTCGGATTGGTCGAAATATATAGGTACGAAAAGTACTGAATGGGTTTTGGATAGTAGCTGCGGATCGTTTGGCAACCACATTGATCAACATCACGGCAACATTTCATGGTCGGAAATACTTGACATCTATGATGGCCCTTCAACAGAAAACGGTATTCTTGATAACCTGCATGGATATGGTGGTACCCGAGGAGATTGGTTTTTCTTTGTGGATGATGGAGAATCTCTTGGCGAAGAGTTTTATTTAAATCTGTCTCAATATTCCGTTTCAAGTGCATGGGTCGCCTCCTTTGCTCATCTGTGGACATATGTAAGCGGTGTTCTTATGAACCGCGATGCAAGATATCTTACGAAAGAAACATGTGACTGCTCAAGTATATTTTGTGTTGCGGCCTACATGAACAACGACCATTTCCACTTATACGGGACAACCCAACCAGACAAAGGATCGCGAGACAATTATCCCTACACTTGTATGAGGAGAAATTCTTCCTGGTACTTGTATGATGGTACTCCATATGATCCCTATTTGAAAATGTCATCTTCTGTGCCGTCGGAAGTGGACGGTGGAGTAGACGAAACCATTTATATGTCAAAGTCATTCACGGAAAATGATTTTCTAAACATGTTCTATATTAAAAACTATGATTCCTCACAGAAGATCAATCTCGACGAAAACGAATATTATTATTTCAACAAAAACAACGGTCATTTTGGATGGGGGAAAAAAGAGGTTGAATCTGTCATTCCGGAAGACGAGACCGGAATTATTTATGAATTTGCTTTGAAAGAATCGGCTGGCCTTTTGGAGAAGTGGTATGACTATAAAATGCAACTGGAAAGCGCATCCTTCGAAACCTTGACAGGCATCAAAGATGGCGAGCCCTTAAATGAGGTTGCTATTGGCCTGCATCTCATTTATAAGCCCGCGATAAACGGGAAGTTTGTTGATAACAAAAAAATAAAAATGTATTTTACCCGTTCTGGTCTGTCAAAGGTGTTTTCGAATGCTCCAAAAGAAATCTTTGTTTCAGAGGAGAATGTTAGAACGAAAGACCATGAAACTATTCTTTCGGAGATTGCAAGCCAAGAAAAAATGGATAATATGGAAAACTATGAGTACACAGGTATTTACTACATGGATGAGACTGGTACGATCATCCCTGCGGTAAAGTACGTGTCAGACAGGAACATCCTTGCGGAGAAGGTGTTGATCATTACCTCGGACTAACCAACATGTTGCGCCGGTTATTTCTGTTTTTGGTTTGGGGGGGCGTCTTGAGCGCCTCCCCCTGTCATAGTGATGGTTCGTGCGACTTCGGGTTGGTCTGTGATTCCGGCAATTGTGACGACGCTGTTTCGGTACCGGAGGGAGCCATTGGAGAACCCTGTCGTATCGATGGCACCTGTGATGTTTTTCTCAGTTGTGTAAATGCCGTCTGTTGTGAATCGGGCGTAACACAGATATCGACGGTCTATCGAGATATGACCGCGCGGCTACTCCGGGACGGCGAGGACAACATGGTGCTTGGATTCACCTCGTATGGCGAACCGTGGAATGTCCCCAACAACGGCGATTACGATATTTATCTTGTAAAAATTGACGGCGACGGACGCTACGCATGGAAAGAGTCTTTTGGAACGGAATATTCTGACTTTCTTAAAAGGTTGGCGATAGGCAAGGATAACTCTATCTGGCTCACGGGATGGACCCAAGGAGAGTTTTTCGGACATGCGAAATCAGACAGTGTGATCCATCCTTACGAAGACATGTTCGTTGCCCGCTTAGATCAGAAAGGCGCGATCTTGTTTGTCCGTCAGTTTACGCGCCCACTTGCTCTCTCTTTTGCGAAGATGTTTGATCCCGTAGAGATCGTTATCACTGATGACGGCGCGCTTCTTATTTATAATTCCGGGGCAATGGTTTTCTCGAGTGATAACCATGATGGTATTGGCATAGCAAGCCTGTCTTTAACGGGAGAGATCACAAAAAATGTCGTTTATGAAGAAACGACCCTCCGCGTACCGCTAAGCGCAAATTCGGCAACAAGTCTGACCAACGGCATGATAGCGGCGGCGGGCATTACCGATATTAACGATAACGGCGAAGACGCTTTTGTTCTCATCCTAGACAAGGACGCGGCAGTGGTCGACAAGCTGATCGTCAGCCAGTCGGGGTATATGATGGGGGAAGCCCTTGAATACGCCACGGCTATCATTTCCGATGAGAACGACGATCTATATGTTGCCCTATCCATGAGTTATTACGATGAATTTAATGGTCATTTTCCCCCATCGGGCGGCAGGGGCACAGGAGCAGACACAGACGCCTATGTGGTAAAATACGACAAAAAACTTAATATGTTGTGGAGCACACAGGTAGCATCCAAGGGAAGTGAAGGCATTTCGCATCTTTTCATTCTCGATGACGGAAGCCTCGTTGCCGTTGGAGATACCAATGGTGATATGGCTGTTACCGGAGAATATACCGGAGTGCCCTATGGCTTTTGGGTGGATATAGATCGTTCTACGGGTCAGGTGGAAAACATTGAAATGACACCGACACCCCAAACGACGATCAATGCAGTGCTCATCCATGGCGGTTACCGGTACTTGGCTGGGACCACTTATGCTTCGTTCGAAGAACAATATGAGGACCGTAAAACCACCTGCGACAGAGCCGGTTGTTCCGATCTGTATCTGCGGAGGGAGCTCCATGAATAAGATAGGTGCATATGTGAGTTTTCTTCTCCTTCTCGTGTGTTGTCTCAGTTGCAGCGATGGAAAACAGAGTGAAGGCGATACGGATGTCAGTCCATTTGATGGTGATTTTTCGGGAGATCAAGATGGTCCCGATAATGACTCGCTGATCGTGCCGGAAACACTCGATCATTATTCGCGTAGCAAAAGTCTTACAGCCGGAAGTCCGTACAATGAATTTGTGTTCGATGTGGCAATATCAACCACCAATGGTTCGCTTTTGCTCTCGGGATTTACAGAAGGGAGTTTTGCCGAGTATGCTATGAAGGACACCATGAAATTATCGCCCAAATGCGAGGGCAGGGAATGCCGCGACATGTTCTTGGCCACTGTCTCATCCGATATAATAGAACCTATCGCTCAATTCGGGTGGAACGGAGAAACATATGCGGATGACGAAATCGCGAGCATGCTTGTTGACGGAAATATGGCGATACTGGGTGGTGCGATCTCGGCCATTGCCAACTGCACCGGTCTTTTTTGTCAGGAAGCGGTGCTGGTTGGATATGATTACAAAGACAAAGTTGTCAACACCATGCTGTATGAGATGGGAAAAGGATTGATCCCGGATCCAATCGTGAATGTACTTCGACCACCGACCCGCATAACAAGTATGACGCACGGAGTTTTTTCGGAGATTTACATCGCGGGGTGGGTTATCGGCGATATATATGGTGATCCCGGACAACTCACCGAGGAATCTTACGGCCAAGATGTGTTCGTGCGTAAAATCGATACCGCAACATGGGGAAATCGTTGGGTGGTGCAACTTAGGACGCCTCAAAACGAATCGGCAGACGCTATATTCTTGCTGTCGGATGGCGGAATAGTTGTCGCGGGAACAACGAGAGGAGACATGTGTGCCGGCTCACTGAAAGAAACCGTTGACCGCGATATTTTCTTTGCCCGGTATGATGGCGACGGGAATCTGCTTTCTTGTCGGCAGGTACTGACCGCCGAAGATGAAATCGTCGGTGCGGCGACTGAATTGAATGGGCGGATCATCCTTATCGGAACGCGACGCGCATTCGATGCTCTCTCAAAAGGCTCGGTGGTGATAACAGAGTTTGATCCTGCCGATGATACGACGACAAGCCGCCTCCTACCGGAAACAACGGGGATCAAAATCTCCGCGGCAACGCAAATGAACCAAAAAGTTTTTCTTGCCGCCGGCGCGGTCGAGCATTGTGTCGTCGATGATAAGGAAAAGGATTTCCCCTGCCTCGTGATGATACAGATGGACGACACTTATACGGAACTTTCACGGCGCTATTTCGGCCGAAAACAAAATGAAAGGATCGCCAAAGTTATCGTTCATGATGATCGCTCCATTTCAATAGTCGGTGATGCTTTGACCATTATACCCGGCGGAAAATCGAACCGCGATATCTGGTATGAAAAGTGGGTGGTGAAAGATCAGCTGACCGCTCGGCTACCCGCAACGATATTATCCCCCTTTTATTCCAAATAGTTACCTAAATATTTCGGAGCACCTGAATCCTTTAAGCCGCTCGCCGTATCTTATGGGTGTTCGTAGGAAAAGGTGAAGAGAGGTGCTTGGTGACCGGTAACAATCCCCCATGCAACGAGTCGGGACGGGTGATGCATCTGGATCGGTTGTTCGACCTGTTCTTCAGCGGCGACGACCCGAAGCCGATAAGCATCAAGGGCTTCGCGCACAGCATGATACCCGCCATACTCCCCGGTGAACTTATCCGCATCCTGCCGGCCGGCGACCGGACGCGCCTGCGTTCCGGCGATGTGGTGGTCTTCCGGTACGACGACATCTTCGTCGCCCACCGGTTGGTGCTGACATGGCGCGGCCGCGCGCTGACCAAAGGGGACAACAACCCGCTCTGCGACCCGTGGATATCCCTCGCCGATATCGTCGGGGTGGTGGAAGGGAAAAGTTCGCGGTGGCGGCTCATACGGCATTTCATCGTACGCGAACGCCTGTTGCCGTGCCTGTGGGCGCTGGCGCAGGAGAAATGGTCCTTTCTTCGCAAAGCGGATGCGACCGATAGCGTAGCCGTAGGGGGCGATGTCGACCCGGAGGGCTCCGATACCTCCAGACGACCCCGGGAGGCATCGTCCCGCCTTCTTTCCCCCGCCGGTCCTTCGACACGACCATACCCGCAGGATCATCTGAGAACGGGAGAGACCCCATGAACTATTTTTACCGCTGTCCGGACTGTCGAAAAGGCATCTCCGTCGAGTGGAGAACGCGGAGGGAGGAGATCCCCTGTCCCCATTGCAAAAAACGGCATGTCCCGCCGACGCCGCGCGAGCAGTTGGAGGCCTATGTCGATCAGCGCGAGTGGCCGCAGGAGATGGAGGATACGGTCCGCGCGCTGAAGGGCGACCTGTGCACCGTGCCGGGCTGTACGAACCACGCCGACACCCTCGACCACCGGGTCCCGTGGGGCGAACGCGGAAAGACCTCGGTCTGGAACCTCTACCCCATGTGCCGCGAACACAACGAGTCCAAGGGCGACCGCGACTATTACGAATGGGTCGCGGAACAGATATAAGTACGGCGAAATGAGAAAACAAAATCTGGGAAAAAATAAGGGGATGGTAGCGGGATGGCGCGATGGGTTTTTTTGTTTATCAACACGAGGGGACCTCCGCTCTCTTGAAAAAGAGGAACGGAAGGAGTAAGATGAGAAAAAAAGTAAAAACAAAACGACAACAAAAGGAGTGAGCATCATGAAACGGATAGTTTTTCTCGCCTTTATGGTCTTTGCCTTTTCCGGCATTCTTTTCGCGCAGGAGATATCGCTTGACGAAGCGGTGAAGTATCTGGAAGAAAACGGCTACGAGTACGAGATCGCCTATGACGAAGCGGTGAAAGAGTTGCCCGAAGGAGCGGTGGTTTTCACGCCGTTCATGGTTGAGGCAACGAAAGAGGCGGCGGAGGAAGCCCTCTCTGGAGGGTATGCCGCGCTCGACTCAACAACCATACAACAGGATTGGGTGTTTGGAGACATCTGGTATCCCCAGTATTATAGACTGATGATGGTCGGCGTCTATAGTGTTTCCCCTATAGGGGATCTTGTCAGTTACAAGTTCATGTGGGCTCGAAACACCACATCAAATCCCCTTGCCCCCGTATGGAGTAATATCACAGGAAGCAATGTATGCACCATAACCGCCCAACGGTACGGTACCCTTAGCAATTGTTCCTGTTCTTCCGGGGAAGGAGCGTATGTGTGCACGACCACAACCTTTGGGGAAGAACTGCTTAATTACTACAGCGGTTCTAGTGCATGTTATCAATGTGATCATAGCCCTTATGTTTTTTCAGTTAGATTCAGTGTTAATCCTCAGTCTCTTACTTGGTCCTACAACCCTATACTGAAAATATGGATACCCATTTATCTCTATCTCGGTTGGGTTCATATCCTCTCAGATGGTGACGGTGGAGAATTCTCTCCGGTGTGGGATCTGTGTGAAACCAATCTTTATAACTTCTGCGATTGATGATGATCCGGAAAGAGGAAAGGCAGGTTAAATAAATGCGTTCTCCCCCTCCCGCCTGATGACGGGAGGGGGAGAATACAAGGAGACACGATATGCTGAAACAGAACGGGCGAATTGTGAGAGCCATAGCTCTTTTGGTTTTTCTCGCTTTTTCCTGCTCGCCTCATGATTCTCTTCCTCATGACGATATCGTAGTGAACGACGATACTCTTGCCTTTTCCGACGATTTTCTCGCTTCGGATGAGGATGCTGTGCCGGATGCCGAACCTTTCTGGGATTTTCGCATCGATAGGGCCGACCGGGATCTCCTTGCCGGGATGCTTCCGACCGCTGATGGCGGGGTCATCATCGCCGTTAAAAATGAGGACACCTTTGTCGGACTCAATGGGGCGCTTCTTATACGGTATAACAGCGATCTTTCGGAGCGTTGGAGTTATTGTTGGCCCGATATCTATGTGGCGCCTATCGGCCTTGCCTATGGCCCTGATCCATCCAAGGTCATCGTGTCCGGTAGGAACTCGAACACTTTTTACCTTGCCGCATTCAATGCCGAAGAAGGGACGCTTCTCTGGGAACGGTCATGGAAATACGATTGGCAGGTCGCACTCGTAAATTCTCAGGACGAACTGGGAACGCTTGCTGTGGGTGCCAACGGTATCTTTGTGACCGGTTTTTCGGCGAGTTGGCCGGAAGGAGGAGCCGCCAGTTATACCCGTATCTATGTAGCGAAGACCGATTTTGAAGGCAAACTGATCTGGGAAAAGATATACGGCAACGGGGGCGATATGGGGGGGTATATCGCTCTCGACGGCGAAGGGAATATTTATATTACTGGCTATACGGTAAGCGGTCTTGGTGATCAGCATAATGCCGGCAAGGTGGGCGATTGTGCCGGGTTGCCTTTCGGTCCCGCCGAGACATCTTCCTGTCCCGATCCGTATCTTATGAAGTTGGATGGTGAAGGGAATATGCTGTGGGCTCGTCAATGGGGAAGCGCAACCGCTAATCCCTTTGACTGGGGTGTTTCGGTGGTGACCGATGTCGAGAACAGTGTTTACGCATTAAGTTTGTTTGCTCATGCACAATGGGGCGATTCGACCATTCGCAAGTATGATCCGGATGGTGCTCTTCTCTGGGAGTACCGCGGAGCCACCTCTTTTTATTTCGACAGATCTATCCGGTTGCACTTGGACGACAGCGGCATCCTTTGGGCAGTGGGTGACGGAGGCACACGAAAACAAGAAGCCCGACATCCAGAACTCATGGTCTTCGATGCCGACACGGGAAGGCGTTTGAAAAAGAATCTATACGGGCCGCTTTCTGAAGAAAAGAACGCCTATTTCTCTTTTGCGGACATGGTTGAAACGAATGGGAAATTGTTGGTGGCGGCCAATGAAATGTGGGTCTCTCCCGATACCGGCGAATCCTTTAACGATCTTGTTTTCAAATGGATGGACTACTTCTACGAAGAACCACCCTCCTATAAAGACGAGGCATGCGCTGGGGAATCCTACACGGTCCGTCAATTCGGCACCGACGGGGAAGACATCCCGGTCGCGGTGGCGGAATCTCACGACGGGACAACGGTCATGGTCGGCAACACCGAAGGAGCGTTCCCTGGCAGGTCTGCCTCCGGTCTCGGCGATATCTTCGTGACCAAGCGGAAAGAAGACGGCTCGGCGGCATGGACCGTGCAGTTCGGGACAGCGGACAACGACATCGCGGCAGCGGCGGTAGTGGACGGTACGGGCAACATCTTTGTGACGGGCCACACCTACGGTCACTTCGCGCACTCGTGGTGGCGTCACTCAGACCCCGATGTCTTCCTTGCGAAGATATCTCCCGACGGTACGGTGGCATGGATAGAACAAATGCGCACCGAGGACGAGGACTACGCGACCGCTCTTGCCATGACCGGGGCAGGCAACATCCTGATGTTCGGTCATACCCGAGGGTCGCTCGACGGCCTACCGAAGGACGAGACCGAATGCCATGACAAAGTGAACGCCGACCTGTTCCTCGCCGAATGGACACCGAAGGGCGAGGTCGCATGGCTGAAACAGTGGGGCGGCGACAAAGATGATGTGTCGGCGGGAATGACGCTTGACGCCGAAGGGAGCCTCTTCATCACCGGCTATACGCAGAGCGAACTGGAAGGGAATACGCTTATCGGTGGCCTGAAGTATTTCGGCGAACCGTTTCCCGGCGCATTCGCAAGCAAAAGAACTCCGCTCGGTGAAAAGGTATGGACACAGGTTTGGCAAAAGGAGAACGGCGTTACCGATGCGGACGCCAATGAAACGAGAAGCGGCGAATACCTGATCATAAAAACAGACGGAACCGTTGTCGTTGCCGGTACGGGAGCCGGTGTTTTTCTAGATCCATCTTCGGAAGAATATACTATAAGCCCTTGTTATCCGTCACAGCGTTGTCAGGACATCTTCGTTTCTGCGTTGTCGCCGGAAGGAATCCTTATTTCAACGCGGTTTGTGGGCACCTTGTTGGTCGAGGAGTTAAAAGGGATGGCCCTTCATGAGGATGTCGTCTCGGTCTTCGGGTACACCCTTGGCGTGATGGAAGACGCTGTTTCTCCCGGCGGAACCGACTGTTTCGTCACGACGCTCGGCGAAACGCCGAAGACCGTACAGTTCGGCACGACGGGTGAGGATATCTGCCGCGCCGCCGTGTGGGACGAGAAAACATCGTCGCTCATCGTTGTGGGCGAGACCCGCAATGCCTTCAAGGGGTGCGCGAACACCGGCAACAGCGACGCGTTCGTGGTGAAGATGCCAATGGAAATAACGGATACGAAACCATGAAGGAGCAGGATATGACCATGCCTATCGAGACCGGACGGGCCGGTGAAAAAGCGGTGATCGAGGAATTGAAGACGAAGAGGTTCTCCATCATCAAATGGGATTCTCTGGCGCCCGGGGCCGCGGACATCGAGGCGGCCGGGGTGGGCGGCAGGAAGATCCTTGTGCAGGTGAAGGCCTCCGTCGAACCGAACCTTCCGACAACGCTTTCCGGCGAGGAGGAGCGGGGTATCCGGTCGCGGGCGGCGCAACAGGACGCCGATGCGTATGAGGCGCGGGTCCTTTTGGATGAGACGCTTCAGCCGGCGGGAAAGGTGAGATGGAGAAAACTCTAGTGCGGCGCGGAGAGCGAGTTACGACGAATTTCAGCAGATACGGATCCATCGGGGCATCCCCTGACGGATCGTGCATTTCCCCCCGGAATGGAGCCGTTCCATGGGGCGGACCCGAAACTTACGCTCGATACCTCCCAAAGGGATTTTCGGGTCCCGCCCCGGCTCCGCTATGTATGGGGACTTAGGTGGATGAGGATGGGGAGCGGGGCAGGGAAATATACATTTAGATGTGGCCTCGACAGGGTTCCCGACGGAAGATTTCGGCAGGCGAGGATGGGGAACAGGAAGCGAAATTATGGTAAAATATAGATGTAACCCCAATAGCCCGATGGCTTCGATGGCTTTACCGATAGCTTTAATAGGATAGCTTTTAGGATGGCTTTATAGTAACCATTTAATTTTATTTAGGGAAAACATCATGGCGAAGAAAGTGAAAGCTGTGGAGACCGCACCCGAAGTAACATTGGAACCACGGCCACGCTTGTCCAAGCTCATCATCAAAAATTTCCGCTGCATCGGAGCCTCTCCAGTCACGCTTGATCTCGATGATATTGTTGTGCTGGTTGGTCCCAACAATGTCGGCAAAAGTTCCGTGTTGAAGGCCTATGAAGTAATCATGTCTGAAGGCTCGAACGCAGGACATCTCGCGATAGAGGACTTCCCTTTCGGAAAGGTTGATTCTGGGGCAGTCCCTGAAATCGAACTCCACACCGTGATATACGACAACAGTCCTGGAGCGGAGTGGATAGCAACGACTTCTTCAGGGGAGAAGTTGGTCAGGGAACAGTGGCGTTGGCCAGCACCCGGTACACCGGTTCGCAGAGGTTTTAATGTGAAGGAGAACAGGTGGGCAACCGATGAGGACAGAGAGAAAGTACCATGGGGTGCTGCTGGTGTTGCGAACTCACGGCGTCCACAGCCGCATCGCGTGGACGCCTTCGCCTCTCCGGACGAGCAGGCAGGTGAAATCGTCAAGCTGCTCATGATGGCAATCAAGGACCGCGTAAAGTCCCATCAAGAAAACTCCAAGGAAGACAAGGAATCCGACTTCGCTAAACTTCTCGGGGGCATTGCAGCTCTTCAGAAGAAGATCGTAGCAGAAAGCGAGGAGCATATTGCCGCCGTTCAGGCGGATCTGTCCGGCTACATTGGTCGCGTTTTCCCCGGCCATCGCGTTGTATTCGACGCCAAACCCGAAGATGACTTAGACAAAGCCATCAACCTCTTCAAAGCGAATCCTCAACTACTCATGGGACCCGAGGATGGCTTCTTGAGCTCGGTTGGCCGACAGGGTAGCGGGGCACGACGTACCCTACTCTGGACAGCCATACGCCTATTGGCCGAGACCGGAAAGAAGAAACCAGAGGGCGTACAACGCCCACACGTACTCCTCCTTGACGAGCCAGAGATATGCCTGCACCCAAGCGCGGTTAGGGAAGCATGCGATCTGCTCTACGGCTTGCCGGGCATCACTGGTAACTGGCAGGTCATGGTCACGACACACTCCCCTTGCTTCGTAGACTTTGCCCGAGATCACACCTCTATTGTCCGTGTCGAAAGAAGAGAGGACGGCCAAATCACAGGAACTACCATCTTCCGCCCTGAAAGAGCAATGTTCGACGGAACGGACAAGGAGTGCCTGAAATTGCTGAATCTCTGTGATCCATACGTTGCGGAGTTTTTCTTCGGAGGGCGAACCATCATCGTTGAAGGAGATACGGAGTACACAGCATTCAAGCATGCGATTGCTGCAGCCCCGAAGAAATACGAGGGTGTCCATGTTGTCCGCGCACGCGGCAAGGCGACAATTGTCTCGCTCTGCAAAATACTGAACCAGTTCGGGGCACCCTATTCTGTTCTGCACGACAGTGATCGTCCAACGTATGTGAAGAATGAGAAAGAGTCGGCAAATCCGGCCTGGGCGCTGAATGACTCGATCCGGATCGAGATGGCGAAGTGCCCAGGGCCAACGAGGATGGTCGCCTCCGTTCCGAACTTCGAGGGCGCATACCTTGGAGAGGAGGCCAAGACCGACAAACCGTACAATGTCTTAAGCTCGCTCAAGGCGGATTCAGCGATCTTGATGACCGTGTCGGAATTGCTTGATGCCTTGCTGGACTTCGATAAACCACTACCTCATGGTGCTGTTTCATGGAAGAATCTTGACGAGTTAAAGGCATCCTTAAATGACTAATCGACATTCAACCAAAACCATGGAAGCCGTGCCTCATGGCTAATGTTAGATATCCACAAATAGAAACATAAGGAGAAGTTCTCATGAACCAAAGTGTGATTGAAGAAGCAATTCGAACCAAAGCAATCATTGAGTTCTACTACTCAAGTCATCACCGAGTAGTTGAACCACATGTCTTGGGTATTCACACCGGAATCATCCAATTACTTGGATACCAAATTGATGGAAGCAGCAGTTCCGGCAAGCTCCCAGAATGGAGAAGATTTGATCTCAATA
This sequence comes from bacterium, assembly GCA_029573155.1. Lineage (GTDB taxonomy): Bacteria > UBP6 > UBA1177 > UBA1177 > JAKLFG01 > JAKLFG01. The sequence goes on from JAKQHE010000278.1 coordinate 15,588, forward strand.
GAATGAGCAATATCCAGATAACGGATAAAAAGTTTTCTGGTCAGAGACCGTCTGGTCATCACAGCTCATGGGATCGCACCATACTTGTCGTAGATGATTAAAAAGTCCCCTTTTTTTGCATCAATTCTACGAAATCCAACAGAGTTCGCCATGAAAATCCGTAACAGCATTTCTCCCACTTCCCGCTTGATTTTTCCCCTTTCCCGCACTATACTTCGCGGGTCCTAGACACGGAGGGAACCCATGACCGACGACATCACCAAACGCGACCGTGACGATGTGATATTCGACAAGCGGCGCGACACCCGCATCGGCGCCGAATTCACGGTGTCGTTCGAGTTGGCGGCGGAGGGGCCGCACAAATTCTTCACCGGCATCACGCAGGACATCAGCAAGGGCGGCATCTTCCTTTCCACCCTGCAGACACTCCCCATCGGGACCAAGATGAAGATCGCCTTCGCGGTGGAGGGGCGGAACATCAACGCACAGGCGGAGGTCCGCTGGGTCCGCGGACCGGAGGCGTCCGACTCGATGGGCGTCACCCCCGGGATGGGCCTGCGTTTCGTCGATATCGCCGAGGAGGATCGCGTCTACATCGACGCCTATGTGAAAGAGAAAGAGACCATCTATTACGACGACGAGGAGAAATAACGCCGCGCCCCGCCCCTAATCCCGCATATCGGTCCTGATCCGGTCGAACTCGGTATCGAGCGCGAGGAAGGCCGCTATCACCGAAGGGTCGAACTGCGTGCCGCCGTTGCCCGCGAGTATCCCCCGGCTTTTTTCGTGGTCGAACGGTTCCTTGTAACAGCGGCGCGCCCGGAGCGCCTCGTACACATCGGCGACCGCCATGATGCGCGCCTCGAGCGGGATGGCGTCGCCCTTGAGTCTGTCGGGATATCCGTTGCCGTCCCACCGCTCGTGGTGATTCCGCGCCACCACGCGCCCCATGGAGAGAAAGGCGTTCCGGGGATATCTCTCGCAGACCGCCTGCAGGGTCCGCCAGCCGATCATGCTGTGGGTCTTCATGATCTCGAACTCGTCGGGGGTCAACTTCCCCGGCTTGAGGAGTATGCTGTCGCTGATGCCCACCTTGCCGACATCGTGCAGGGGGGCGGCGTAAAAGATGTTCTCGACGAACGCCGGGTCGATCCGGTCCCGGAACGCGGGGCTTTCGGCCAGTTTCTCCGCGAGCAGGCGGCAGAATATCTGGACCCGCTCGATGTGTTTGCCGGTGTCGTCGTCGCGCGATTCGGCGAGTTTCGCGAGCGCCACGATCGTCGCCACCTGCGACTCGGATATCTCGCGCACCTGTTCGGCGACCCGGTCCTCCAGTTCGCGGTTGTGCCACGCCAGTTCCCGTTGCAGGCGCTCCAGTTTCAGGTGGGTGTTCACCCGGGCCAGCACCTCTTCGAACTGGAACGGCTTGGTGATGTAGTCCTGCCCGCCCGCCTCGAAGGCGAGCAGTTTGTCCTGCGTATCGTTCAGCGCGCTGATGAAGAGCACCGGGATATCGCGCAGGCCCGCCGTCCCCTTCAGTCTCCGGCAGACCTCGAACCCGCTCATGCCGGGCATGTTGATGTCGAGCAGGATGAGATCGGGTGGCTCGGCCCCGGCGGCGCGCAGGGCGAGCGCGCCGTTCGGCACCGGCCGGACCCGGTAGCCTTTCGCCCCGAGCAGTTCCGAGAGCAACCGCAGGTTCTGCGGCGTATCGTCCACGATCATGATATCGGGAACACCGTGCCGTTCAGTCATGGGCATCCTCCGTCAGTTCGAGCAGGGTCTCGTAGGAAAAATCGTCCACCAGCGCGCGGAGCCGGTCGGCGACCGGCCGATCCCCCTCCCCCAGCGAGCCGAGAAGCCGCAGCATCTCCCCGGTATCGCCTTTGACGACCGCCGCGTGAAGTTCGCGCCGTATCGCGTCGGGGACCCGGAGCGGCGCCTCGCTCACGCCCGGCGGCGGGACCGCGGGGGGACGGGGCTCTTCCGCGACCGGCGCGGGGTCGCACGGGATATCGAGCGCCTTCATGACGGCGTCGCACAACTCCTCTTCGCGGAACGGCTTGCGGATGAAACCGGTCGCCCCGGCGGCCAGCATCTCGCGCCGGGTCTCTTCGAGCGGGTCCGCCGTTATGACGATGATGGGTATCGTCTTCCCCTCGGGGCTTTCCCGTATCCGGCGTATCGCCTCCCTCCCGTCCATCTCGGGCATCTGCAGGTCCATGAAGACCAGATCGGGCCGCCATTTCCAGAACACCGCGATGGCCTCGCGCCCGTCCTTCGCCTCGTGGGTGATGAAGCCGCCCTCGGTGAGCAGTATCCGCAGGATATCGCGGTTGGACGCGTTGTCGTCCACGATGAGCACCTTGTAGAGGAGCCCGGGCGGCAGCCGCTTCATCGGCGACCGGGTCCGCGCGGTCGCGGCCGCCGCGGTCGCCGGCAGGGCCCGGAAGGAGAACGACACGACGGTGCCGCGCCCCGGTTCGCTCCGCGCCGAGAGCGTCCCTTCCATCAGGGAGGCGAACTGTTTGCTGAGGGTGAGCCCGAGCCCGGTGCCGCCGCTCCGCGCCCCGCTGCCGGTCTGTTCGAACGGGTCGAACATCCGCGACAGTTCTTCGGGCGTCATGCCCGGGCCGGTATCGGCGACCTCCACCGTTATCAGGTGATCGTTGCCGTAGAAGGTGGGGCCGTCGTCCCGCACTAAGAGCGTTATCCCGCCCCGTTTGGTGAACTTCATCGCGTTGCCGACGAGATTGATGAGCACCTGACGCACCTTTATCGCGTCGGCGTTGATGTAACGCGGGATGGCGCCGTCCTGCCGCACCTCGAAGCGCAGCCCCTTCTCGACCGCCTGCGGGAGGAACATGTCGCGGAGGTCGGCGAGCAGTCGCGGCAGGTCCAGATCGACGGGGTTGAGCGTGATGCGGCCCGCCTCTATCTTCGACAGTTCGAGTATCTGGTTGATGAGGTCGAGCAGGTGTTCGCCGCTGCGCAGGACGGTCGAAAGATGCTCGCGCTGGATGCCGGTGAGCGGCTCGGAACGACGGAGCAACTGCACATAGCCGAGTATCGCGTTCATCGGGGTCCGTATCTCGTGGCTCATGCTGGCGAGAAAGATGCTTTTGGCCTTGCTCGCCCGTTCCGCCTCGGTCCGCGCCTCGCGCAGCCGCCGGTTCGCCTCCTCGAGTTGCGCGGTCCGTTCCCGCACCCGCTCTTCGAGCAGTTCCTTCATCTCCTGAATATCCGTTTCGGCCCGCCGCCGGTCGCTGATGTCGCGGACGATCATGAAGACCGCCTCCTCGCCGCTTCTCACCAGACGCATCTCGTGACAGCGGACCGTCTCGCCGCTTTCCTCCTCGTATTCGATCGACCGTATCTCGTCGGTCAGGAGCGTCATCGCGAGCGCGGTCTCGAGTTTTTCGGCGAACTCGGGCGAGAACACCGCGGAGATGTGGCGGCCCAGCAGTCTTTGGGGCGGCGCGAACAGGAGCATCGGGTCGTTCGCGTGATAGTCGAGGAACACCCCGTCGCGGCTTATCAGGAAGATCAGGTCGGGCACCGACCGCAGGATCGCCGCGGAGCGCGCCGTGCTTTCGCGCAGTTCCCCCTCCGCCCGTTCGCGGTCGGTGATGTCGCGGACGAATGCGCCGACCCCGAGCCCCCCCTCCCGGAGCGGGACCGGGAATTTCCGGACCTCGTAGACGCGGTCCCCGACCTTTTCATGGTAGGCCATATCCTTTTTCGTCCGCAGGACCTCCTGATCGGACCGGAGGTAACGGAGAGCCGTCTCTTCCGGCAGAAGATCGAGGTCGCGTCTCCCGAGAAGGTCGCCTTCCTTCTTCCCGAGGAACGCGCACTGCGCCCTGTTGGCCATGAGATACCGCCCCCCGGCGTCCTTGAGCGTCACGATGTCGGCGGTGGCGTCGAAAAAGGTGCGGAAACGCTCCTTGTGCTTTCGCAGGTCCTCGACAAGCCGGAGCCGCGACACATCGTCCGAAAGTATCCTGCCGACCAGCGCGGTCACCAGCGGCGCGGCGAACAGGAAGACCGCGCCGACCCGTTTGATGGCGAGCAGAGCGATGTCGAAGGGGAGCGTGTAGAGCAGAAGCAGGGACGCGACATGGACGAGCAGGCCGAAGAACAGGAGCCGGTCGGTCCCTATCGGCGCCTCGCGGTCGGACCGTCGCAGATAAAAAAGGGCGCCGAGGACCGTCGAGAGGAGTATGATCAGTATCTCGGTGAGCAGGGTATCGTCGCCCCCCCGCAGGAGTCGCGCCGCCACCGCCATGCCGCCCCCGATCGTACCGGCGACCGGACCGAAGAAGAGCCCGCAGAGACTGAGCACGATGGAGCGGCCGTCGAAGACCAGCCCGTCGCCGAGCGCCAGCGGGGCCAGCATCCCGACGCCCGCCGCGCAGCCGAAGATAAGGCCCTGCAGGACCGCGCCGGACCGTCGCCACAGCCAGCGTTGACTCACGAAACCGGAGGCGGTGCTGAGCGCCACCAGCAACGCGAGATGGTAGATGACCCCGACGCCTATCATGCCGACCTCACCGCACCGCCAAAAGACCGCAACGCGCCGCCAACACCGGCTCGAGAAGACGCAGAAGCCCCTGCGCCCGCAGCAGGTCGGCCCGGTCGAACAGGAGCGCGACCGTCTTGTCGCTCAGGTTGAGCACGCCGACGGTCTTTCCGTACAGTTTGATGGGCACGATGAGGAAATAGTCCTTGGCGTACGCGTCGAGTTTCTTCTTGAACCGGGGGTAGTTCAGGATATCCTCGCAGAAGAGCGGTTCCCCGCTCTCCATGACGCTCCACGCCGGCGAGGCGTGGTCGTAGGGCACCTCGATGCCCGCGATGGCCCGGTTGGTCGCCGCCTCGACGATGAGATTGCCCCACCGGTTGACCAGCATGAGCGAGCCCTTCTGGGCGAACAGCAGGTCGAGCATCGCCCGCAACGCGGGATCGAGAGCGCCGCCGAAGGTGGCGCCGGGCGCCGAAAAGGGGGCGACGACCGCGCCGTGGAGACGGAGGAGATCCTCTTGGGACCGCGCGCGCCGCAACCGGTCGAACAGGCGGGCGACGCGGGGGAGGAGCGACGGGAGGAGCGTCCGTTCCAGCGGGAGGTATTTGTAGGGGAACCGTACCGTACTGAGCCGCGCGTCGATGACGGAAGGCGGGGTCGTGACGACGATCGTGGGGAGGAAATTGAACAGACAGGAATTGTGGAATTCGATGAGGTCGAGGATCGCGTGATAGTCCTCCTCGACGACGAAGAGGGTGTCGTACACGCGGCAGTTGTTGATGACGGCGTCCAGATGCACCGGTCGGGTATGGTGGCCGGCGGCCTGCGCCGCCGCGGAGACCTTCTGCTCGAACGCGTGGTCGCGCAACGCGAGATGTATGCACAGGCGGTTCATACCCCGGCGCCGGAAAGGTGGTTCTTGTCGCGGCCATCCCGGTGCGACGGATCGTCGGTCGGCGGTCGCGGCGGTTCCTGCTCACCGAGCGTTCCCCGGAACTCATGATAGTCGAGGAGGGCCCGTTCGTAGGCCTCTCCGGGAGAATCGGCATATTCGAAGAAAAAAGAGCGGAAGAAGGAATTGAACGATCGGTCCCCCGCCTGTTTGAGCAACTCCGTCTGCAGGTCGTCCGACCAGCCGACCTTCCGCACCACCAGCCCGCGCCGGTCGTCCTTGTCGCAGATGCGGAAATGGCCGGCCCCCCGCCGTTCGGTCACCAGCGTAACGATGCTCCGGAAGAGATAGAAAGGTCCTTGCATGGGCGTCTCCTTTTCCTAGGTTCCGCTTATAAGATACCGGCCGGGGACGAAAGGATTCACCTGTGCTGAAAAAAACATCTATTTCCGTTTTTTTATCTTTTTTTCATCCGACAAGAATCTTTTCACTCCGCTCCCGTATCTTATGGTCGGACGGATAGAAAGGCGGAGGAAAGCATGGACATGCAGGATAAGGGGATCGCGATCACTATCGAGGACATGCCCAACGATGATCTGCTCTTTGTCGCGAAGAACTGCGGGGTCGAGGTGGCGGCCGCGCTGATGTTGCGCCTGCAGGGGCTGAGCATCAGCATCCCCCGGAACGCCCTGCGGAAGGTCATCGCGCGCTATATCTGCGAAAACTACAACGGCAACAATATCAAGCAATTGGCTGTTGATTGCCGGGTCAGTATCCGTCAGGTGTACGCGATCCTGCAAAAGAATCGGCGCCTCTCCCGGAGCCGGAGGCCGCTCCCCGGGCGCTGACCCCGCCGCGTCCCTCTTTTTTCCCTCTTTTGAACGACCTTGTGAAAAAATAACTGCAAAAATGCAAAATAATGAGAATCCTTTTTCCCCCTACCGGTATCATAGGGGTGGACCTACGAGGAGACCCACGGGTGACCGTGAACGATGAAAAACAGACTGCAAAAGGAGGAAGCACATGAAACATCAACTAGTTAAACTTGTGACCATCATGCTGTTCGCGCTTGCGTTCAGTCCGCTCCATGCCGTCAACGACGACGGCAACGCCCCCTGTTTCGGGGTCCACTCGCTCGGCTGGCTGGACGCCGGTTTTTATTGGCGGGAGGGGACGACCTGGTACAAACTGGCTACGAATGACTTTTCCTCCATGTATCCCTATCCGAATTCCGGTCAGATATACACCTGCTACCTGACGGCCGACACCGCCGACAAGGAGACCGTATCCCAAGCGTCGGTCCCCTCGGTATGCGAACCGGCGAGCAGTGGCGACAAGGATTCGTGTCTCGTCTTCTCCACTAAACAGTACGCGGGCGACGCCTACCGTTATTACCGCGTCTATCTCGGCTCGACCAGCCCGACCGACTGGACCTACGCCGAGACCTGGATCGGGACATGGGGACAATATGAACTGAACCAGCGCATCTGGAGCCAGATGGCCTACAGCACGACCGGCGGCATCACGACCCCGCTCGTGAAGATATACACCAACCACTCCGACTTCCAGAACCAGCAGAGCAGTTGGAACCCCGCCGACACGAGTTGGGGCATCCACTCCCTCATGAAAGAGACCGAGGTACAGATACGGACCTATATCTTCGGCATCGGTTATGTCTGGCTCTGGTATGACACCGACAGCCGCACCGATTCGTTCAAACAGTTCCAGATAAGCATATATAAGAACGGCGGCGGCGACGCCATGGGGTCGAGCGGCGGCGCGGAACTGCTCTTTTCATCCGATCTTTCAGCCGCGGCGGCGATGACGGAGGAGGAGGAGAGTCCCGAGACGATCCCGGAACGAAGCGTCGTCACCGGCGGGTTCGACGGCATCTTCCCGGCGATATTCCGCACCACCGAACCGGAGGACGAGGATGACACCGAAACGACATCGGTCAAGGTGGAATCGAACGATAAGGGGGAGGCGGTCGCCCTCACCGTCGAGTGGGTCGATCCGGCGGCGGGAGAGGAGGCGAAGACCCTGCTGGAAGGGATGACCGTCGTCGCGGTGAACGGCATCGACCTGTACGATATCGGCGCCGTCGAGGAACAGGTGCTCTATCTGGTCACCGAGGATATCGTCTCGATCACCTTCGCCGAGTGATCCGCTTTTCCCACTGACTGAGGCCATGGATCGGAAAAAAAGGTATCGACATGGAAGAGTTCATCGGAGGAGAAGTTTTCCTGTCGAAGAGATACTCTTTTCTTCGCGATCTCCGCCTCCAGTTCGACACTGACCCTGTACTTTGAAAGGAATTGCAGGTTGTTTTCTTCTGTGTCCGGGTCTATCGGGTTGTTCAGGAAATAGAGAACTCGCCCCATGTCAAGATCGCCTGAGGGCATTTGAATATAAGCGAGATAATCGTCTTTTCGGCAAAGAGACCCGCCATTTTTACAATTCGTCACAAAATCATCAAGCGAGCGAACTCCGCCCATGTAATCGGTGCAATCGACGAGATACAACAGGTCTTGATAAACAGAGTTGTTGCGCGGGTAGTCCCAGTCATGTGGAAAACAATCTTCGCCACACCACGGTTGCAACAATACGGTCGAAAGATATTTCTTGTCTTTGAGCCAACCGATGTCGGCGATATCGTAGTAAGGAGAAAAATAAACGGTATTGAGGTTGTTCATGTCTGACAGTGCTTGAGCATAAATGCCTGCGGGGAACAGCGGCTTCGTGTCAAATTCGGAAGAATATATCAAACTACCCATATCGAGCCCCGCAATCTTTTCATCAAGTTTTTCCACGGCATTCCGCATCGAAACGAAAGTGGTATTAGGAAAACGCTCTCGTACGGGGATATCCATCATGTCTCCTTCCATCGTCAAATTGATGAGTTTTTCATTGTAGGAGAATTGAGAAAGTCCGATGTTGCTGCCCGGTTCGAGGATAACCAAGGACACGAGATTTGCCATACGAAGGAAAACGGTTGGGTCGTCTATCTGTATGTTCCTTCCTTCCATGCCAAGCGACTGTAGTTTCTCGGGATACGGAAGCAAGGAAAGGGGTGTTGGTCGCATGGTCTCTTGGTCTCCCCTGAAAATTAACTGGAGCAACGCAAGGTTTTCGTAATCCTGCAAAAAAGAAAGGTCCACGGGGAAAAGTATTTTACCAAAATTGAGAAATAAATGCACCATGCTTTTCTTCGATTTCATTTTGCGGAGAAAGGTCGTATCGCTTCCCGGGAGACCATATATGGCCGCCAAGTGAAACCGTAAAAGTCTATCTAATTCGGTGACCGGTGAAAGATCCAAGTGGCTCAAATCCATTCCCCAAAGCAAAAAACCTTGAAGATGCTTTAATCCTTTTATCGGTTCGAGAGAAGAGAGATTCTGCGCCATAGTTAAATACAATTCACGCAGGTTGGGCATACAGCGCAGATCTTCAAGGTTTTTTGCTTGGTCCGTTAGAAAAGAATTCATGTTCGTAAGCATTTCCCCGGTGATGGGCGTTGCAGCATCAATGCCGAGATTCTGTCTCACATCCGACTCGAATCCGGCGTCTTTGAACGAGATATTCCCTTCGCACATACAGTAACCCTTGTCGTTACAGATCAATCCCTCCGTGCAATCGGCGTTGTTTTCGCAGTAGGGTTTCACCGGGCGAAATCCGCCGGGATTATTGGGATAGCCACCCTCCGGTAATTCGTCCGCATAATCATCCAGTGGCACATCGCACCGTTCGCCGAACCAACCGGGCTGACAAAGAGCGCAGAGCAGATCGCTCTCCTTACTCAAAACAAGCATTCCTCCTTTCCAGAAAGAGGCCCTCGCGGTATAGTTCAAGCCATGGTCATTACAGAAAATCTTGTTTGCCTCTCCGCCATTGATACATTTACCTTGATACTTTCCGACAAACCACTTCCGGCTGTCGCAGATACATTCGCCGTAAGGGTTACACACCTCGTCCTCGTTGCATGGTGGGTCGCAGAGCGGAAGACGAAGGCCATCGTCATTGTAGAGAAAAGGGTCGTCATCGTCGGTTTCTTCCCCCTGTTCGTCGTCGGAAGGAAAAAGATCGTTGTCTCCGGTCGATGTGTCGGTATCTGCATACTGAGACGATTCCCCCGTACAGCCGGAAAGAGAAAACAATATCCCGAACAGGAACCATCCGAATATCTGCTTCATGCCTTTACCTCCGAATAGTGAATTCCGGGGAGAAGGGTTTATCCTCCTCCCCGTAAACGAAAAGGTTAATGCAATGTTGTGACCACCCCGGTTTCATCTGTGATATCAATCTCATATACTTCGCCATCGGAAAAATACTTGAACAGTTCTTCCAGAGAAGCAAAGTCGACCACGGCGATACCGTTGACCGAGATGATGGTCTTGCCGTTGAAGAAGGTTACCTCTTTCTCGTCGGCGAATTGAGGCGCAACCTGTTCAATGGTGATCCCGGCATACAGGCCATCCTTGGTTATCGCGGTACTTAACACCGTTCCCGTCTCAAATTCATCGGTGCTGTTGAGGATTCCCTGAATCGTTTTGTCGAGATTCTCGTACTCCCTTTTTTCGCCGGGTTTCAAGGTATCGAGATCTATATCGGCAACAATCGGTCTATCATCAAGCATCCGATTCATCGCCTTAACCGCTTCTTGGTCCCCCATGAAACTATCTGGGCCGCCTGAATCCCATTTTTCGATGTAGACGACAAAATCTTTATAGGAGTCTTCTCGGGCTTCAGTGTCGACCCACAACCAGAAATAAAGCACCTGTACCCACTTGTCGATGTTGTCCAAAATGTTGTACATACCAAAAATGCCGCCGGGGCTAAAAGTCCCCGAACAGGGAGAAAGAGCACTGGTCATGGTCCATTCACTCAGCGCCCAAGTATCCGTTGTCTCAGCATTTTTTCGAACCGAATAAGTAAATGCACACTCTGTAAAAACCTCTATGATTTCCAGATTGCTCGAAGAAACCGGTGAAATGACCGCGCGATACGATTTTCTGTAATTTCCATAGAGCTTGAGCGAAAGCACATGCGAGTATGTGTATCCATAGTCCCAGTGTTCGCCATACTCTTGAGGAGAATCAAGAACATCGGGAAGTTGTATCATGCACCAAGTGCTGTTGCCGCTCGGGCGAGAAGAGTAAAAGTCACTTTCGGAGTTGATGTACCCTTCGCCGCCGTACTGCCACCAGTAATACACATCGATGTTTGTGAGATCCTTGTATCCCTGACAAGGATAAACTGGACTGTCGTTGATTGCGAAGGCGTTCGCAAAGGCGAACAGAAGCGTGAAAAGGATCATGTTTCTCATGGTCATTCTCCCATAGTGTTGTTTTTCTCTTTTTGTCAAGCACTCGGTTTTGCTTACGATTTCTGTTCGGCGGCCCTCGGGATTTAAATACCGCACAACACCGTATGCCCATTTAACAACATCCTCCCTTCCGCCCCATAAGATACGGCATCGGAAGAAAAGGATTCGGGGTAAAAAGAAAAAACTTGAACGGGCGCGAAGAACCGGTATTATCGGCGGACGGTACGGCAGGGTGTCGTCATCGGAGCGGGAAACGGGATAACCGATTGGATATTCAAGATAAAGACCGCAACGATGAAAAGGCGCTCCTCGAACGGGCGCGCCGCAGCGATGTCGCCGCCTTCGAGACGCTCGTCCGTTCGCACGAAGACAAATTGTTCTCGTTCGCCCTCTCCATCACCGGCGGAAAGGACGAGGCGGCGTACGAGATACTACAGGAGACGCTCATTCGCGCCTATCGCGGCATCGCCTCCTTCCGGGGCGACTGCGCGTTCCCCAATTGGCTGTGGCGGATACTGAAGAACAACTTCGAACGCTACAAGGACCGCGAACATGCGTGGGAGGGGAAGAGGAAGGGGCCCGGCGACACCCTTGAGGTCTCCACCGAGGAACAGGCCATCCACGAGGAGCGGCTGACCAACATCCGGCAACTCATCTCCCTGCTGAGCATCGACGATCAGGAAACGCTTAACCTCATAGAATTCCAGAAGTTATCGCTCGAAGAGGCGGCCGCGCTGACCGGCATATCGATCGAGGCCTTCAAGTCGCGACTCCACCGGGCCCGGGAGCGGCTCGCGCGGTCGGTGAAAAAAAATAAGAATCTTTTTCTCTAGACGATGTATCTTATGGGGTGACCAAGGAGAAGGCCATGGACGAACGGTGCCGACGGATTGACGAGTTACTGACCGACGCGATGACGCGGGAACTTTCTCCCGAAGAGCGCGCGATCCTCGATGACCATTGCGCCGCCTGCCCCTCCTGCGCCGGACAGTACCGCGCCCTCACCGCGGTGCGCGAGACCCTGCGGCGGCACCGCCCCGAGGATGACGCCCTTTCCGAGGATATGCGCGCCGCGCTCCACCGGCGGCTGGTCGAAGAGTCGGCCCGGCCGGAACGGGCCGTCGGCGCTCTGCCGTTCGGTCCCCGCTGGAAACTTGCCGGCGCGATGTTCGCCCTTATCATGCTGACGCTCTGCCTGTTCTCCTTCCTCGCGACGATCCCCGACGGGGCCGACGAAGGGACCGTCGTTTCACGCTCGGTCGTCAACGCCGGCGAGCCGCTCACCATCCGGCTGACCTATACCGCCGACCGGTCGCTCGCCGATGTCCGGGTAACGGTCCAACTGGACGACGGCGTATTTTTCCATACCGACGACGAAACGCTCCGGCGCCTGAAGGAATATGTCTGGAAAGGCGACCTGAAGGAAGGGAGGAACGAGATACCCTTCGTGGTGGAGGTGGCCCGGACCGGCACCCACCGCATCCGTACCGCCGCCGCGTACGACGGGATGCTGCACCGGCACGAGGTCGAACTGCAGGCCGGGCCGGGGACCGTCGCCGTCATCTACCGTTCCTTCCCGGAAAGACCGTTATGAGACGCCTCGGCGTCGCGGCGCTCCTGCTGGTCCCCCTGTTCTTCCTGTACGCGGGGAAGAAAGATACGCTCAAGAGCGACATCACGGTCGAACCGGGCGTGTACAAAAAAGGGTGGGAACGGGACTTTTTCCGCGACCTTCCGCCGCATGACCCGCCGGAAGAGAGCACCGACGCCGTGCCGGTATCTCCCGATGCCGATGCGATGAACCACCGGCGCGCCGTAACGGCCCCCCGCAGGATGCCGACACCGACCGTCACCCCGGAACCGGTCGTCGAACCGGCACCCGGCCCCGCCACGACGAACCCCGAAGAAAAGGGTCTCGACGATACTCCGCCCCCTCCGCATGAGGAACGGCGGGCGCCGCGCCGACCGCCGGAACCGGTCATCCTGCCCGACCTGCCCCCGGAGGAAAAGACACCTCCCGCAACCGGGACGCCCGCCGCCGATCCGGAAAAGAAACGGAAAGAGCGGCTCCGGGAACTGGAGAATAAACGGAAAAAAGGGAATTTCCGTGATCCGAAGATCACTTATTAGTCTGCTTCTCCTCTGCTCGGTCGCGCGCGGGGTCGAGACCTCGTGGGAAGGGCAGGTGGCCGTCGGCGCGAAGTACAACAGCAATGTCGAGTATCTCTACCTCATCGACCGTCTTTCGGGCGATGATCTGCCGCGCAAAGAGGCGTTCTTCGCGCTCCTGAACGGCGATGTATCCCTTGTCATCGGCGAGGAGTACACCGGCAAGATCGGGTACTCGCTCGTCTCGGAATCGGGACTCGACCGGCCCGAACTCTCGCGGTTCGACCAGTATATCGCCGGGAGTTTCTCCCATCTTTTCGATGACGCGCTCCTGCTCGACTGTTCGCTGGTGCTCCATCACGCCGCCGAACGGTGGCCGGTACCGCGACAACTTTCCATCGACCTGTTCGGCTGGGTCACCGTGCTGTACGACCTTAACGAGCATTTCTCCCCGTATGGCTCCGCGCGGTTCGGGTACTATCACGACATAGACCCGTTCGGCGACCGGCGGCTCGACTATTTCCGGGGTCCGGCGGGGGGTGTCGAAGGCGGGTGGTACATCTACCCGGCGGCCGACACCAGTTACCTCAAAACGGGGACCGGGCTGGACCTGAACTGGCTGCGCGACGAAGAATACGATCGCTTTACCGACCGGACGGGCGATGTGTTGGGGGTCAGCAACAAGCACCTGCGCATCACGGCGCTGGTGGAGGGGGCCTTCGTCGACGAACGCGTCACCGCAGCGGTCGCGCTCCGGTATGTCTATCAGTACTGGCTCGGCGTCGACATGTTCCGATACCTTGACTGGGAAAAACGGCGCATCGAACACACCATCTACCTGCAACCAGAACTCGAGTACCGGTTCCTCGAACATTACGCGGTCCGGGTGACCGGCAGCGTCATGCGAAAACTATCCAACATCGGCGAGCATAGAGATGATTACACCGATTATTCGTTCCTTCAGTTCACCGGGGCGGCCTCTTTCTCTTACACTTTTTAGTGCGATCGCCGCCCTGTGCATAGCCTGCGAAGCGCCGGTGCGCATCGAGATGGATGCGATGCTTTCCCCCGCCGACGCCGCCGATCGGGATGAAGCGGCGACGCCCGACGGCGATATCCTCGTCTCCCTCGTCACCGGCGGCGGCGCCGGCATTGACCGCGGCACGGCGATACTCGATGCGGGTGACGGGGCGATCGTGTTGGGCGGCGTCACCGACGGGGAACTCGAACCGGGTAAAAAGAAGGGGGGGATCGATATGTTCCTCGCCCGGTACGAGGCCGACCGTTCGCGTGCGTGGCTCCGTCAGATCGGGAGCGGCGGCGACGACACCCTGACCGCCGTGGCGCGCGACGCAGAAGGGGCGCTCTACGCCGTCGGTCATACTTACGGCGCGCTGGGGGGAACGGCCTACGGCAAGGCCGACATCGCGGTCGCCAAGTTCGACGCCGACGGCGCACCGATATGGATAAAACAGTTCGGCTCCGCCGAGGAGGACCGTGCTTTTTCAGCCGTTGCTATCGGCACAACGCTCTATGTCGGCGGTTCGACCACCGGGAAATTCCTGCCGGGCACCGTGCCGCAACAGGAGGATGGCTTCATCGTCGAGATCGACCCCGACGGTAATATCGTCCGTTCGACGCTTATCGGCAGTGAGGGGGTCGACCGGGTCACGGCGCTGTTCCCCGGCGCGGCCGACACCCTCTACGCGGCCGGGACCACGACCGGCGCGATCCACGGCAACGGTTCGTTCGGCAATACCGACGGTTTTCTCGCGAATTACGATCTGTCCTTGGAACGGCGCTGGACCCGGCAGGTCGGCACCTCCGAAGCCGACATGATGATCACGGGGGTCGCCGGGCCGGAGAACATACTGCTCGCCGGGATGACCTTCGGATCGTTCGACGACGAGATAAACGCGGGGAACTACGACGCGCTCCTGCTCGCGTTCGACCTGAACGGCGACCGCCTGTTCAGCCGCCAGCACGGCAACGACGGTCCCGACGCGTTCCACGGCATCGCCGTCGCCCCCGACGGATCGATCGTCGCCACCGGCTCATCGTTCGGCCCGGTATTTTCGCAACCGGCGACGGGCGGGTATGAGATCATTACGGTCCGGTACGACCGCTCCGGCCGCCTGCTCGACACCCTGCAGTACGGCTCCGCCGGGGATGACGGCGCGTACGCCGCGGTCGCGAACGGCGCCGGCGCGACGCTTACCGGGGTCGTTGACATGAATTATTTCCTTATGGATATCAAATGGTAACCGTTTTTTTCGCCCGGACCGGAATCCTTTTGCCCGCGCCGGGTCTCTTATGGGGTGAGAAACGGATGGAGGGAAAAGGTCGGTGAAACGGTCGGTCGTTCCGCTCATGACGGCGCTTTTCTGCGCCCCGCTCGCGGCCGCCCTGTTCGGCGGCGGACCGTACGAGGTGTTCGATCAGGGGGGGACCGATCATTTCCTGTTCGGCAACACCTTCCTCGCGGACCAGCGGACCATCGACGGCCTGTCGGGAGACCGGCAGGGCGACACCTGTGTCGAAAAAAGCGCTTCTGCTCTGACCATAGATATGTTTTTTCCGGACGCCATCGTTGACAAGGCCTATCTCGTCTGGACCGGCGCGGTCGATCCGGCGAAACTCGAAGAACCGACCGACCATACGGTCCATCTTTCGTTCGTCCGGGAGGACGGATACGGCTATGAGGCCGACATCGCCGCGGGCGCCGCGCCGCGCCATCTCGGCGACACGGAGGATCCCTTCACCTTCGAGAGCGTCCGCTTCACGACCGATGTCCGCGTCGGTTGTTCCGAGACCTCGCCGGGAACGGTGACCGCCGCCGAACTCGCCTATTTCACCTACCGGGCCGATGCGACCGACTTTTTCGAACGGATACTGCGCGACAATGCGCTGACCGAGGCGCCGATGATGCCGGGTCAGGCGGTCGCGGGCGAATATGCCGTGAGCGGACTCGACTGCACCGACGACGAGATATATCGCTGTTCGACGCTGATGGTGTCGAACTGGGCGATGCTTATCGTGTACCGCTCTGAAGAAATTGTCCCTCCTAAAAATATCTACCTCTATCCCGGGTTCGCTTTCCTGAAAGAAGAGAGCGTCGATACCCGCCTCGAAGGGCTCGTTCTTCCGGCCGATACGCCGGTGCGGATGACGATGCTCTCCGCGGAGGGCGATCCGGCGCTCATGACGGCGCGCGAAGGGTCCGAGATGGTGGCGGTGCGGGGGAACGACGGGGCCGTCGTCCCGATAACGGGCGACTGCGACCCGGAGGACGAGGCGGTCAACGAGGTATGGGATTCGCGCCGATCCTTCTTTGCGCTGTCCGAGAGCGGCGCGTACTGTACCGCATACGATGACGAGCCCTACACCTTCGGCCTCGACATCGACCGCTGGGAGCTCGACCCGACGATCGATACGCGGTTGGCGGGGATATTTTCCGAAGATGGCGACACCATCGATCTCCGGTTCCGTTTCGCCGCCGACGAGGTGCTGACCAACCTTGTCGTGCTCGCGGTGGAACGGCCCGTGTCCGATTTCGATGTCCCCGGCGCGGATGAACTCCGCGACTGTCCCTGCGTGCCGGAAGGGACACGCGACATCTTTTGCGAAGGAGAGCCGCTTTATATCCTGCTGACCGTCGAGAACTGGGGAGAGACCTTCGCCGAGTCGGTGTATGTCCGGGCGGAGTACGACCGGGCGGTCTTTGACTATCTTCCCGGCTCCACCGAGATCGCGACGCGATTCGACCGGGCGGGTAACGGCACGAACTGGCAGGTGTTCCTCGACGGCCCGGCGGGGGGATTCCCGCTGGCCGAACCGAACCTCATCGCCAATACGCTCCCCAGTTCCCTTTCGGCGCCGGACGAGGCGCTTTCCTACCTGATCCGCTTTCAACTGGTGCCGAAGACCGGTCTCCCGAAGAACACGGTCGGGAAAGTAAGCGCCGTCATCAGCGACACGAATGGGTCTTACCGGACCAATCATCACCTCCCGTTGAGATTGTATCCGGGGGCGTGTCTCCAGACCTGCACCGAAAAAGAACTGCGGGAACGGTGCGGCGGCATGACCGCCGACAACCCGCAGATATACGATCCACAGGAGAAGGAAGGAGACCCGCCGGACGCCGACGAGACCCCGGACCTTGTCCCCGACGACATCATCGATCCCCGGGCGACCCATCCCATGAGCGCGCAGGAACCGGGGTGTGCGCTGATCCTGTTCTGATCCGCCCGGCGCCTTCAGGCCGGCAGAAGCACCTCGAACAGTTCGCGCCGCACCGCCTTTATCCGGTCGCGCCAGTTCTCCTTGTCCGGGTCGGGATGAGTGCGGTTGGTGAGGACGACCGCCGCCTTTTCCTTTTCCGGGTCGAGCAGGAACGCGGTGCCGGTGAAGCCGAGATGACCGACCGTCCGGGCGTGGGCGGTGCGGCCGTAGTGCGAATCGAGCCCCTGCGGCCGGTCGAATCCGGCGCCGCCCAGCCGGTCGAGGGCGGAGCGGAACCACGGCCGCCCGAGCAGTCGCATGAGATAGGAGGCCACGCTTCCCGCCGATCCGAAAAGCCCCGCGTGACCGGTTACCGAGCCGAGATACCAACAGTTCTCATCCTCGACCTCGCCGTGACAGAGCCGCCCGCGCTCCTTCGAGAACATCGTCGCGACGGTATGCTGTTTCAGAAGCGGTCGTTTCGCGAACACGATATCTTCCTGCGGGAAGTTCAGGTCGTCGAGGAGCCGGGCCCACACCGCGTCGAGCGGTTCGCCCGTCACCTTTTCGAGCACGAACCCGAGCAGGATGAAGTTGAGGTCGCTGTAGATCGGCGGCTCGATGTCACGGAGCGCCGCGATGCGCGCGAGCACCGCCGCGCGGCGGTCGTCGTACCGTTTTGCCGCGGTGTCGCGGAAGAATTCGAGGTAAGCGGGATACCCGGAGGTATGATTGAGGAGCCGCAGGAGCGGCACGGGACGCTGGCCCGGGAAGAAGCGGTCGAGCGTATCGTCGGGCCGAACGAGGCCCGTATCGAACAGGAGATAGCAGGCGGGCGCG
>JAKQHE010000188.1 GCA_029573155.1 bacterium
GCGCGCCGCGCCGCAGGTCGAACCGGTACGGGTTGTCGGTCGCGCTGATGTGAAGGAGCCGCGTGATGGATTCTTCGCCGAGCAGATCGACCGCCGAAGAGGTTATCTTGTCTTTCGCCGCGTATTTGCCGGTGATGACCCCGCGCGATTCGCTGACCGGCACCGGGATCACCTCGACGAACTCGAGCATCCTGGCGAGGTCGCCGCCGCAGTGGGCGCGGATCTGCTCCCAGATGTAGTAAGAGCAGGCGCCGAGCGGCCGGTAGTTCTTCCAGAACGCGGCTATCTGTTTGTCGGTCGCGCCGCTTTTCGCGAGGAACGCCTTATTCTCTTCGGCCGACTCGAACAGGTTCATCGCGAGCACCATCGGATCCTCGAAGGTCTGCGATTCGATGCGCTCTATCTTGCCGTAGCCGCCCAGTTTATCGAGCCCGGTGAAGCGGAAGGTCCAGCGCCGGTTCTCCGGTTTCATGAGGAACTGGCGGTAGAGGCCCGACAGGAAATCGACGAAGAAGGTCTTGCCGTTGCCCGGTTCGCCGATGAGGACGAAGGCCATCTCGGACGACGAGCCGCCCTCGGCCGCGTCCTTGACGAACGAAACGAACGAGTTGATCTCGTCGAACATCCCGATGATGTGCTTCTTCCCTTCGCGGAACACCTTGAAGTCGTAGGTGGACCGGCCGTTCACCGTCACCTTCTCGATCTTCGACGGGTCGCCGAGGATCATCCGCGAGACCGCCTGGAAGACATTCTCGAACCGCCGCTCGCCGGCGATGACCGCCTGCACATGACCGAGAAGACCGGCATCGCCGGGGACCGGGGCATTGACGCTTTTCTTCGCCATCTCGCTGTCTCCCTTTTTCAATCCGCCACCGTTACCGGCCCATCGTAAAGGGTTAGCGGGATGAAGTCAAGAAGAACGGGGGAAGAAGCAGTTGCTTTTCGTTCCCACGACGCTATAATCGTTTTCTATCGTATCCGGTGGGCGCAGAGACCTATGAAAAAGAACGACCTGACGATGTTGTTGCTTTCGTTCCTGCTCATGGCGGTGGTCGCCTGCAATCTACACACCGCAAAGAATGACGCCGATACGGTGACCGCGGACGACGACATGTCGCACATGGAGGGCGACACCTTAACGAGCGACGATGCCGCTGTTTCTAACGATGAGACCATCGACGAGGTTCTTTCCGATAACGATGCTGTTGTCTGTCCCGATCTCAAGGTCTATGAGAATGTCAAGGCGGCCGGGTTCCCGTTCAAGGATGGTAACGGGAAGATAACCTTCTGTCGGCCGGGATGCGATGCGCCGACCGAAAATGATCCGCAATGTACGAGGAATCTCTGGGATTGGATGAATTGGTACCATTATAAACAGTATCTGGCGGGGACAAACACCTTGGGAGGAAGTTACAACTACAAGGAATGCTATCCGTGGCCGTGTGTTCTGCCGGAGTTAAAAAGCGTAGCTCTGACTCACAGCCCGTGTGATCGCGATGTGACGCCCGGCGCAGATCTCTCGGCAGACAGGGGGACATTGTACGATCTTCGTGTAGAAAACGGCATGGTGGGCGGCGAAATGAAGAACGGCGGTGTCAATACGCGCACCCTATTCTATGACATTGAAAAAGACGAATTTATCAGTATCGCATCAAGTGGTACGAGTACTGGGTATCGCGCCGGTCGTTTGATTTTCTATTCTACAGCGAACGATGTGATGCGTTACCCCGAAGAGGGATTGGGAAATACCTATATCTTTTCAGCCAAGAAGACAGGCATGGGATATCGTTATGAGGTGATTTATGACGACGAGCAACACCAAGCCGATTTCTCGCGTCCGCCGCTGGTCGGCGAGAAATGGGTCGTTCTTAACATCAGGCACCGGGCAACAGGAAGTTATGAGGTACTCTACTCCAAGGTGGACGAATGGACTTGGCATTCTCTCACCTACAGCAAGGTGTATGAAGGGAATGTGGTGGACAACTATCTCGCCTTCATCAACGATAACCGCGAAGTCTATGTCTGTGACCTCGACAAATTGCCGTACAATCCGGCCAAGGAATGTATCAGGATAGATCGTGAAGGGGAAAAGGCCTATCAACCACGGTTAAACGAAGAGAACAAGAATCAGTTGGTCTATTTTGCGGGAGTCGGCGAATACGGGATAACTTTTGTTGATCTGTCGAACCGCACCCCGCAGTATACGCTTCTACCGATAACACCATCAGATCCACAACCGTTGGGGACATATCCCCATCAATTCAAAGGCAACTTGATATTGTATAGCGAACTTTTCTTGCCCCCAAACGAGGAGATACGCGAAGATTTCAAAGCCTGCTTCTACCGTCTCGATACGAAGAAACAGTATTGCCCGAAAACCCCAGCTTTTGAAGACGGTCGCTACGATATGGGCTTCAACTCTTTTGACGGCAACTACCAACTCTGGAAAGCACCCGCCAGCATCAATGCCCGTTTCCGTGACATTGCCTGTTACTGCGAGAAAGAAGGCATCTGCCCGTTCGAGGGGATGACGGTCAAGTCGCCCGTTCCTCGACCGACCTTAAGATCGACCAAGCAGACAAAGACAACGCCGCCGGAACCTCTCTTTGCGCGAACGACCGAAGATACCTGTCGCCGCATCATCGCCAACGAATCATGGGACAAAGAGGGCTACTGCGGTCCCCTCGGTGTTGATGCCATCTTCCGCTCCTCGACCTGTCCGCCGCTGTCGGGCGACCCGAAAAAGGCCTTTTCCGAGTGTGTCGAGTGGCTATCGCGGAGCAGGGCTTTTTCTGAATTGCCCTGACTTTGTTACAAATAAACGCAAAAATTGCCCTGACTTTGTTACGAAAAAATGCAAAAATTGCCTTGACTTTATTACAAAAACGGCCAGAACAACCTGATATTATTAAAAAAGATTAATGTCGGGTCGAGGTGTGCCGCATAAGCACCGTTGAGGAGCCGTCGCGGATGACCTCGTATCCGTCCCTCTTGCCTCTCTCTCGTAGCCCCTCGGTGACCGAGTAATGAAAAACTTTTTTCGTCTTTTTTTCTTCCATTTTTTCTTCTTGCCTCTTTGCCCGTTCTGGGGTATAGTGCCCCGTGACTTTTTTCCCCTAATTAAAGGAGGACACCATGACCCGCTTTTTGATCATCGCCGCCGCCGTCGCCATCGCCGTATCGTGCGCCACCGAACAGAAGGACTACTCGAAGGAGCAGGAAAAGGCCCGCGAGCACGGACAGGAAGCGTTCCAGGCCCCCGAGGTCAACGAATAGCACCGTCCCGCGCCAACGCCTCGAAAGCGTTGGAGATATCGAGCGAACCGAAAGATTTTCTTGACCGGACGGTCTCTGCTCGTATAATCTGCCGGTTTTTTTGAGGAACCGCATGTTCGACACGCTGTCGGAAAAACTTGAGTTGACCTTCCGCCGCCTGCGCGGCGTCGGCAAACTCTCCGAGGACAATATTCAGGAGGCGGTGCGCGAGATCCGCCTGTCGCTCCTCGACGCCGATGTCAACTACGGCGTGGTCAAGCAGTTCCTCGAAAAGGTGTCGGCCCGCGCGGTCGGCGCCGAGGTGACCCGGTCGGTGACCCCCGGCCAGCAGTTCGTGAAGGTCTGCCACGACGAAATGGTGGCCCTGCTCGGCGCCGGCGCCCACGAACTCAACCTCGCGGTGCGGCCTCCCGCCGTCATCCTCATGGCGGGCCTGCAGGGGTCGGGCAAGACGACGACCGCCGCGAAGATCGGCCGCCACCTCAAGGAAAAACTCCGCAAACGGGTACTGCTCGTCCCCGCCGATATCTACCGCCCCGCCGCCATCGACCAGTTGAAGAAACTCGGCGAGACCATCGGCATTGATGTGTTCGACTCGAAGCCGGGCGACGACCCGCTCCGCATCGCCGAAGCGGCGATGAAGCAGGCGCGCGACGGCGTCTATGATGTCGTGATAGTGGACACCGCCGGCCGCACTCAGGTCGACGAGGCGATGATGCGCGAGATCGCCGATATCCGACGGCTGCTCGACCCCGTCGAGGTGCTGTTCGTCGCCGACGCGATGACGGGACAGGAAGCGGTCAATGTGTCGAAGGAGTTCCACGAGCGCGTCGGGCTCACCGGCGTCGTCCTGACCAAGATGGACGGCGACGCGCGCGGCGGCGCGGCGCTCTCGATACACGCGGTGACCGGCGCGCCGGTCAAGTTCGTCGGCGTGGGCGAGAAGACCGATCAACTGGAACTGTTCCACCCCGAACGGATCGCGGGGCGCATACTCGGCATGGGCGACATACTCTCGCTCGTCGAGAAGGCGCAGGAGAAGGTGGATACCGACAAGGCGGTGAAACTGCAGAAGCAGATGCTCTCCGACCGGTTCAACCTCGAGGATTTCCTCGCCCAGATGAAGATGATGAAGCAGATGGGCCCGATGGAGAACCTGCTCGGCATGTTGCCGGGCGTCGGCGGTGCGCTCAAACAGGTGAAGGGCAAGGTCGATCTCGACCGCGAACTGCGCCGCATCGAGGCGATCGTCCAGTCGATGACCCGCGCCGAACGGCTGAACCCCGAGGTGCTCGACGCGTCGCGCCGCCGCCGTATCGCGGCCGGGAGCGGCACGCGGGTGCAGGACATCAACCAGTTCATGAAACAGTACCTCGAGATGAAGAAGATGATGAAACGATTGAAGACCATGGGGCTCGGCTCGCTGATGAAGGGTCTCAAGGGCATCGGATAGCAACCATGCGCATAGGAGGAACATTCGCATGAGCGTCAGCATCAGACTTTCCCGGCTGGGCGGCAAGAAGAAACCCTTTTACCGCATCATCGCCGTCGACAAACGCAAGAAACGGGACGGAGACTGTCTCGAACGGCTCGGCCACTACGACCCGACCCGCACCCCGGTCGAGATCGTCATGGATGTCGAGAAGATAAACCGCTGGATCGCCAACGGCGCGCAGTGCTCCGAGACCGTCGCGTCGCTGATGAAGAAAGTGGCCGCCAAGGCGAAAAAGGCCGAAGCGTAACCGATCGTTTTCTACGGAGGGAGGAGAAGGTCATGAAAGAACTGATCCGGCACATCGTGTCGCATCTGGTGGACAACCCCGACCAGATACAGGTCGACGAGATCGACGGCGAACAGACCTCGGTCATCGAACTGCGGGTCGCCAAGGAGGATCTCGGTAAGGTCATCGGGAAGGAGGGGCGCATCGCCAAGGCCATGCGCGTCATCCTGAGCGCCTCGACGAGCAAGGACCGGAAAAAGAGCATACTCGAGATCGTCGAGTAGGTCCGGGGCGGACGACCGGTATCGGCCGCGCGCCACACGCCGCCGCTGGCGGCCTTTTTTGAGCAGGAGAGATGCTATGTTCACGGATGCCGTGCCCGTCGGCCGTTTCGCCCGCATCATCAAGGGGGACGGCACGCTGCTGTTCAAACCCTTCCTGCGCGACGCCGACTTCCTCGGGACGGTGAAGCACCTCTTCCACCGCACCTTCGGCACCGAGTTCGAGATCACCTATATCAGAGAAGTAGCGAAGGGGTTCCATGTCCGTATCGCCGAGGTCGAAAAACCGTTCGAGGCCGAATATCTCGTCGGCGAGGAATTCACGCTCCCGCGGGCCGAACTGCTCGGCCGCTCGCAGGATGCGCTCATCGGGACGGCGGTCGTGCGGGAGGACGGATCGCCCGTCGGGACCGTCACCGATCTCGCGCTCACCCCGGAATATCCGCTGTTGACCGTGACCGGCCCGAAAAAGAGGATCGAACTGCCGTTCACCCCGGCGGTAGCGCGCCTTGAGGGGGACCGGATAGTACTCGTTCGCGAGGACGCGCTTCTGAACTGACCTTTATTTGCCGCCTGACAGTCTTTTCTCTATCGCCTCGGCGAATTTCTGCGCCGCCGCCGGACCGTTGCCGGTGACGATGTTGCCGTCGACCGTCACCTCCTCGCCGGTGAACTTCGCGCCGTTCTTCTCGAGCATCTTGTCGGTGGTCATGCCG
>JAKQHE010000190.1 GCA_029573155.1 bacterium
CAGGAACAGCAGCGAGCCGAGCAGGAGCAGCCACGCCTGCCCCTTGAACGGAATGCCGAAGAGATACACCGTGACGAGAGAGACCAGTACCGCCTCGATGAGCCCGATGGCGAGGAACGGCAGGATCTTCCCGGCGAGAAGCGCCAGTTTGCGCAGAGGGGTGACAACCAGCATCTCGATGGTGCCCGATTCCTTCTCGCGGACTATCGCCATCGCGGTGAGCATGATGGTGATGACCATGAGGATGAGACCGAGAAGCGCCGGCACCATGAAGTGACGCGTGAGCAATTCGGGGTTGTACCAGACCCGCTGGCGCAGATCGACGCCGGGGACCGACGATACGCCGAGCGCCGCCATCCGTTCGACCAGTATCGCCGACGAATAACGGGCCGTTATCTGCGCCGCGTAGTTGAAGCCGTTCGAGGCGTAGTTGGTGTCGGACCCGTTGACGAGCAACTGTACTTTGGTCGCCTCGCCGCCGCGCACTGCTTCGCCGAAGCCGCGTGGCACCACGAGTCCCAGTTGCACCACGCCACGGTCCATCACCGGGTCGATGTCGCGGTCAGCGGAGGCATTCACGGCGCGGGTGAAGTAGCCGCTCCCGAAGAAATGATCGAGGAAATCGGCGCTCTCCTCGCTCTTGTCGTGGTCGCAGACCGCCACCGGGATGTGATCGATGTCGAAGTTGGCGGCGTACCCGAGGACGATGAGCTGGATGATCGGCGCAAGAAAAAGGATCGGGAACATCCGCCGGTCGCGCCGCAACTGCATCAGTTCCTTGCGGATCATCCGCGCGAGCATCCTGCGCATCACACCAACCTCACCTTCTTGAGCCGCGCCGCCGAGACCGTTATCATGAAGATAGAGAAAAGCACGAGCGCGAGCAGATCGTACATCCCTGTCTCGAACCCGGCGCCGCGCATCATGATGCCGCGCAAAAGATCGACGAAATACTTCGCCGGGACCACCATCGTGATCGCCTGAATGATGAGCGGCATCCCCGATATCGGGAAGATGAATCCCGAGAGGAGCAATGACGGCAATATGCTCGAAAGCGCCGCCGCGAAGAAGGCGACCTGTTGAGAGGTCGTTATCGTCGAGATGAGGATCCCCTGTCCGAGCGCCGCGAGGACGAACAGCAGTGCCGCAACGGCGAGCAAAAGCATCGAGCCCTTGATGACGACATCGAAAGCGACGTTGCCGACCGTCAGGATGATGAGGGTGCTCACCGCCGAGATGGCGAGGTACGGAAGCGTCTTGCCGATGATGACGGTAACGGCCGAGAGCGGCGAAACGAGCAGTTGTTCCATCGTGCCGCGTTCCCGTTCGCGGACCACTGACAGCGCCGTCGAGATGGTCCCCGTTATCATGAGGATGAAGACGATGAGCCCCGCGATGAGGAAGAGGCTCGACTTGAGTTCGGGATTGTACCAGATGCGGCCTTCGTGCGTTATCGGGAGCGACACCTTCCGCCCCATCCGCAACGCCCAGTCGGCGACCACCCGCTGTCCGTAGGCGGTGGTGTAGGCCTGCAGATAGCCCTGCACGATAGTCGCCTTGCGCCCGTCGGAACCGTCGATGAACCCCTGCACCGGCGCCGTTTCGCCCCGTTCGAGCGCCGCGGTGAAGCCTTCGGGTATCACGAGCCCCACCATGACCGAGCCGTCATCGAGCGCCGCATCGAGATCCGCGCGACTGACGAACATCGTCTTGAGTCTGAAGTATTCGCCGGCGGTCATCGTGAGGGTAAGTTCGCGTGATCGTTCGGAGGAATCGAGATCAAGCACCCCGAGCGTCACATTGCGGACATCGAACGACAGAACATAGCCGAAAAAAAGAAGCAGGAACGCCGGGAGGAAGATGAGCATGAACAGACTGCGCGGATCGCGTCCTATCTGGATGAACTCTTTTTTCACCACCGCGTGCAGGTTCACGGCTTTTTCCCCGCGATATGAAGGAACACATCCTCGAGCGTCGGCGCGACCGGTTCGACCGCCGTGACGCCGTCTATCCCCGCGAAGAGCCGGTCGGGCGCCGCCGCCGCGTCGGCCATGACGTGGAGCGTGTCGCCGAAGAGCGCCGCCGCATGGATCGCCGGAAGTCGCCGCACCGACGGCAGGAGCGCCGCCGGATCGCCCGCGCGGACCTCGTAGAGCCGCCACGCCGACAGCAGTTCCTTGAGTCCCGCCGGGCTGTTCTCGGCCACCAGATCGCCGTCGGCGATGAACGATATCCGGTGACAGAATTCCGCCTCGTCGAGGAAGTGGGTCGTCACGAAGATGGTGGTCCCCGCCGACGAGAAGGAGTAGATGAGGTCCCAGAAGGCGCGTCGCTGGATCGGATCGACACCGGCGGTCGGTTCGTCGAGGAAGACGATCTCCGGTTCGTGGACAATGGCGCAGGCGAGCGCCAGCCGCTGCTGGAAGCCGCGCGGCAGGGCTCCCGCGAAGGTGTCGCGCCGTCCGGTGAGTTCCAAGAGATCGAACACCTCGTCGCGCCGTTGCCGGAGCCGTTTTTCGGGCAGACCGTAGATGCCGCCGAAGAATTCGACGTTCTCGGCCGCCGTTAGATCCTCGTAGAGCGAGAACTTCTGGCACATGTAACCGATCCGCCGTTTTACCCCTTCAGGGTCCTTCGCGACATCGACCCCGGCGACGAGCGCCGTCCCGCCGCTCGGTTCCAACAAGCCGCAGAGCATCTTTATCGTCGTCGATTTTCCCGCGCCGTTCGCCCCGAGGAACCCGTATATCTCGCCGCGTCCCACCGTGAAGTCGATCCCCTTGACGGCGCGGAACGACCCGAACCGCTTCTCCAGACGCGAAACCTCGATGGCGGTTAGGTTTCCCGTCATGCCGCCCTCCGCCGTTCGGCGAGGAGACGGATGAAGACATCCTCGAGCGTCGGCCTGACCTGCCGGAACTGGGTCACGCGGACCTCCCGTTCGAGCGCATTCCTGAGCGCCGCTTCGTCGGCGTCCTGCGCCAGTTCGACATGTATCTTGTCGCCGAATATCTGCGCCGACAGGACCCCCGGCACGGCGGCTGCCCGGTCGTGCGCCTGTTTCACCGGATCGCAGACCACCTCGATGAGCCGTCCCGGGAACTTTTCTTTGGCGCCGCGCGGTGATTCGATGGTGATGACCTCACCGCCGTCCATGAAGGCGACCCGCCGGCACCGTTCCGCCTCGTCGAGGTAGGGGGTCGAGATGACGATGGTGACCCCGCCCGCCGAGACCTCGGCGAGGATGTCCCAGAAATCGCGCCGCGCCACCGGATCGACGCCGTTGGTCGGTTCGTCGAGGAAGATGATCTCGGGGGTGTGGATGAGGGTGCAGGCGAGCGCCAGTTTCTGCTTCATGCCG
>JAKQHE010000219.1 GCA_029573155.1 bacterium
CATATAGGTGATGAGGCCGAACGGGCCTTCCGCGCCGATCTCCTTGCCCTCATAGAGCGATTGGGCGACCCGCATGATGCGGTCGGCCGTGAAGTGGTACACTCGAGATGCCTCCTGTTGGAGCGCCGAGGTGTTGAAGGGCGGGAGCGGATTCTCCTTGCGCCGTTTCTGCTCGATAGACTCGATCTTCCAGCCGGTCGCCTCACGGATACGTTTCTCGATCGCGAGCGCCTCGCGTTCGTTCCCCATCTTCGGTTTCTGGCCCTGCACCTTGTCGAGCGCGATGTCGACCGTATCGCCGCCATCCCGGCGGAACAGCCCCTTGATGTTCCAGTATTCCTCGGGGACGAAGGCGGCTATCTCCCGTTCGCGGTCAACGATGAACTTGAGCGCGACCGACTGGACGCGGCCCGCCGAGAGTCCCTTTTTGACCGATTTCCACAGGAACGGCGACAGCCGGTAGCCGACGATGCGATCGAGTATCCGTCGCGCCTGCTGGGCGTTGAAGAGGTCTTCGTTGAGTTCTATCTTCTCGTCGATGGCCTTGAGCACGCCGCTTTTGGTGATCTCATGGAACAGGACGCGGTGTATGGGCTTTTCCTTCTCCTTGAGGAAATGGGCGATGTGGAACGCGATGGCCTCGCCTTCGCGGTCAGGGTCGGAGCCGAGGTATATCTCATCGGCGCCCGCCGCCTCCTTCTGGATCATCTTGACCGTCTTCTCCTTACCCTTGATGGTGACATAGGTCGGGGAGAACTCGTTGTCCACATCGACCCCGAAATCGTCCTCGGGCAGGTCGCGGATGTGCCCCATGGAGGCGAGCACGCGGAAGCCCTTCAGGTAGCGGGAGAGCGTTTTGGCCTTGGCCGGACTTTCAACGACGATAAGTTTCATCTCTGGGTACCTCGCTTCAGTGACAGGTGTATCGATTGCCCGGCATCTCGGCGACGACGCCCCGTATCACCAGCGGGAGCAGGAGTGCGGGAAGGTCGTGCGCCGGAAGTCCGGTGTGTTCCACTATCTCATCGAAGGCCGCGTCCTCACCGTGTTCCCGGAGGAACTCCACGACGGCGCGTGCGGCGGGGGAAAGATCATCGGGTATCGGTGCCGGAGCGGCGGGCGGCGCGTCGGGCGACGGCAGGGCGCCGAACAGGTCGTCGAGCGAAGAGAGCAGTCGCACCCGAGGATCGCCCTGATTCTTTTTCAGGAACTCGTAACTGCCGCGGAAGCCCTTCGCGTCCACCTCGCCGCCGGCGACATGGACCGTGCGGCCCGCCTCGATGGCGTGGCGGCCGGTCACCAGACTGCCGCTCCGTTCGCCCGCCTCGACGATGATCGTGGCGTCGGCGAGGAGCGCGATGGTGCGGTTGCGAAGCGGAAAATGGCGCGGGAGCGGCCGGGTACCCGGCTCGAACTGCGACAGGAGCGCGCCGCTCTTCGCGATGTCGGCGGCGAGCGCGATATTCTCCTCGGGATAGAGGTTGTCCAGACCGGTGCCGAGCACCGCGATGGTGCGGCCACCGGCGTTCAGCGCGGCGCGGTGCGCCTCGGTGTCGATGCCGCGGGCGAGCCCGCTCACCACTGTGATGCCGTGCCGCGCGACCGCCGCCGCGATGTTGCGCGCCAGTTCTATGCCGTACAGGGACGGTTTACGAGTGCCGACAACCGCGACGGCGCGGGCGTCGGCCCGCTCCAGCATCCCCTCCATCCAGAGCGGGAGACCGATGGGCGGCTCCCGGCGCAGGAAGTGGTCGGGGTGCAGGGGATTGTCGGCGCGCAGGACTATCACAACGCCTCCAGAAAAGAGGCAAGTTCGGCTATCTGGTCGTCGGGGGTCGATGCGCCCGCGGTCAGCCCGATCGCCTCGACACCGCGCAGGGTCTCGCGGTCGGCGGCGGTCAGGTCGGCGGGTGCTTCGATCCAGAAGGAACGGGGGTTCTCGGCGCTGACGATGGCGAAGAGTTTGGCGGTGTTCGAGCTGTTGCGGCCGCCGATCACCACCATCGCGTCCATCGCGTGGGCCAGTTCGCGGGCCGTTTCCTGCCGCTGGAAGGTGGCGTCGCAGACGGTGTTCTGGTATTCGAACCGGCACCGCGCCTCGCGACAGGCGCTTCCCATCCGTTCGAGCAGTCGCCGGAAATGGTCGGGCTGACTCGTCGTCTGGGCGACCGCGAAGAATTTCCCGTGACCGTGCAGGAACCGGTCGAGCGCCACGAGCGCGGGATCGGAGAAGTCGGGCGGATGGACGAAGTATGGCCCGTCGATGCGCGACACGAAGCCCTCGACCTCGGCATGCGCCGCGTCGCCGAGCACCACGATGGCCCAGCCGTCGCGCGACCGTTCGGCGACGAGCCGGTGGATCCGCTGGACGAAGGGACAGGTGGTGTCGATGATGCGCAGGTCGGAGAAGGTCTTCAGATATTCCTCTTCGTCGCGGGTGATGCCGTGCGACCGTATCACGATGACCGCGTGGTCGCGAATGCCGGACCGGTCGACGATCTCGACCCCGCGGTCGCGATAACTTTCGATGAATCGGGGGTTGTGGATGAGTGGCCCGAACATGAGCACCGGGCGTCCTTCCTCGCGGCCGGTCTCCAGCGCCTTGTCGAGGATGTCGACGGCCCGCTTGACGCCGAAGCAGACGCCGGCGTAGGTGGCGGTCACGACCTTCGGCATGCGCCGGGCCCCATCTTCTTTTCGGCCAGTTCGCCGATGTGTGCCGCCGTTTCCTCGAGCGTCATGCCCGAATTGTCGAGCAATACCGCGTCTTCGGCGGGGCGGAGCGGGCATGCCTCGCGTTGCGTGTCCTGATCGTCGCGCCTTTTTATCTCTTCGAGCAGTTCTTCGTACGGCTTATCCTCCCTGCCCGCCGCCCGGATGTCCTTCTGGCGCCGGTCGGCGCGGCTCTCGGGTCTCGCGGTGAGGAATATCTTGAGATCGGCCTCGGGCATGATGACGGTCCCGATGTCGCGCCCCTCCATCACGACGCCGCCCTTCTCGGCGTATCGCCGCTGCATCTCGAACAGCGCCTCGCGAACGAAGGGGAGGGCGCTCGCGGTCGAGGCGAGCATGCCGACCTGCTCGGTCCGTATCTGGGCGGTGACCTCGCGGCCGTTGAGGAACACGAGATTCCTGCCTTTCTCCATCTTGAAGGTGATCTTGAGATCGGCGAGTATCCGGCGGATGCCCCGCTCGTCGTCGAGCGCGACATCGTTCATGATCATCTCGAAGGCGACGCAGCGGTACAGTGCGCCGGTATCGATGTAGGAAAGCCCCAGTCGTTCGGCGATCAGTTTACTGACCGAACTTTTGCCGGCACCCGCCGGGCCGTCTATCGCGATGCGCAGTTTGGTCATGGCGACCCCCGTCAAAAAAATCGGGGGCAGTATAGCCGTCATATAAGGGAAATCAAGAGATAGAAGGAAGGAAAAAGGAAACCTTACATAGTAAGGTTATTTTTTTGATTTTTGTCTCCGGCCGGTCTAGACTCGCCCCGGTATGGCCGTTCACTTTCATACGGAGATAGCGATGTCGATCAGCGAGAAACACGCCAAATGGCGCGACGGTGCCTACAAGAAGACCATCGAGAAGTTCCCCGAACGGAAAAAGGAGTTCCGCAGTTCGTGGGGCGATATGGTGGAACCGGTCTATGTCCCCGGCGACACCTGTCCGAACTACGAAAAACTCGGTTTTCCCGGCGAATATCCCTTCACCCGCGGCGTCCAGCCGACGATGTACCGCGGCAAATTCTGGACGATGCGTCAATACGCCGGGTTCGGGACCGCCGAGGAATCGAATAAACGCTACAAATACCTGCTCGAACAGGGGCAGACGGGCCTTTCGGTCGCCTTCGACCTGCCGACGCAGATCGGCTACGACTCGGACCACGCGATGTCGGACGGCGAAGTGGGGAAGGTGGGGGTCGCGATAGACTCCCTGCGCGACATGGAAACGCTTTTTAACGGCATCCCGCTGGGGAAGGTCTCGACCTCGATGACCATCAACGCGACCGCTTCGGTGCTTTTGTCGATGTACATCGCCGTGGCCGAGAAACAGGGCTTCAAACCCGACGAACTCGACGGCACGATACAGAACGACATCCTCAAGGAATACATCGCCCGCGGCACCTACCGCTTCCCGCCGAAACCGTCGATGCGGATCATCACCGACATCTTCGATTTCTGCTCGAAGTCGGTCCCGAAGTGGAACACCATCTCGATATCGGGCTACCACATCCGCGAGGCGGGCAGCAACGCGGTGCAGGAGGTCGCCTTCACGCTCGCCGACGGGCTTGCCTATGTCGACGCCGCGATAAAGACGGGGCTCCCGGTCGATACCTTCGCGCCGCGCCTGTCGTTCTTCTTCAACGCCCACAACGATCTCTTGGAAGAGGTCGCGAAGTTCCGCGCCGCGCGGCGGCTCTGGGCGCGCCTGATGAAGGAACGCTTCAACGCCGGTCCCAAGTCGCAGATGCTCCGGTTCCATACTCAGACGGCCGGCTGCACGCTCACCGCGCAGCAGCCCGACAACAACATCGTCCGCGTCGCCATCCAGACGCTCGCGGCGGTACTCGGCGGCACCCAGTCGCTCCACACCAACAGCCGCGACGAGGCGCTGGCGCTCCCGACCGAGGAGAGCGTCCGCATCGCGCTGCGCACCCAGCAGATAGTCGCCTACGAGAGCGGCGTTGCCGACACGGTCGACCCGCTCGCCGGTTCCTACTACATCGAGTCGATGACCGATCGCATCGAGGAGAAGGCGGCCGCCTACATCAAGCGGATCGACGAACTGGGCGGCATGGTCGCGGCCATCGAGAAGGGCTATCCCCAGCAGGAGATACAGGATGCGGCCTACCGCTACCAGAAAGAGATCGAATCGACCGAACGGATCGTGGTCGGCACCAACAAGTTCCAGATAAAGGAACAGCCGCCCAAGAACCTCCTCAAGGTCGACCGCTCGATACAGGTGGCGCAAATAAAGAAGATAGAGGCGATAAAGGCGGAACGCGACAACGACCTCGTCAAGCGGCGTCTGGCCGAGGTGAAAAAGGCGGCGGGCGGCACCGACAACCTGATGCCGAAGATACTCGACGCGGTCAAGGCCTACGCGACGCTCGGCGAGATAGTCGGCGAGATGGTCGGGGTCTACGGCGAACACAAAGAATCGGTCGTACTGTAAGGGAGGCGGCAATGAGCGAAAAGAAGATACGGGTACTCATCGCGAAACCGGGGCTCGATGGGCACGACCGCGGCGCCAAATTCGTGGCGCGGGCGCTGCGCGACGCCGG
>JAKQHE010000222.1 GCA_029573155.1 bacterium
AACTTGAAGGTCCACGGGATACCGAACAGCGCCGTGAGCCCGATGAATTCGACCGCGACCTGCGTCGTGGCGAGATAGAAGTTCGATATGACGCGGATGACCGTGTAGGGGAACCCCTCGCAGAAATTGGTCGTGAAGACCCATGCCGGGTCGCTCGTCAGATAGCGTTTCAGTCTCATGGGCGACTTATGACAGAAAAAGGGAGGCGTAGCAAGAAAACCTTTTTACGTGTTCAGGTCACTTGTTCGGTTCGCTGAGCACCTTTTCCCGCAGTTCGTTGAACGCTTCGGCCTGCAGGTTGAGGAGGATCTCTCCCGACTTGGGACCGAGGTCGTGGTATTTTTCGGGGAGCGGGATATCGAGGATGCGCTCGAATTCGGGGGCGAGCGGCGTGAGGTCGCGTTCCTTCCCCGCCGAGTCGGCGTGCAGGAGCGTGAGGTAGCCGGCGATGCCGCCGCCCGGAAAGCGGCGCAGTTTCCTGAGGAGCGTCACCGCCTTCCCCGCCCGCATCACCGGCAGTTTCGCCGCCGCCATGTGGTGCCGCGCCGCCAGTTCCCCCGCCAGACGGAAACTGTTCGGTATCTTCAGACGGTCGGCAAGCGCCGTGACGAGTTCCACCCCCGCCTCGTCGTGGCCGTAGTGGTGCGGCAGGATGGCCGGATCGGTCAGCCCTTTGCCGAGATCGTGGCAGAGCGCCGCGAACCGCAGGTGCGGGTCGGCTGTCGGCAGGCGGTGGAGCAGTCGCAGCGCGTGGTCGAAGGTATCGGTCTCCCCCTCGTGGTAGCGGTCGGGCCCCGGCGTGAGGCCGACAAGCGCGTGCAGTTCGGGGAAATGGACCGGCAGCGCGCCGGCGTCACGGAGTATCGTGAAGAATCGCCACGGGGCGCGGGCGGCGAGCGCCCGTTCGCATTCGAGCCAGACCCGTTCGGGCGAGAGGGTGTCGAGTTCCGCGACGAGTCTCTTCATGAGTTCGAGCGTCGCAGCCTCCAGCGTGAAGTCGGGCAGGAGCGCCGCGAACCGCGCGACACGGTAGAGCCGTAGCGGGTCCTCGGCAAAGGCGTCGCTGATGTGGCGAAGCACCTTGCGTTCAAGGTCCTTCCGGCCGCCCCACGGGTCGATGAGTTCACGCGTCTCAAGGTCCTGCGCGATGGCGTTGATGGTGAGGTCGCGCCGTTTCAGGTCCTCGACGAGCGTCACCGACGGGTCGGCGTCGGTGTCGAACCCGCGGTAGCCGGGGCCGCTCTTCCGCTCCCGCCGCGCAAAGGCGTATTCCGCGCCGTCAACGAGATAGACCGGGAACGCCTTGCCCACGCGCTCCGCGCCGGGGAACCGGCTCAGGAATTCCTGTTCGGTCGCGCCGACCACGACCAGATCGTCGTCGCCCTTCGGCAGACCGAGTATCTCGTCGCGGATCGAGCCGCCGACACGGTAGAGTTTCATGGACGGTCGTTACTGCGCGTCGATGCCCGGGACGATGACCTTGACGAGCCGGTTGCTGAGGTACGAGCCGTTGCCGAGCACCGTGACGAGCGCGTCGTACACCACCGGCTGGGTCGTCGTGTTCTGGCAGAAATCGTTCTTGAACCTGACATCGAAGGTGACGGTGGTCCCCTGCTTGACCGAGAAGAAGGTGGTCCCGTCCTTCCCGCTGATACCGTCCTCGGGATCGGCCGCGACGGTGGTCGACGACTTCACGAACTCGGCGGCGCTGATGCCGTCGCACTCGTCATCCGACATCTTGCCGGTCGTCACATTCATATCGATGAAGGTGATGAGGTCTTTTATCGCCTGCGCTATCTGGTCGGGCATCCCCTCGCCGGTCGGCGTGGCGGTGTGGTAGATGAAGGGCTTGCCGTCCTTGTCGACCGACCCGGTGTACTGCGCGAGCATCTCCATGTCGGGCTGGGGGTCGATGCCGGCGTTCGCCTCGCCGTCGGCCGTCTTCTCGTGCCAGGTGTTGATGCCGATGAACTTCGCGCCGATGCCGCCCATCACCGCGAGCGCCTCCTCGAAGGTGTGGCCGTTCATGAAACCGGCCCCCGCGACCCAGTAGCATTCGGCGCTCACCTGCACCCCGTTCGGGTCGCAGTCCTCCCGCTCCTCGTCGGTTATCTCGATGTATATCGGCATCGATTTCTTCCGGAAACAGGCGTGGCCCACCGTGCCGATCTCTCCGGTGCAGTTCGCCGGGGCGATGTCGACCACCGCGCTGGGGATCATGTTCTGATTACAACCGCCCATCGCGGGAGGCAGACAGAATTTCGCGGTGCCGTGGAACTCTTCGCCCGCCGCGAGTTGATAGAGCACCTCGCTGTGCAGTTCGTTCGCGCCGACCGAGGTGTTGAACGCGTCCTCGTTGACCTTGTCCACCGCCGATTTCACCGCGTCGACCGAAAAGGTCTGTTTCTGCCGCAGGAACTTCGTCGTGCCGTTCCAACTGATGCGCGACACGCCGAACGAGGCGAACCCCTCCTGCGGGAACTCGGCCTTGACCGGGTCGATGATGTTGTCCTTTATGCCGTTCTGCACCTGCGCTATCTCGTCGTTCATCGAGCCGGAGATGTCGATGATGATCTGCACATCGATCGCCTCGATGAGCGTGCTGAAGGTGAGCGTGCGGGTCACCTCCTCCGGCGCGTTGTAGGGCAGCACGACGAAAAAGAGCCCGTCGGGTATCGTGTCCTCGTCGTCGAGCGGGTCGGAGCCGTACACGATCTCGGCGAGGTCGTCGGACCCGTCACCGTCGCTGTCCTTCTTGGTCGGGCTGGTCCCTTCCTGCACCTCCTCCTTGTCCGACAGGCCGTCGTTGTCGCTGTCCTTGTCGAGGAAGTCGGGCGTATCGTCGGCGTCGCTGTTCGCGCAGGGCTGTTCGGGACACTCCGTGCCGTCGAGGATGCCGTCGCCGTCCGAATCGGGGTCGAGGCAGTTGGGCGCGCCGTCGAGGTCGCGATCCTCGCTCCCGTCGACGCCGTTGGGGATGCCGTCCGCATCCTCGTCGCCGTTCGGGTCGGCGCACAGTTCTATCACCGTGTCCTCGTCGGTGACGACGCCGTCCCCCTGCGGGTCGTCGGGGTTGACCGTCCCGTCGGGGTTGACCGTCCCGTCGGGGTCGACCGTTCCGTCGGGGTCGACCGCGGCGTCGCTGTCGGTCACCGCAAGGGTGTCGGTCCCGGGATCTTCCTCCACCGGCGTGCAGGAGAGGAACGGAAGGACCGCCACACCGATAAGGAGCGCAAAGAACGCATGTCGCATGATGCACCTCGCTGAAAAGTGGTCTACCTTTTTTCCTCATTGTAGGGAACGACCCCGAAAAGGCAATGGGAAGATAAAAAAAAGTATTTGACATCGGCAACGCTCTCCACTAGCGTCATCAGCAGAGGTGGACAGAACATTTTTGGCTGTTTGATATGGAGGCTCTCATGCGTCGCATCATCGTCTCTTTCCTCGTCGTTCTTTTCGGGTCCTCGCTCTTCGCGGCGAAGGTCTACCGGAGCGACGGCTCTTTCACCGAGTTCGCCAAGGACCCGGCGCTGACGGCGCGGTTCGCGGCCAAGGCGGACCTCACCGGCGCCAAGGCGCCCGCGGCGACATGGAAACTCGACCGCCGCTATCTCGTGGTGGACGACTCGAACGCGGGGACCCTGCCTGTGTACCGGTTCGGCGACCGGCTGTTCGTCGCCAACGACCAGATATTCTGGCGCGGCGCGATGCCGGTGAACGCCCTCGCGAAGAAGTACGGACTCACGCTGAAGGAGATATACCCCTCGACGCGCCTGTACCGGTTCGCCGTGACGGGCGACGCGGCGGAACTCGCCCAGCGCATCGTCGAGGCGGGCGACGGTTTCGCGTTCCCCGACATGGTCCGCGAGCAGGTGCTGTTCGCCGAGCCGGTCATGCCGATAACCGATAAATACTACACCGAGGGCTACCAGTGGGCGCTCAAGAACACCGGCACCGCCATCGGCCTGTCGAACCCCGAACTGCCGACCAAGGCGAACGCCGACATCCGCTTCGAGCAGGCGATGCAGTTCCTCGTCGACCGGATCGCGGCGAACGAACTCGACGGGTTCGACGGCGCGACGAAGGTCGCCATCATGGATTCGGGCGTCGATCTGACCCACCCCGACCTCAAGAACAAGACCGAAGAGGGCTGGGACGCCGTCAACCACGAGGCGGGCGGCGACTACGGCACGATAGAGGACAGCATGT
The DNA here is from genome assembly GCA_029573155.1 of bacterium. GTDB lineage: Bacteria > UBP6 > UBA1177 > UBA1177 > JAKLFG01 > JAKLFG01. The sequence continues at coordinate 4,210 of JAKQHE010000222.1, forward strand.
ACGGCACCGCCGGCTATTCGCACGGCACCAACTGCGCCGGCGTCGCGGCGGCCGAGGGGAACACCATCGGGACGACCGGCGTCTGCCCGTGGTGCGGCATCTACCCGGTCTGCTTCATGGAGGGCGGATCCGGCTCGGCCAGTTCCGAACAGGGCTACATCGAATCGTATGAGAAATATGTGGCCGACGAGAAGATCGTCGCGGTCAACTGCTCGTTCGGCCCGATGGCGGGCATGGGCGAGGTACCGCTGATGCCCGGCGAGGAGGAATCGCACCTCAACTTCCTCCAGAACGGGCGCGGCGGGCTCGGCGGCGCGATACTTTACGCCGCGGGCAACGACGGGGTCGACACCAACTACATGGTCCTGCACGGCTACGAGTTCAAGTTCAAGCGCGGCGACACCGATGTGGTCGCCACCATCCTGTCGATCGGCGGCACGAGCGCGTGGGACAACCGCGTGTCCTATTCGAACTACGGCAAGGAGATCGCGATGGTCACCCCGACCCTCTCCTCCGCGCCGACGCTCGGCATCGCGACGACCTACATCCAGACATACGGCGATCTCGACGACGATTACTCGAACCGTTTCTCCGGCACCTCGGCGGCGGCCCCCTTCGCGACCGGCGTGATGGGCGTGATCTTCTCGGTCGATCCGACGCTCACGCTCGAGGAGGCGGTCGATATCGTCAAACTTTCCTCCGACAAGATAAACCCCGAGACCGGCTTCTGGGATAAACCGCTCGACGCGCCGGCCGGCGACGCCCGCAGCCCGAAGTTCGGCTTCGGCCGTGCCAACCTCCTCAAGGCGGTGCGGCTCGCGGCGGGGCTCGACCTGTGCGACGCGGCCGATATCAAGGCCGAGACCGCCAACGGCCTCGACGACGACTGCGACGGCTGGGTCGACGAAGGGTTCGCGCTCGACCTGTCGACCATCGGCGGCCCATGTACCGAGAAGGCCGACTGCGTGACCGGCGACCTGACCGAGGCCGATGTCGACTGCCTTGCCGCCCACGGCGCGACCAAGTACGACGGCGGCTACTGCGCCGTCCTGCCGGTCAAGACCGACTGCCCCGACGGCACCCGCGCCCCGGGCGACGGCGGCGCCTACTGCCTCAAGGACTGCAACGACGACCATCCGTGCGAACGCGAGGGTTTCTACTGCACCGAGGCGAATCTCGGGTTCTGCACCGCCCTGTGTGAGACGAACGACGACTGCACCGAGGAATCCTACTGCGATCCCTCCGGCCACTGCCGCCACGACCCGAGCGAGCCGGGCGGCGAGTGCGAAACGAACGAGGACTGCCTCTACAACGGCTACTGCGTCACGATGGTCCCGGGCGGCTTCTGTTATGTCTCGTGCGAAGACGGCATAGACGACTACTGCGGCGATCAGGGCGCCAAGTGCGTCCATGTCAACATCCCGAGCATGGGCGAGGCGGATATGTGCGTCCCGCCGTGCGAAGAGGATGCCGACTGCCGCAGCATGGGCGGCGAACAACTCAAATGCCACGGCCTGCTCAACGGTAAGGAGGATGTCTGCTTCATGTCCTGCTCGTCCGACGAGGAGTGTTTTGACGAGAACGCGACCTGCGACAACGGCACCTGCGTCAATAAGAGCGAGGTGACCGACGACATCGCGGCGACCGACGACGACCTGGCCGGCGACGATATCGCGGCGACCGACGACCTCGCCGACGGCACGGTGGTCCCCGACACCGATACCCCGGCCAAGAAGGACGACGGCTGCGGCTGTTCGCTCGTGTTCTAACTTTTTCCCGGAGGCCTCATGACCCCATCGGAACCCCGCGGCGACCGCCCCGACCGGGCGGCCCGCCTGCTCGCCGTGCTTCTCGCCTGCGCCGTCGCGCTGTCGATCTATCTCTACTTCTCCCTTTCCCGGACCCGCGCCGAACTCCAGACCGCGCGACAGGAGCAGATGAAGCTCATGGGCGACTACAAGGCGGCGCTCGAGGACAACCACAAACTGCTCACGCGGAGCCTGTCGGAACGCTATCTCGACTCTCTCATCGACCTGCGCAACCGCATCGAGCACGGCGCGACGGTGAATGACGAGGAGAAGAAGCAGGCGCTCGACCGCGCCTCGTTCATCGTCGATAACATGGGCTCGCTCGACCTGCCGCCGGAAGAGGCGAAACTGCGCCTGCAGTTCCTCGTGACGGTCAAGAACCTTCTCGCCCCGCCGCCACCCGAGGGGACGGAGAAGAAGTAGCCCCGTTCGCCCCTTTACCCCTTATATTTTTGACAAACCGAAGTTGAAATGGTAGGGTGCGCCCATGACGGACCCAAACATCCCCCGGCCGACGCCGGTACCCGAAAGCCTCTCCCGGGAACTGGAACTTAAAGAGAAGAAAGACCCGTTCATCGGCCAGACCGTCAGCGAACGCTATGTGGTCACGAGCCTCATCGGGTCGGGCGGCATGGGGAATGTCTACCTCGCCGAGCATGTGCTCCTGAAGAAGAAGGTCGCGCTCAAGATACTCCATTTCGAACTCTCGAAGAACAAGGATACCGTTGAGCGGTTCAAGCGCGAGGCGATCGCGGCCAGCAACATCGGCCAGTCCAACATCGTCGATGTGACCGATTTCGGCTACACCGAGCAGGGCAACGCCTTTTTCGTCATGGAGTATGTCGAGGGCGAGTCGCTCGCCGACATCATCAAAAAACGCGCACCGCTCCCGCTCCACCACGTCATCGCGATATCGGCCCAGATAGCGCTCGCGCTCTACAGCGCCCACAGCAAGGGCATCGTCCACCGCGACATGAAGCCGGAGAACATCCTCATCACCTCGAAGAACGAGATATCGCCCTTCGTCAAGATCGTCGATTTCGGCATCTCGAAGATCATCGGGACCGGCGTCACCTCGCGCAAGGAACGGACGCTCACCAAGGCGGGCGCCATCTTCGGCACCCCCGAATACATGTCGCCGGAACAGGCG
>JAKQHE010000225.1 GCA_029573155.1 bacterium
TCGCACCGCGGCGCGAGCAGTTGCAACAGGTCGGCTATCCGGTTGGGCGATTCGTAGAGGACCACCGGCAGACCGCTCGCAAGAAGCGCCTCGAGGTCGCGCGTCCGCTCGGCCCCTTTGGGCGGCAGGAACCCGCCGAACAGGAAGCGGTCAGCCGACATCCCCGACACCGAGAAGGCGGCGGCCGCGGCCGACGGCCCCGGAAGCGGCGAAACGCGGATGCCGCGTTCCAGCGCCACGGCGACGAGGTATTTTCCGGGATCGCTGACGGCGGGGGTCCCGGCGTCGGAGACCAGCGCGAGCATCTTCCCCTCGTTGAGAAGCGTCAGATAATGTTCTAACTTCCCTTTTTCACTGAACTTGTGGTACGACTCGACCCGCGTGGAGATGCCGTGCCTCACGCAGAGTTTCGCCGTCTGCCGCGTGTCCTCGGCGAGAATGAGATCGCACGAAGCGAGCACCGCGCGGGCCCGCTCAGACAGGTCGCCGAGATTGCCGATGGGGGTAGCGACGACGAAAAGAGTACCGCTCATCGCAGTCCTACCGCCGGGAAGGCGTCCTCGATATAATCCATCTCGAATTTTCCGTCAGCGCCGACCAGCGCCGCGACATCGAACCGGATGCGGGTCCGCTGGAGATGCACCCCGTGGGTCTGCGCCCAGTAGAGCGCTGTCTTCACAATATGCCGGATCTTCTGCGGGTGTATCGTTTCGGCGGGGGTACCCCCCTCCCAGAACCGTTTTTTCCACGACCGGACCTCGACGAAGAGGAGCAGGTCGTCCTTCCGCGCCACGATGTCGATCTCGCCGCCGCGCACCGTGAAGTTGCGGTCGGCTATCGTGAATCCTTTTTTTTCGAGGTGCTTGGCGACGAATTCCTCGGCGTCGGCGCCGCGCTGACGGGTGTTCCGTTCGGGCATCGTCATCGTTCGCCGCTCCGCGCCCGGTCGAGTTCCCGTTTCATCTCCTTTTTCCGCAGGGTATCGCGCTTGTCGTGAAGCGCCTTGCCCCGCACGAGCGCCACCTGCATCTTGGCGCGGCCGTGCTCGTCGAGGTACAGTTCGAGCGGGATGACGGTGAAGCCGCGCTCTTTCACCTTTTGAGACCATTTGAGTATCTCGCGTTTGTGCAGGAGCAGGGTCCGCGGCCGGTCCTCGGCGTGATTCCAGCGGTTGCCGCAGATATAGGGCGCGATATGGAACCCGGTCAGGATCGCCTCGCCGTTCTTTATCTCCACATAGGAATCGCGAAAGGCGACATTGCCGTCGCGTATCGATTTTATCTCGGTGCCGGTGAGCGCCAATCCCGCCTCGAACTTCTCGAGGATCTCGTATTCGTGCCACGCCTTTTTATTGCGCGCTATGGTCTTCCGTTCGGCCATCGTCTCCTCCGTGCCGGACCGATTATACACGGAAGCGGCCGTTCGTGAAGTTTCTTCCCCCACTATATTGATTTCAGACCGGAGCGTGCTACTATCCCCGACGGTACGACTTCAGGAGGCCCCGTCATGACACGATCCGTTCTTATCGTCTGCGCCCTGTTCCTCTCGCTGTTCGCCGCCTGCGATAACGGCAGCAACGCCCCCGGCGACGCCGATGCGGCGACCGACTCCGCGAGCGATGGTGATGCGATCCTCCCTGACAACGACGAGGTCGTCGACCCCCTCGCGGCGCTTTTCGGTGACCCGGCGCTCAACCCCTCGGGACAGGCGCCGCTCACCGCCGAGATACCCTTTACCCCCGACATTCCGGGGGCGCTCGCCCTGCGGATCGAGTGTCCCGCTCTGGAAGGGGCCGATCCCTACGAGAAGGAGTTCGCCTTCACCGTCGGCGCAACGATACCGATCCCGGTGATGGGTCTCTATGCTGACTGTTCGAACCTCGTCACGATAACCGTATTTGACGGCGAGGGTTCGGCCCGCGGCACCCGCGAGTTCACGCTGACCACCGCACCGGCCCCGGAGGATCTCCCGACCGCCACCGCCGTCGGCACCTACGCCGGCGACGCTTTCACCTTCATCGTCTATTACCTCACCCGGGCCTCCGAAGAGGAACCGGAGGAGAACGGCGGGGTCGAGACGGTCCCGGGCGTCATCCCCGAGTTCATAGGCATCATGTTCGATAAAAAAGGGCATATCCGCTGGTATTCCGATCTCACCTACAAGAAGATCGCCGCGATAGAGATCGTCGACGGCTACATCTACGGGAGCGACTGGGGGACCGAGGCGGGGGTGCTCTGGTGGCACGACTTCATGGGCCGGACCGGCGGATCGCTCGACATCGGCGCGCTCGGGTTCCTCTGGATCCACCACGATGTCATCAAACTGCCGAACGGTCACCTTGTCCTGACCGCCGACCCGATAACGAACGACTATGTCGAAGAGTACCTGATCGAGGTCGACATGACGGCCGGGACCGTGGTCAAGGAATGGGACCTGCGGCCCGTGTTCCCCGATGTGGCCGACCTTTACCGCGACATACCGCCCACCAGTACCGAGACCTACGGCGTCACCAACGACCCGATACATCTGAATGGCATCGCTTACGACCCGGTCGATGGCGGGCTCGTCGTCTCCTCCCAGCGCTCCGGTATCGCGAAGATAGCGGCCGACGGTACCTTGCGGTGGCTCCTTGCCCCTCACCTGACCCGCTACATCGACGACGCGAACGGCGACGGGGTGAGTGACAGTTTCATGGCCAACTACGACCCGGACAATCAGATGACCTGGATAGGCGATTTCACCGGCGAGAACTACACCGACGAGCGGATGCCCTGCGGCGGCGCTCCGGCGGAAGGGACCTATCCCTTCGATTTCTCTTACGGCGAGTTCCTGCTGACCCCGCTTGACGGCGCGGGGGCCCCGATCACCGACGAACAGGTCCTGCGCGGCTTTATCGACGGCGACTCCTTCCGATGGCCCTTCCGGCCGCACGCCCCGCTCCTTAAGGACGACGGCACCCTGCTCCTGTTCGACAACGGGCTTTCGCGCGGGTTCACCATCATCAACCAGGACACCTTCAGCCGAGCGGTCGCCTACCGGATCACTCCCGACGGGGACGGCTATGGCGGGACGGTCGAACAGACAGCTGAATACCTTCTGGCGCATGACCCGATGTGGCACCGGTTCAGCGCGGCGGTGAGCGATGTGGATGAACTACCCGACGGCTCTCTGCTCATCACATCGGGCGCACTCGGCACCGCGTTCTACCCGCCTCTCATCATGACCCAGTACGGCGACGGGCCGATCGGTGCCTATATCGCGCAGGTCGACGCCGAGACCGGGGACGAGATGCACTCGCTTCTCGTCGAACGGGTCATTTCCGAGAAATATCCGAACGCCCCCTTCAGCGTCTACCGCGCCGAACGGGTCGATCCCTATGCGAACTTCGCCCTGCCGGAAGGTCTTACGGCCCGGTAAGAACGGCCTGTTCGTGGTAGCGGCAGATTTTTTTCTTGACAACGAGGGCCCCGCCGGTATCATCACCTCCGTTTTTTCGGTAACTTTGGCTTGAAAGGTGCGCCATGAACATTACTCGAAGCCTCAGGAAAGAGGACGCGCAGCACAAGTGGTTCGAGATCGACGCCACGGGCAAGACACTTGGTCGGCTCGCTACCCGTATCGCCACCATCCTGCGCGGCAAGGATAAGCCCCTGTTCACCCCCCATGTCGACTGCGGCGACTATGTGATAGTCACCAATGCCGACAAGATAGTGCTGACCGGCGCCAAGTGGGATGACAAGTTCTACTACAGTTATTCCGGCTATCAGAGCGGCATGACGGCCCACGCCGCCAAGGAGATGGTCACCCGTCGCCCCGATTTCATCGTCATGCATGCGGTGAGAGGGATGCTCCCGAAGAACAAACTGGGGCGCGCCGTCATCAAGAAACTCAAGGTGTACGCCGGGACGGAGCATCCGCATCAGGCACAGTCACCGGTGAAAATAGAGTTGTAACCTAGGTCAGGAGCGATATACGATGGAACAATGGTACGCGACCGGTAAGCGGAAAACGGCGATAGCGCGGGTATTCCTGCGTCCCGGCAACGGCGAAGTGACGGTGAACGGCAAGGACCCGAAGGAATACTTCTACACCGACACGAATGTCGGCAAACTGTTCGCCCCCTTCAAGGTGACCGGCACCGAGAAGCGTTTCAATGTGTTCGTCACCGTGACCGGCGGCGGCGTGGTGGCGCAGGTCGAGGCGGTCCGCCACGGCATCAGCCGCGCGCTGTGCGAATTCAACAAGGAGATGCGGCCCCCGCTCAAGAAAGAGGGCTTCATCCGCCGCGACGCGCGGAAGAAGGAACGCAAGAAATACGGCCTCAAGAGCGCCCGCGCCCGCTTCCAGTTCAGCAAGCGCTAGACCCGGGTCTCATACCGAGATGTCGATCGTTTCTTTCTCCCCCTCGTCCTTTTGTGCGGCGAGGGGGATTTTTTTTCTTAGGAGGAACCGGCCATGAAAGAACGCGTTTTCACCTTCACCTCTGAATCGGTCACCGAAGGGCATCCCGACAAAGTAGCCGACCAGATATCGGATGCGGTGCTCGACGCGATGCTCGAGCAGGACAAACACTCCCGCGTCGCCTGCGAGACCTTCATCACGACGGGTCTGGTGGTGGTCGGCGGCGAGATAACGACCGAAGGATGGGTCGACATCCCGGCGACCGTCCGCAAGACGGTCCGCGAGATCGGCTACATCGACACCAAGATCTGCGGGTTCGACGCCGACACCTGCGGGGTCATATCGACCCTCGACAAGCAGTCGCCCGACATCGCGATGGGGGTCGACGCCGGCAAGGACAAGGAACAGGGGGCCGGCGATCAGGGGCTCATGTTCGGCTACGCCACCGACGAGAACGCCGACTACATGCCGACGCCGATAAACCTCGCCCACCAACTCTGCTGGAAACTGGCCGAGGTGCGCAAGAACAAGAGCGTACCCTTCATCCTGCCCGACGGCAAGTCGCAGGTGAGCGTCCGTTACGAAGGGCGCAAACCGGTCGCGGTCGACAAGGTGGTCGTCTCGACCCAGCACCTCGACAGCGCGAAACACGACGAGATCCGTCACGCCGTCATTGAAAAGGTGATAAAGCCGATCATCCCGGCGAACCTCCTGCACGCGAAGACCGAATACCTCATCAACCCGACCGGCCGGTTCGTCATCGGCGGCCCGGTCGCCGACGCGGGGCTCACCGGTCGCAAGATCATCGTCGACACCTACGGCGGCTGGGGCCGTCACGGCGGCGGCGCCTTCTCGGGCAAGGACCCGTCGAAGGTCGACCGCTCGGCCTCCTACATGGCCCGCTACATCGCCAAGAATGTCGTCGCGGCGAAACTCGCCAAACAGTGCGAGGTCCAGATCGCCTACGCCATCGGCGTCGCCCGTCCGGTGTCGGTATTCGTCAACACCTTCGGCACCGCCGCGATAGAGGAACAGCGCATCGAGAACGCCATCAACGAGGTGTTCGACATGCGCCCCGCGAAGATCATCGCGACACTCGACCTGCTCCGCCCGATCTACCGCAAGACCGCCTCTTACGGCCACTTCGGCCGCGACGGGATGCCGTGGGAGACCACCGACCGGGTAAAGGATCTGCTCGCCGCCTGCGGGCAGTAGCCGATCCGGCGGGGGGTGCCGGATGAGGGGACTGTTCATCACCGCCACCGATACCGGCGTCGGTAAGACGCTCGTTTCGACCCTCCTTGTCCGCGGTCTTCTTTCGCGCGGACTTCCCGCCATCCATTTCAAGCCGGTGCAATCAGGGTTCATAACGGTCGGTGCCGCTGAATATCCGGCCGATCTCGCCTTTTCGTGGAGTCTCATCGAGCCCGAGGGCGATGTCGCCGCCTACTGCGGGAAGCGGTCGCTCTATGCCTTCCGCGACCCGATCGCCCCCGACCACGCCGCCGAAAAGGAGCGGATCGTCATCGATCCGAACGCCATCGTCGCGCGGGCCAACGAACTGGGCAAAGAACACCTGCTCATCACCGAGGGGGCGGGCGGCGCCGCGGTGCCGCTGACCGACCGGTATCTTTTCACCGACCTCATCGCCGACCTCGGACAACCGGCGCTCATCGTGGCGCGGCCGGGGCTCGGGACGCTCAACCATACGCGACTCACGGTCGAATTCCTGAAAAGCCGCGGCGTTGCTGTCGCCGGGATCGTCGTGTCGGGCTACGCGCCGGGCGAAGAGACCGCCGACCGGAACATCCTCCACCTGCCGCGCCTCTGCAACGCACCGCTTCTCGGGGTGCTACCGCGCATACTCGGACTCGACACCGAACGGCCCGGTTGGCTCACCCCCGAAGCGGCCGACGCCCTACAGGAACGGTTCGACTGGCCCGCGATCCTCGCGGCCTGCGGCGCATGAACGACTTCATACAAAAAGAGCTCGACGAACTGGCGGCGGCGGGACTCAAACGGGAACTGAAGGATTTCGTCCCCGACGGCTCGGCCCTGCGCGGCGAGTTCCGGGGACGGCGGGTCGTCAATTTCTCATCGAATTCCTACCTCGGTCTCGACAGCCATCCGGCGCTCAAAAAGGCGGCGATCGCGGCGCTTGAAAAGTGGCCGGTCGGCGCGTCGGCGTCGCGGCTCATCACCGGCACCGGGCCGTGGGTGAAGGAACTGGAAGAGAGGACCGCCGCGTGGAAGAAGCGCGAGGCGGCGCTCTATTTCGGATCGGGCTACGCGGCGAATGTGGGCATCATCGCGGCGCTTGCCGACCGCGACACCGATATCTTCCTCGACAAACTCGACCACGCCTCCATCGTCGACGGCGCGATACTTTCGCGGGCGAAGATACACCGCTATCGCCACAACGATATCGCCGATCTGGAACGGCTTCTGAAGCGGTCGACCGCCGCGCGGAAACTGCTGGTCACCGACACGATCTTCAGCATGGACGGCGACATCGCGCCGCTGGAAGATATCGTCGGATTATGCAGAAAATACGAGGCCCTCCTCATCGTCGACGAGGCGCACGCCTCGGGGGTCTATGGCGCGACGGGTGGCGGGCTGATGGAGGAGCGGGGTCTCGCGGGGAAAGCGTTCCTTGAGATGGGGACCTTCTCCAAGGGGCTGGGCGCGGCGGGGGCCTATGTCGCCGGTGACCGCGCCACGATAGACTATCTCATCAACCGCGCCCGCAGTTTCATCTTCACCACCGCGACCCCGCCGATGGTCTGCGCCGCCTGCGCGGCCGCCATCGATATCGTTAGGTCGGACGAGGGAACGCGACTCCGCGAACGGCTGCAGCGTCACATTGCGACGCTCCGCACGGTCGTCCCGGCCGCCGCAACGCCGATCGTGCCGATCGTGCTGGGTGATATCCCGGCGACGATGGCGCGCTACGAAACCCTCCTCGAAAAAGGGCTTCTCGGTCTGCCGGTCAGGCCCCCCACGGTGCCCGAAGGGACCGCGCGGCTGCGACTGTCGCTTTCGGCGGGACATACCACCGAAGAGATGGCGGCGCTGGTCGGTGCTCTGTCAACGATAAATTGACATCCGATCCGTTCTTTATTAGCATCGACCCATTAAGATGTTTTTTATCCGTAGAGAAAGGGAGGATGTTCATGAAAAGGGTGTTTTTTGTTCTTTTCCTCGTCGCGCTCGTTCCGTGTCTGTTGCTGGCCCTGCCCACCACCTTCAATCTGACCGTCACCAAGAGCGGTTCGGGTGACGGCGTTCTGACCGACGGTCTGGACCATCTTGACTGCGGCAGCGTCTGCACCTACGACTACGACACCGGCACGACGGTGACAGTGACCGCGACCGCCGATCCCCTCAGCCATTTCGTCGAATGGAGCGGCGCCTGCACCGGCACCTTGACGACCTGCAATGTGACCATGGATACCCCCCAGACCCTTGACGCAAAGTTCGCCTGCGACGATGGCAATATCCGGTTGCTCGGCACTGATTGCGGGAAGAATGGGAACGGCGTCGCCTACGAGGAATGCGTCACGGGGGACTGGGAGGAGAAATGCAACGATCCCGATCTCTGCGTCGCCGGCGAACAGTACTGCGACAGCGGTGATCTGGTGTTGTGCGAACTGCAGGATGGCGGCATATACGACTGGTCGACCATCGATTGCGACGACGATAACGAATGCACCAACGATGTGTGCGACGATGTGTTCGGTTGCGTGAACGGCCCCACCGCCGAGTTCACCCCCTGCGGCGATCAGACCGATACCGACTGCGACGGACCGAACTACTGCGACGGCGACGGCGCATGTCTCGACAACTTCGAGGTCAAGGACACTCCGTGCGGCGACAATACCGACACCGTGTGCGACAAACCCGACACCTGTGACGACGCGGGTCAGTGCCTCGACAACTTCGAGCCCGACACCACCCCCTGTCGCGACCGGGAGATCGGCCACCTCTGCGACGCCATCGAATACTGCGACGGCTTCGGCGGCCCCTGCCCCGAGGACAAATACCTGACGGCGAATGACATCTGCCGCCCCTCGATCGGCACCTGCGATGCCCCCGAAAAATGTGACGGGTATTCGGACATCTGTCCTCCCGAGGACTACACCGCGACCAACGGTATCTCCTGCGAGGATGTCTACGATTACACCGACGAAGAGACCTGCGCCAACGGCGAATGCCTCGGCACCGAGATCATCGGCTCCTGCTCCGATGCCTACGAAGCGACGATATTCCCCTATGTGCTCGAAAGCACCACCGTCGGGCGGCCAAGCCACCTGACCACCTACGGCACCAACTGTCCGACGAATAATGCGCCGCTCGGCGATGTCGTCGTTCATGTCGACATGGACGGCGGGGTCGAATACACGATATCGATCGAACGCCACGGCGGCTGGACCGGCTTCATCGCCATCATCCCCATCTGTAGCGTCATCTTCACCAACGCCACCTGCCTCAACACCGGCGGCGACACCGATTCGTTCACCTATACGCCGCTCATCGGCGGCAACGCGACGCTCGTGGTCGAGTCGCTCAGCGGCACCGGTGACTTCACGCTGACCATCGAGCGCGAGGAGACGCCTCAGCCCGACATCGACACGGTGACACCTGACGATCTTCTGCTCGACGACACCGTCACCGACGAGGAGGAACCGGACGAAGTGGTCATCGACGATGTGGTGACCGACGAGGCGATGACCGACGACATCCTCATCGACGAAGAAGAGACCGACGGAACGGCCATCGACGAAGGGGAAGAGGAAGACATTGACGATCCGCCGACCGGCGAAGGTTCGGAGCCCGATTGGGCCGAGGCCAAGCCGGATGTCGACACGACGGTCGCCGATACCACCGTCGTGGACAACGAGATACCGGACGAAACGGGCGACGAACTGCTCGGCGATGAAGATGCCTTCATCCCCGGCGCCGACACCGACAAACCGGTCGACGGCGGCTGTGGTTGTTCGCTCGTGTTCTAGATACCCTTTCCTCATTTTCTCTTTACACCTTCACCACGGTTGTTTTTTTTCAGAAAGGTGATATCCTTTCCTCCGTTATGAAACATAAAAGACTCGTCATCCCCAATAGTGCCGACACAGGAGGTTCGGTAATGGAATTTTTCAGGGCTAAAGGTTTTTTTTCCGCTCTTTTTTTCTGCGTGATTTTCCTGATGCCGCTCTTGACTCAGGCGACCTCGGTCATTGACGGCTTTGATCCGTCTGTGTACGGCAATGTTTATGCCGTTGCTCTACAGGTTGATGGCAAGATACTGATCGGGGGAGATTTTACCGAGGCTGGCGGCGAGACACGGAACAATATCGCTCGCCTTAACCCCGACGGAACCATCGATGAAACTTTTGACCCCGATGCGAATAATGAAGTTCGCGCTATCGCCGTGCAAACAGACGGAAAGATACTGCTGGGGGGTACGTTCACCACCATCGGCGGGGTGGCGCGGAACCGCATCGCCCGTCTCAACGGGGACGGTTCTTTGGATACCTCCTTCGACCCGAATGCCAACAGTGAAGTTCTCGCTCTGGCGATACGACCCGATGGAAAGATAATGGCCGGCGGCGGATTTACCAGTATAGCCGGTACCGCAAAACAGTATCTGGCACAACTCAACGCTGACGGCTCGGTGGACATCAGTTTCGAGCCCCCGAACATTATTGCCTTTGTGCTGTCTATCGTGGTACAAAATGACGGCAAGATCCTAGCAGGAGGGCTCCATTGGGGGGCGGGAACGCGGGCTGTAGTCCGATTAAACCTTGACGGCTCCGTGGACGAAGCCTTTACCTATTCCTGTAGCCCGAACGACGATGTCTATGCCCTTGCGGTAGAACCGGACGGACAGATACTGGTCGGGGGAGTGTTTTCCTTGTTGGGCGGGGAAGAACGCGAACACATCGGTCGGGTTGACACCGATGGTAATGCAGATCGCTTCTTCGACCCGAATGCGGATGACCCCATCTTAACCATAGCCATGCAGGCCGACGGTAAGATACTGGTCGGTGGCGTTTTCACCTCTGTGGGCGGCATAGCCCGGAACAATATCGCCCGCCTCAATGCCGACGGCACGGTGGACGAGAGCTTTGATCCCGAAGTGGCCTTTGGAGAGGTCTATGCCTTTGCCGTACAGGCCGATGGCAAAATACTCGTGGGAGGCATCGGAGGTATCGTCCGTCTCAATGCCGACGGCACACTTGATGCGAACTTGAATCCTGATGCAAATGGCATTGTCAATGGATTGGCCCTGCAAGTTGATGGCAAGATACTGGTGGGGGGCGAGTTCACTACTATCGGTGGCGAGACAAAGAACCATATCGCCCGGCTCAATGCCGACGGCACTCTCGACGCGACCTTCGCCCCGTCGGTGAACAGCACGGTTTACGCGATTGCCCTGCAGTCCGACGGTAACATGCTTTTGGCAGGGCTATTTACCTCTATCGGAGGTACGACGCGGAATCGGTTGGCCCGTCTCAATACTGACGGGTCGTTGGATACGGCTTTCGATCCGAATGCGAACGACATCGTGTTCGGAGCGCTCGTTCAACCCGACGGAAAGATCGTTGTCTGTGGCTCTTTCACCACCATCGGTGGCATCACGCGGAATCGATTGGCCCGTCTTAATGCCGACGGCTCACTGGACACGACCTTTGATATCGGTGCGGACAACTATATCAGTGCTCTGGCGTTGCAATCCGATGGAAAGATACTGGTGGGCGGCGCCTTCGCAACGATCGGCGGACAGGCCCGGAGCCGTATCGCCCGCGTGAACGCGGACGGCACCCTGGATACGGTTTTTAGCGCAGACGCAAGTAGCTTTGTTCGTTCCATAGCGGTACAGGCGGATGGCAAGATACTCGTGGGTGGCGCCTTTTCAACCATAGGAGGTGTGGCGCGAAACTACATCGCCCGGCTCCACACGGACGGCTCCGTAGATACGGTTTTCAACCCCGGCGCAAATGGACAGGTTTACCCCATAGTTGTTAGAACGAACGGGAAGATCGTCGCAGGCGGCAACTTTACCACGCTCGGAGGTATGACCCGGAACCACATAGCCCAACTCAACTCTGACGGATCACTAGATACCGCGTTCGACCCGAATGCCGACTCCTATGTCTGGGCTCTTGCGATACAGGCTGACGGTAAGGTCGTAGCGGGTGGCGATTTCACCACCATCGGAGGAGAAACGAGAAACCGCTTAGCCCGTTTGAGCGCCGATGAGGCGGCTCTGCTGGAGATTGCGGTCTCTTCAGATGGAACAACCGTGCAATGGATAAGGAGCGGCTCGGGACCGGAGGTGCATGAGGTCTTTTTTGAAGGGTCTTCCGACGGGTCCACATGGTCATTTCTCGGCGTAGGCACTAGGATATCGGGTGGCTGGGAACTTGGCGGGCTTTCCCTCCCCTTTTACCAACAGTACCAGGTAAGGGTACGCGGTAAGACATACGGGGGATATATGAACGATTCAACATCGTTCATAGAGTCGACGCGGTTATTTTATCTCACCTGTGACATCGATCATATTTACGAGGGCGGCGCCTGCATCAACTCGAAGGAAGTGCCGTGCGATGAAGACAACGCCAATCCAGTGAACAGTAGCGACACCATCGCCAATGTCACGATCCACTACACCACCGACGGTGGATGGGAACTACCCGCCGACTGTGCGTGGACCTGCGATGACGGCTTCTTCCTCAACGGCGAATCGACCGCCTGTGTTTACTGTCTCGTGGACGGCGATTGTGCCGACGGAAATGCCTGCAACGGTGAAGAATTGTGCGATGATCTGGGCCTCTGCAACCCGGGTGAACCGCTGGTCTGCGCTGACGACAATGCCTGTACTGATGACTCGTGTGATCCGTCCGCCGGATGCCAGTACATCGATGATGATACGAACACCTGCGATGACGGGAACGACCTGACCGAGAACGATGTCTGCTTCGAAGGCGACTGCGCGGGAACGCTTATGAGCGGAGTGTGCGGCAATGCGATCGTGATAGGCGCCCTGCCCTACACGACGACCGGCGACACCGTTACTCGCCCGAATTCACTTGAAACTTATGGCGTCGGGTGCGCGGCCGCCACGCAGGCGACCGTCGATATGGTGTACGAACTGACGGTCGAAGAGGGCATCGAATACCAGATACAGGTGGTGCCGACCGATGGTGGAGATCTTGCCCTGAATCTGCTCGGTGTCTGCGGCGCGGGCGAGGCATGCATCGACGCGGCGAACGGCGGCGGTGCGGGCGAGACCGAGGTGATCGTTGGCGTTGCCGGTCAGAGCGGCACGGTCTACATCGCGATAGAAGGTAGCGGCGCATATGAACTGTCGATCGGCATCGTGGAACAGCCCGATGACGACACGGTGGAACCCGACGACATCATCGAACCGGATGAGGATGCCATCGGGCAGGACGAAGTTTTCACTGATGAGGTGACGCTTGACGATGTAGTGACCGACGATATCCTCACCGACGACATTCTCATCGACGAGGAAGAGACCGACGACGCGCCGGTCATCCTCGACGACGGCACCCCGCTCGCGGATGACACCGTGACCCCCGACGACGGGATGCCGCAGGACAAGGATACGCCTCTTCCCGACACCGACATCGACTCGGTCATGCCCCACTGCGGTGATGGCACGACCAATGGACCGGAGTTCTGCGATGACGGCTCTCTCCTTAACGGGACCTGCGGACACTGCAATGCGACCTGCACCGGGTACACTGCGTGCGACGACGCGGACAACCTTTTGGACGATGAGGACTCCTCTCTTCCCGACGACATCGACACCGACAAGCCGAAAGACGAAGGTTGCGGCTGTTCACTGGTGTTCTAGAGAGATAACGGCCGGCGGATCAGTCGGCCGACACGACGAAATGTTCCCGATGGAGAGACCCGTCGCTCCGCACCTCGACCATGAGCCGGTGGGTCTTCTGCACCTTCGCGAATTCATCGGCGAAGGTCTGCTGGAGCGCGAAGACGACATCGGGGTGCGCCTCGACATGGAAGCGGCGCGTCTGGTACAGGCGGTTCTGCCGCACCAGTTCGCGGATGATCTTGAAGCAGACCGACTCGCGTGACAGTATGCTGGCGGAGCCGGTGCAGTAGGGACACGGCTCGGTGAGCGTGGCAAGCGCGCTTTCGGAGGTCCGTTTGCGTGTTATCTGGATAAGCCCGAGTCGCGTGAACTGATAGACGGTGTTCTTGGCCGGATCGTGTTCGAGCGCCGTTTCAAGCGCCCGGATGACCTTCTGACGGTTGGCGTGGTGACGCATGTCAATGAAGTCGACCACGATGATACCGGCGATGTTGCGCAGGCGCAGTTGATAGGCGATCTCGTCGACCGCCTCGAGGTTGGTCCGCAGCACCGTCTGTTCGAGCGAACCGTGGCCGAGGAATTTGCCGGTGTTGACGTCGACCACCGTGAGCGCCTCG
>JAKQHE010000226.1 GCA_029573155.1 bacterium
CGGCATCAATGGCCGCCTGAATGGAATCCCCCTCGAAGACATAGACTATTTCTGTCCCGGCGTCGGTCGGAATGTCGGCGAACTCGCCGTCAGGGCACTCATCACCTATCCGCTGGCAATCAACTGAGCCAAACATCGTGAAGTAACCCGGCTCGCACTCGGTCCCGTCCGGCGGCAATATCGGCTCGCAGTATTTGGCAAGGAGATTGCCGTCCTCGTCCTTTTCCTCCATCGGCTCCCATCCCTCGGGACAGGTGCCCCAATCCACCGGAGCAGCAGGACGCCAATTTAACGGCGGTTCGCAGTACTTGGCGAGAAGGTTGCCTTCCTCGTCTTTCGTTTCCTTCGGCTCCCATCCTTCAGGACAGGTGCCCCAGTCCACTGGATGAGGCCGTTGCGGACCGTCCTTCCAGAAATCGTAAGTGTCGGCGTCGGAGAGCAGTTGGTCGCCAGCAACATCGACATCGCCGGTGGCCGCCTCGTCGTTAGGCGTGGTGCTTTTCTCGGAGCAGGCACCAAGCGAAAGCAACGCCATCATCGCGAAAAAAAGCCCTCTCGTTCTCATGTTTTTCTCCTCTTGGTGTTAGTTCTCCGTCGGGTTATTGATCGGATCCGGAGGCGTCGGAACATCCTCGGGATCACCTGAAAAAGGTGTGCCATTACCTTCGTACCAAGTGTTGGTATTGGCAAAGGCGGCGAAAATGTCGTAGTCGGCGGGTAGATCAAACGCGTTGATCCCGGTCTTATTGTTGAGAATATGAACGCAGGCGGTCTTGCCTTTTTCTTCTCCGAAGGGCAGGGCACAGTTCTCGCCGGCGAACACTTTTGCTCCTTTCACCTGCAGGCCATGCTGATGGCCATCGATGACGACATTACCTAATATCGCCTCAGCTCCCGCATACACTCCGAGCCCGTGGCCCCAAGGTATCTCCGGTAGGTAGTTGCACGGGAGATCCTGCTCATAACATTCACGAACTCTCGTGTCAGAAATGGTGACATTGGTGAAGTAAGCCTCACTTGTCTCGTGTTCTGCGCGAGTTATGTATACCCCCATCTCGCGGTTATTATCGACTAAAGCATTAGTGATGGTTGCCATAACATCTTGGAAAGCGATACCATTGCCCCATCGCAGATCGCTTTCCTGCGCCTCGGTGTCAATAACGATAATATCGGTTGCAACAATTTCCCCCTGATCCTCAACAGAAAAAGACCCGGCGCCCAACCCCATTTCTCTGTTTTCTTTTACAAGAACACGAGATATATTGGCTTTAAAATTCCCTTGAAAAGCGACCCCCCTGCCTCCCGACTTATCATTCTCTTGCGGGAGGGTATCACGCACGACAAGATCGGCGCCAATAAAATGAGCATAATTGCTGGATGATGATGTCCCCGCAAGAAGACCAACATGTCTGCTTCTTTCCGATAACACCCTCTTAAGGTCAGCGGCGATATTATCAGTTAAACTGATCCCTCGGCCCATCATGCCGTCACTTTTTTGCGACCCGGTGTCGCGCACCACAACATCAGAAACGACGAAAGTTCCTTCCGCATCATCGGAAGTTGATGCAAGGATACCAATATCCCAATTGCGCTCAACAACGATACGCGCCAAGAGTGCGCTCATATTGTCTTTGACAACAACACCTCGACCGAACTTCTTGTCACTTTCCTGCTCTTTCGTACCAATCACCACCAGATCGACGATATCTATGTCGCCTTTTGCGCCTTCCGTAAAAGTCCCGGCAAAAAATCCTACCTCTCTGTTATCGCTTAAGAGAACCCTTTCGGCTTTTGCGGAAATATTGTCTTGAAAATTTATTCCCTTACCATTATTTTTATCGCTTTCCTGATAGATCGTATCACGCACGATAATGTCGGTCAGTTCGACTTGTCCGTGCGACCCCGCTATCTCGCGCGTGACAGCATAAAAACCGGAGGTTCTGTTCCTTTCCAAAAGCGCTTTGGATATCTCAACGGTGACCGTATCCTGTGCCATGATCCCGATTCCTCCAGTACCATCTTTTTTTTGAGGTTGCGTGTCACGAACGATAAGATATTGAGCGATAAGATGTCCTTGATCATTAGAAGAAGCTGTCGCAGCGAAAAAACCTGCGTCTCTATTGTTCTCCAACAAGACTCTCTCGCCAACAAAAGAAACGCCTCCCGTGGTAGAGATACCTTCTCCCCATAGATCATCGCTTTCCTGAGCCTGGGTGTTTCTCACTATAAGATCCGTGCCGGTTATGCTCGACAGTTCTCCTGCATCAGAGAGAGCAATAATGCCGCTATTCTTATTCCGCTCAAAAACGCCACGAATAATGTTGACATCAGAGTTCCATATAGAGATCCCCTGTCCCCGCGTGTGGTCATCCGAAGCGATCGTGTCTTTTATAATGCAGGAAGAAAGAAGAAGCTTTCCGTGGCCGTTAATGGCTACTCCCTGTCTCTTGGTGCCCATTATCGCTGTATTCAACACATCGGCGGAGATCTTTGACAGGTTGATCCCGCGCCTCTGCCCACCGGTGAGGGTCAGGTTCTTGACCACGACCTTCTTTTCCGGGTCAGTGCCGTCAATGCGGATGATAGCATCAACCGCTCCGTCGCTCATCGGGGTGGTCGGTGAAAGGATCGTTCCCTCTACACAGGCACCCCAGAGGGTGATGTTCTTGTCGGTGATGGTGACGAACTCGTCAAAGGTCCCTTTACCTATCGCGATGACCGCACCATCCTTCGCGGCATCAATGGCCGCCTGAATGGAATCCCCCTCGGAGACATAGACTATTTCTGTCCCGGCGTCGGTCGGAATGTCGGCAAATTCACCTTCGGGGCATTCGTCGCCTATCCGCTGGCATTCGGTCGAGCCGAACATGGCGAAATATCCCGGCTCGCACTCAGTGTCGTCGGGCGGCAGTATCGGTTCACAATACTTGGCGAGAAGATTCCCATCCTCGTCCTTTTCCTCCATCGGCTCCCATCCCTCGGGACAGGTGCCCCAATCCACCGGAGCGGCGGGACGCCAGTTGGCTGGCGGCTCGCACCAGCGCGCCTCAAGGCGCCCGGTTTCTTCGTTGTACTGCTCCTTCTGCTCCCAGCCGCCGGTGCAGGGACCCCAGTCGGGAGGCCGAGGCCCATTCTTCCAGAAATCCCATGTGTCAGCGTCGGAGAGTAGTTCATCACCGGTCACGGCATCGGCGTCGCTCGTAGCGCTGTCAGTGTCGCTTACCACCTCATTGTCGGTCTTTGCTTCGTTTTTTTCAGTGCAGGTGCAAAACGAAAGCAAAGCCATCAGCGCGAAAAAGAGCGTCTTCGTTTTCATGATTTTCCTCCCCTTTATTCGCTATTCTTCCATCGGGTTATTGGTCGGATCCGGAGGCTCCGGGACATCCTCGGGATCACCAGAAAAAGGCGTGCCGTTACCTTCGTACCAAGTACTGGTGTTGGCAAAGGCGGCAAAGACATCGTAGTCGGCGGGAAGATCGAAGGCGTTGATCGCGGTCTCGTTATCAAGGATATGGACACATATGGTTTTCCCTTCCTCATCACCGAACGGCAGGGAGCAGTTCTCGCCGGTGAAGACCTTCGCGTTTTTTATCTGTAACCCATGCTGATTCCCGTCGACGACCACATTGCTGAGGAATGCTTCGGCACCATCATATATGCCAAGCCCATGTCCGAAAGGCATATCGGGAGCATACCCACAATCAAGTTTCAACTCATAGCACTTGCGGATATTGGTATTTGAGATCAGAACATTTCTAAGTGTTACCAACGGACTCCCGAATAAAGAGGAATTATTGATCAACATACCGATCTCTCGATTATTTTTTAAAATGGTCCTGTTTATCTCGGCGGTGACATTGTCCATAAGAACCAGACCGTCCCCCCATCGATAGTCGCTTTGTTGAGATTCGGTGTCAAGCACTCGAAGATCTATCACAAAAAGATCGACATATGAGTTCTCTTTTTCAGTGTATGCTGCCATGCCGAAGGTCTTATTACGCTCAATAAGAGTTCGTTCCAATACGATGGTCGAATTATCGGACAACTCCATTCCTGAGCCCACGCCGCTGTCCGCCATGTTCGGATAAGTATCCCTCACGATCAGGTCGGTGGCCATCAGCCAGGTCTCCCCTCCCTCTAACGATCCGGCATAAAGACCCACGGAATGGCTTTTCTCAATAAGGGCGTTGTTTATTTTTACCTCTGTCGCACCCGTATCGTACAACTCATCCGAATCGGCAATGGCCAGTCCAAAGCCCGAAATTGAACTGCTTTCCTCGGGCAAGGTGTCTCGAATTATGATATCTTTGGCTGTTATCTTTTGTTTTACCCCAGAGGCATTGACCGCTATAATTCCAAAGTTTCGGTTCTGCTCGATCAATACTCGTGAGAGATCTGCGGTCACATGGTTACCTATAATGATCCCTTCTCCATTGGTATTTCCCTGATCCGACTCACGAGACAAGGTATCGCGCACGATCAAGTCCCGGGCGATCAAGAGCGAGCCGAAGACTTCGTCAGAAGAATCCATTTTTATTCCCGTCGATCTGCTTTTTTCAACGATGAGACGCGAGGCAACCAAGGAGGCACTCTCATCGATATCGATCCCCATGCCCAGGCCCCAGTCATCGGGCACCGTGTTGCGTATCAACCCGTTGGTAAAAAAAACGCGGGCCGAGCCCCGAATATACAATCCGGTTTCCTTAGCATCAACTATGGCGACATTTTCAAGTTCGACCAAGGAGGTCCTTCTTACCAAGAAATTATCTTCGTTCGACGAACTTGCCTTAACGGCTATCCCTATGCGATTCCCCGAAACAGTAATGTCCCTTACCAGAACTCTGCTGGAAGGGTCATATTGTTTTATCATGATGATCGCGGAAAAAAGCCCCTCTAACGGCGGTGTATCGGACCGGAGAATCGTTTTCTCCGGACAGGCTCCCCATAGGGTAATTGACTTCGAGGGGTATGAGGAAATGCTTATTGCCGCGTCACGAGGATTGCCGTCGCTCCAATCTCCCGGATACGATTCTTCCTCTGTAAAGGTTCCCTTTCCAATCGCAATCACCGCACCGTCCTGCGCCGCGTCTATCGCCGCCTGAATGGACTCCCCTTCGGACACATAAATTATCTCGGTCCCGGCATCAGTTGGGATGTCGGCGAATTCGCCTTCGGGACACGGGTCGCCTATCCGCTGGCATTCGGTTGAGCCAAACATCGCGAAATAGCCCGGCTCGCATTCGGTATCATCAGGTGGCAGTATCGGTTCGCAGTACTTGGCGAGCAGATTGCCATCTTCATCTTTCTCTTCCTTTGGTTCCCATCCTTCGGGGCAGGTGCCCCAGTCGACCGGATGCGGCCGTTGCGGACCATCCTTCCAGAAGTCGTAAGTGTCGGCATCGGAGAGCAGTTCATCGCCAGCAACATCGGTGTCGCCGGTGGCCGCATCGTCTGTTGACGTCGTGCTTTTTTCGGTGCAAGCGCCAAGCACCAAAAACAGTATAGAAAGAAAGAGAACCCGGAGTTTACACATGAAAAGACCTCCTCTCCTCGGTCGATATGTTACGCGGATCTCTTGTTGCTACTGAGAGACACTCTGCTTCTGTCCTTCACCGAATACCGCAAGAGTACCGGTAAAGTTGGCATCGATCTCCGCAAAGGCATTGTTCGCTTTGCGTTCGATGTCAAACGCTGTGGTCGGTTTGCCATTCTGGATGATGATGCCGTATTTGCCGTCCGTGACCGTTCCGGTGACCGTCAGGTCGTTGGCGGTTACGCCTATAAGTTCCGGTTCGTTGATCCGACCGGAGTCGAATATCGCGCCGGCGCGACCATTGTCGTCGAAATCCACATTGTCCAGCACGATCGCGTCAACGGCGGTGGCAAGCGCCTCACCGAAGAAGACAAGGCCATCGCCCATCGGGATCTCATTCCTTTCCTTCAGAACGCTCTGGGAAAGCGTGGTGTCTTTTATTTCGATGCCGGCCGAATCTATCGCATAGACGGCGACGAAATCGTTCTCGTCGAATTCGGAGTTGGTGATCGATATCTTATCGGTGCCGGTCGCCACCGCGTCCTGCACCCAAACTCCGGCATACTTGTTACCGGTGACGGTGGCGCCCGCTATCGTGCCGAACGAATCGTCGAAGATGATGCCGCTCGACCGGCAGTTCTGCACCGTTATCCCCTGCGCATCGATGACCGCGCCGCTGACGAGCGCAATGCCGCGACCACCCGATCCCGCGCCGGAGGGCGGCTCGATGTCAAGTATCTCGGTACCGGTCATCGTGATGGTCGAATCGCTGCCGTACACGGCGACATCTCCCTTGAGCGACGAGAGTTCTCCGCCGGTCATTGTTGCGATGGAGCCCTCTTTGAACACATAGCCACCCTTGGTGAAGCGAGAGACCGTCGAAAGGTTTATAGCTATGGTCGAGGCGGCGGCATAACACGCCGTCGTATTTGGCTTGTCGGCACCATTGAAAGAAGAGGATGCCACCGAGACCGAATTGCTCGACAGCGCGACCAGCGACCAAGAGTTGGCGCCGGTCACGGAAATGCCATCATTCACGAACGAGGCGTTGGATATCGATACCTCGGCGCAATCCTTCAGATAGATGCCGTACGAATACGGGGGGTCTTCCACCCCGGCGGCGAGAAGAGATATCGGCGTCGTCCCATTCTGCACGATGATGCCGTTCTGCACGATGATGCCATTTTGTATGATGATACCGGTCGTGACACTGAAGGCGGCCGCCGATCTGCCGCCGTTAACGGTAATGGAACCGCCCGAAACGGTCACCGTCTTGGAGTCGGACACCGACAGTCCCACCCCCTGATCGGTCTGGTCCACCGCATCGCCCTGCACCACGATACCGTTCTGCACGATGATGCCGTTCTGCACGATGATCCCCTCGGCGTTGTTTATCTTCACGCCGGTGCCATCGGTCGCCTCGACCGTACAGGAATCTATCTTGAGGTCTTTCAGTTTCTGGGTTTCCCAACTGCCCTCCGCGAGTATGCCGGTCGTCTTTTTGCCAGCGGTCCGGATGACAAGGTCCTGCAGGGTGACCGAGTCGGCCGCCACCGTGACGGTCACGCCGCCCTCTTGGGTAAGGATGCTGGTGTTGTCCTTCTCGCCGATGACCGTCACCGGGTGTCCGACGGTGAAGGCTCCCTCGTAGGTGCCGCGCCTGACACAGACACAGGCGGCGGTGCCGCTCTTCAGTTCCTTGTCGAGCGCCACGACCGTCGAGACCTCCGCGCAGGAATTCTCGCACGACGCCGGCAGGTCGTAAGAACCCTGCACCCCCTCCTTTTTATCGTCCGGGCCGCACGAAACGACCGCAACAAGGACAAGGGACGCGAGAACGAAAGAACGGAGCGCGCGCATGATATCCTCCTTAGTTGTAAGGGACGCTTGGAACTCGCGGTGATTCTACCTTAAACGGTGTTGAAATCAAACTTTATTCCTTACCGTTCTCTCTGACCTTTCAACCTGTTATCTCCACCGACAGTAAAAAATCTTGCCAACCGGTCTATTCTGACTATATTTCATCCGTTTTCGCTCGTTGAACAACCGGAGCGTTCTCCTTGTTCAATTGAAGGATTGGACTTTATACCCGTAAGGAGGAACCATGAAAGAGAAGCATTTCGAGTCCACCGTCATCCTCAAGCCCGAGGGCGGCTCGGAGGCGGTCAGACAGTTCGCCGACCGCGTCAACGGCATCGTCGAGGGGATGAACGGTAAGATCGTGTCATTCCAGTCGTGGGGCGAGAAGAAACTCGCCTACGAGATCAAGAAAAGCATGAAAGGCCACTATGTCTACTTCGACTATGTGGGCACCGGCGCGCTCGTCGCCGAACTTGAGCGCAATTTCAACAACTGGGAGCATGTGCTCAAGTTCATGTCGGCCCGTCACAACGACGAGACCGACCCTGAACAGTTGCGCGCGAACGCCAAGGGGGTGTCGATCCTCGGCGACCGCATGCCCGAATGGCGGCCCGCCCACGAGGATCGGCCCGAACGGACCGAACGGCCTGCGGCGCCCGCCGCCCCGGCCGAGCCGCCGGTCGACGAGAACCGCGAATACAACGCGAAACTTCAGAGCAGTCTGAAGAAGTCGCAGGATGTCGAAGAAGAGAACATTGAACTGTAAATAAAAGGAGAAACCCATGGTCACTTACCGGAGAAGAAAGGTCTGCCGTTTCTGCGCGAACGCGGAGATACCGATAGATTACAAGCACCCCGAGGTCCTGCTGAACTACATCACCGAGCGCGGCAAGATCATCCCGCGCCGCATCAGCGGCATCTGCGCGAAACACCAGCGCGATGTGGCCCGCGAGATAAAGAAGTCGCGCACCATCGCCCTGTTGCCCTACACCGTGACCGGACGCTAGGGAGGACGCCATGAAGATCATTCTTACCAAGGACATCGACAAACTCGGCAACGCCGGCGATGTCGTGCGGGTGAAGGACGGGTACGGTCGCAACTATCTCGTCCCGCAGGGTTTCGCTCTGCCGGCCAACGAGAAGAACATCAAGGAACTCGAGTTCAACCGCCGCATGATACAGAAGAAGATAGACGGCGAGTACGGCAAGGCGCGCGAACTCGGCGAGAAGATCGCCGCGGTCGACATCAGCATCGCCAAGAAGGTCGGCGAAGAGGGCAAACTCTTCGGGTCGGTCACCACCCGCGAGATAGCCGACGCGCTCAAGGAGAAGGGCTACGAGATAGATCACCGCCACATCATCCTCGATGGCCCGATAAAGAAGAGCGGCGTGTACGAGGTCGAGGTGAAACTGTTCCGCGAACTCAAGGGCAAGGTGAAACTGTGGGTGGTCGCTCTGGAGGAGGACGCGGCGCCCGAGGCCGAGCCGGCCCCCGAGACCGCGACCGGGGAAAAGACCGCGACCGAATGAAGCAACTCATCACGCTCCCCCACAATCTCGAGGCCGAATCCTCGTTGCTCGGCTGCCTGCTCCTGAAGGGCGGGCTCTACGGCACCGTGGAGGAGCACGGGCTCATCCCCGCCGATTTCTGGGAGACGCGCCACCAGAACATATTCCGCGCCATTCAGGATGTGTTCCGGTCGGGGCGCACCCCCGATCTGGTGACCGTCAGCGACGAACTGACCAAGCGGGGTGAACTCGAGTTCGTCGGCGGCATCCCGTTCCTTTCCGACCTGATGGAGGCGGCACAACTCACCGCCGAGGCGGCGCTCAAGGACCACGCCGGCATCGTCGCCGACAAATCGCTCCACCGCCAACTCATCAAGATCTGCGAGGACAACGCGTCGCTTTCCTACCGGCAGGAGCGCGATTTCGACTTCATCGTCAACCAGACCACGAACGAACTCATCCAACTGAGCATCAAGCGCAACGCCCGGTCGGTCGTTAAACTCGACAAACTCATCGACGAGGAACTCGGCGCGCTCGACCAGCGCGTCAAGCATGGCGCGATACTGCAGGGCATCACCTCGGGCTACCCGCAACTCGATAACCTCACCACCGGGTTCAAGCCGGGCGAGATGGTCGTCGTCGCGGGACGGCCCGGCATGGGCAAGACCAGTTTCGCCCTCAACATGGCGGCCTCGATGGCCCGGCAGGGGGCGACGGTGCTCTTCTTCACCATCGAGATGCCCTCCTCGCAACTCGTGCGGCGCATCATATCGCAGGAATGCCTCATCAACGCCAAGAACTTCACCACCGGCAAGATAGAGGAGGACGAGTACGAACGGCTCTGGCGCGAGGTTGACACCCTTTCAAAACTCCCCTTCTACATCGACGAATCGTCCTATCTCACCATGGCCGATGTCCGTTCGAAGGCCAAGAAGATACGCGTCGAGGCTGGGAAACTCGACGCCGTATTCATCGACTACATCCAACTCATGCACGACCCTTCGTACGACAAGACACCGGACAAGGTCCGCGAGATCGAACACATATCGCACAACATCAAACTGTTCGCCAAGGATATCGGCATCCCGGTCATCACGCTCGCCCAGTTGAGCCGCAAGATAGAGGAGCGCAAGGAGGGGGTCCCGATGCTCTCAGACCTGCGCGACAGCGGCGCGATCGAGCAGGACGCCGATGTCGTCATCTTCATACACCGCAACATCGGCAAGGAATCGCAACGCGACCTCACCTCGATACTCGTCAAGAAGAACCGCAACGGTCAGCAGGGAGAGGTCAAACTCCGTTTCCTGCCCCACTACACCAAGTTCGCTCCCATAGACGAAACGATGGAAGAAGAGAACTGATCCTCGTTCCCCCGGAGGAGAGGATATGGCGTCGTGGCACCGCCGCGTCGGCGTCCGGACCGCACTCGCGATCATCCTGACGACCATCACGGCCCTTACCGTGTTCCTGTATCGCGAATCGTACGGCGCGCGCGCCTCTTTCTGCGACGACTGCGCCGCCGAGACCACGGTGACCGAAACGGGCACCCTGCGCTATGCCGACGGCCACACCATCGAACTACGCAACCGGTACCATCTTCTCCAGCAGGTAAAACGCATCGACGACCGGTTGCGCATCACCGGCCTGATAACGGGCGAGATCGACCGGCGCCTGAGCGCGTTCCTTTCCCACGACCGGTTCGACATCTCCATCGCCACCGACGGCATCGAGGATCTGTGCCCTCAGCACCTGAGCCCGTTGTATCCGGCAAGCGCTCGACGGGTGCTGTTCCTCCTGCCCTCCGGCGCCGTGTACGCCGGAAAGGGGTGGCTCGGCAGCTTCTGCGACGGTCGCCTTTCGTGCCGCTACCGCACCGAATATATCACCGCGGACGGGTTCGAATACACCGTCGCCTGCGCCGGCACCCTACCCGACCGAACCGAACTGCGCATCATGCTCCGCGCCTTTTTCGACCTCGAACGCGGGTGGTTCCGCTCGGTCGGCGGGACCGTCCGGAGCGCACGGGAAACGCTGGAAAGTTGGTGGGTCATCGGCGAGGAAATGATTATTTGACAAACGACCCGTTAAACGATACCATCGCGCCCTGTATTGGACACTTGTCTGTAGTGCATGAAGTGCTTTTTCTGCCAGATACCGGTGCCGGACAACGAACCGTCCTGCGCCGCCTGCCACCGCGATCTCGCGAAGGCCTGCCCCTCCTGCGCGCTCCTGTATGAGCGCGAGGCGAATTTCTGCATGGCCTGCGGCGGCAAACTGTCCGACCGCTACGCCGGCGCCGCCAAGACCGTTCCGCCGGCACCGGCGAAACACGCCAAGAGCGCCCCGAAAAGATCTCTCAACGAGCGGCCGCAGCACATCACGCTGACCGAGATCATCATCCCCGACGAGCCGCCGCCGAACGGCAAGGATATCGAGATAGATCTGGGGTCGCTGGAGGAGTCGCTCCACCGGCGGCTGGCGGCTGAAGCGGAGCAGGAACGGCATCCCGTCGCGACGCCGACCCGCGCCCCGAACGAGACCATACCGCCGATCGATACCGCTCCCGAGTACGAGGAGGACACGGCGCTCACCGGCGAACTCTCCCCGCAGGCGAGCGAGATAACCTTCCACGAACCGGAACGCTCGCTGAGCCCCTATCTGTCCCACAATACCTACCCCACTTCGCTCCAAGAGATATCGGATGCCATCACGGCGCAGATACATGATCCGGTCATCCCCACGCTCTTTACGGCGATAGGCAAACGCATCACCGTATCGAATGGCGGTTTTTTCACACTCGAGGCGCCCGCCGGCACCGGCAAGGGCCACTTCACCGCCGCGGTGGAACAGTTCGTCGCCCAGAACCCGCTGTACGATACGAACATCGTCGTCAGCACCGTCAATCCGTTCGATTTCGATTATACGATATTCATCCACCTCGTCCGGTCGGTGCTCAACATCAAGACCGTCGACCAGCAACAGGTGCGAGCCAAGATAGATAAATATTTCTCCGATATACTTCCCGCCGGGAAACGGGAGTCGCTGACGGCGCTCCTCTGCCTCAACTTCACCCCGGTGCAGGTCAAACTGCCCAAGAGCGATCTCGATTACCTGCTTGCCTTCATGTGCTATTGGTCGGCGCGCAATAAGCCGATCCTGTGGGTGGTCGATAACGCCGGGCAGGTCAATCTGCGGTCGTTCCGGCTGTTCCGCAACCTCAAGAAAGTGTTCCCGTTCATCCCCTTCACTGTGCTGTTCATCTGTGACCAGCGCGCGCAGGTCATCGAACTGGTCGATTACGACTGCCGGTTCAACTTCACCGGCACTCCGCATGAGGAACGCCTCGCCGCGGTGCGCGCATTCCTCAAGACCCCGCGCCTGCCCGCCGACATCGAGAAGGTGCTCAACAACCCGCGACATAACACGCTCTACACGCAGGAATTGTTCCGGCTCCTCATGGGACGCGGGTTCATCTTCGACATGCGCGGCAGTTGGCGATTCCAGAAACTGCCCGACGATCTCGTCATACCGGACGACACCGAAGAACTGGTGCTGATGCGCTACCGCGATCTCCCACCGTCGGCTGCGACCCTGCTCCGCCGGCTTGTGATGCTCGGCCTGTATCGCATCCCCTCTTCGCTGCTGGGGGTTCTGCTCGGCTCATCGCACGGCGACGTCGATACCCTCGTGTCGCGCGAGTATATCGTCATCGATGACGATGCCTGTCGCTTCCTCTCGCGCGCGGTGGTCCACATCCTCAAACGGGGTTTCAAGATAGAGCCGGACGACCGCAAATTCTACCGCGACATCGTCGGTCGCCTGTCGGCTGTCAGCGACATTCCCGACGCCAACCGCCATTGGTTGCTCCTGAGCTACCTCAACCTCGGCGGCATCACCGAACGGAAATACAACTCCTTCCTCTACTCCTCCGCCATCTACATGGAGAAACTCGGATTCTTCGAACTCGCGCAACGCTGTTACCAGTCCATCCTTTCGTCGTTCGGCAAGGACCAGGAAGACAAACGTTTCGCGCTCTATCTCGAACTCAAGAACGCGAAACTCTGGGGATTTTCCGACCCCTCGTGGGCTCGCCTGTTCTGGCAGACGATGCTTAACACCGCCAAGAACGAGGGGCTCCTGCATATCCAACTTCTCAGTCAGGGCGAACTGCTGCTCCTCGAGACCGAAAAGATCGTCCTCCACGAGATCGTCGAGATCGTCAAACAACTGCATAAGGCGGGATGCTACGAGGACGAGATATCGCTCATCGACCGGATGAGCGACCTGCTCCTCAAGACGAATAACTTCTCCGACGCCAAGATATTCGCCTCGCGCGCTTTCCGCATCATGGAGGACATCCGTTCACGCAACAAGGACGACAACACCGCCGGCGGAGACATAGATCCGGCGACCATCATATTCATGCGGGCCTCCTGCAAACTCGCCGATGTGCACGCGGCGCTCCGTGAATACCCCGACGCGCTCCAACTCCTCCAGAGCGCCATGGACCTCGCCGTGGCGACCAACATATCCTACTTCAAAGCGAAGATACTGCTCTCGCTCGGCAAGATACGGATGGTGCTGGGCGAGGAATGGGAGCCGCTTGTACAGGACGGGTTCACGCAGGCCCTGCAGGGTATGGATTTCGCCATCATGAAGTCCTACTTCCTCTTCTTCGAGGAGCAGGGATTGGAGGCGCGACCGTGGGTCCAACCGCACATCGAATACAAGAACTGGATCAATTTTTAGCGGGGGTGGGAAACTTGACTCACCCCTCGTTTTCTGATAGGGTCGTTCCCTGAGGTTCCTTGTGAGGGCGCCATGAACGATATCGTTATCAAGATGTCTTTGTTTTTGTTGGCTGTTCTCTCCTTTTTGTCCTGCGGCACCATCCAGTCGGTGTCGGCCGTCAAAGAGGCCGACGCGGCACGCGACATCGCGCTCGATGAACTGGCCCGCACCTATCAGGATACCCGGCTCATCCTCACCGACCGATACGGCCACCGTTCGCTGAGCCCCGAGGCGGCGACCTTCGTCGAGGATCGCGATCGCCGCGATCCGATATATCTTTTCTACATGACCGACGGTTGCATAGTGGCCGCGCGCAGACTGCAGGCGAAAAGCGAGCACGAGCGGGCGCGCGACATGGCGGTCAAAGGCAAAGAGTACGCCGAAAAGACCGTCGCGGCCCTGAAGGTGCTCTCTCCCGTCGCTCCGCAGGAAAGTCCCGCCGCGCCCGACCCGATCATGGCCCCGTACGCCGAAACGCCGGCTCCCGCTCCGGCACCGGCTCCCGCTCCTCAGGTGGAAAAACCGCAACCGGCACCACAACCTAAGCCGGCACCGGCTCCCGCTCCCCGGGTGGAAAAACCGCAACCGGCACCGAAGCCAGCTCCCGCGCCGGAACCGGTGGTCCCGACGACGGTGAAGGAAGAGAAAAAGGAAAAGGAGGAGAAGAAAGAGGACGAGAAGAAGGAAGAAAAGAAGGGAAAGAAAGAAGAGAACTACTACGAACTCTACGAGCGGCTGAAACGTGAAGCGGAAGAAAAGAACAAGCAGGAGGGAGGCGCGAAATGAGACACCTTCCCCTGTTCCTGACGATCGTCCTGCTGGCGGCCATCGTTTCCTGCGCCACCGGCGAAAAGATAGCGGAGGAGATACAGTCCGAGAAACAACGGCTGTCGGTCGATGAGAAGCGGGGCGCCCGCGTCTGTGTCCCCTACGACCTCGCCATGGCCCGCGTGGCGCTCGCCTCCGCCCAGATGGAACTTGAGGCGGGCAATTACCACATCGCGGAAGATCTCCTGCTCAAGGAGAAGAAATACGCCGCGAACACCGCGAAATACGCCGACTCCTGCATACCCAAGGACAAGGATGAGGACGGTGTGCCCGATGATGCCGATAAGTGCCCGCTCCAGCCCGGCCCGGCGAAATACGACGGATGCCCCGATTCAGACGGAGATGGCGTACTCGATCTTGACGACAAATGCCCCAGCGTCCCAGGCCTTCGCGAACGACAGGGCTGTCCCGATGCCGCCGACAGCGACAGCGACGGCATACCCGACAACAAGGACCGCTGCCCCTTCGATGCCGAGGATGTAGACGGTTTCGAGGACAAGGACGGGTGTCCGGACACCGATAACGACAAGGACGGCGTGCTCGACGATATAGACAAGTGCCGCGACCAGGCCGGTCCCGCGTCCAATCAGGGCTGTCCCTTCCACGACAAGGACGGCGACGGCATACCCGACGAGATGGATAAATGCCCCACCGATCCTGAGGACGGTGACGGTTTTGAGGATCAGGACGGCTGTCCCGAATCCGACAACGACAAGGACGGGTTGTGCGATGAGAACCCGGTCATCCAGAAAAGCATCGATAAGTTCAAGAGCGCCTGTGTCGGCGCCGACAAGTGTCCGAATGATCCGGGACCACGCGAGAACCACGGCTGTCCGGTGCTTGACGGCGACGGTGACGGCGTTCCCGATGTGATAGACAAATGCCCCGCCGAGGCCGGCCCGATGACCAACCAGGGGTGCCCGGTCAGTGATCGCGATGGCGACGGGATCGTCGACAAGGACGATAAGTGTCCCGACGAACCGGGGCCGATCGAGGAACAGGGCTGCCCGAAGAAATACAAACTCATCGTGGTGACCGCGCAGAAGATAGAACTCAAGCAGACGGTGTTCTTCAAGACCGGCAAGGCGGTGATAGACGGTAAATCCTACCCCATGCTCAAGGAGGTCGCTGACGCGATAAAAAGCGTACCGAGCATCAAGAAGGTGCTGATAGAGGGACACACCGACAATGTGGGCGGTCGCAACCTGAACATCAAACTCTCCCAGTCCCGCGCCGATTCGGTCCGCGAGTTCCTCATCGATGAGGGGGTCGACGGCTCGAAACTCGAGGCGACAGGATACGGCCCCGATAAGCCGATATCGCCCAACAAGACCGCGAAGGGACGGGCGATGAACCGCCGCGTCGAGTTCAATATCGTCCAATGACCTTTCCTTCCTCTACACTGAACGGAGAAGGATGATGACGCCGGAATACGACGAAAAACAGAAGGACGGCGCGGTATTCTCCAATCAGCGCTCAGGCCCCCGGCTGACCGTTCACATCGAGGTGACCGTCGCGGGCCCGCACAATTTCTTTCGCGGCATCACCGAGGATATCGGACAGGGCGGGCTCTTCATCGCCACCCACCAGTTCTACCCTATCGGCACCGAGTTCAACCTCACACTCGCCATCGAGAAACGGGAGATACTGCTGCCGGTCAAGGTCGTCTGGATACGCGAGAGCACCTTTTCCCCCGCCGGCTCCGAACCGGGCATGGGTCTTCAGTTCCTCGAAATGACGCCCGAACAGAGAAGCGTGATAGAGGATTTCATTAAAAAAAGAGAGCCCCTGTTCTTTGATGCCGACACCTGATACCACCTAGGGAGTTCAGCCGTATGCGTAAGAATCTTGTGCTCGTTTTTCTCCTTTTCTTCGCTATCGTGCTCAACGGCGACATCTTCGATCGACTGTTCTCTACATCGAAAAATGGCTCGATCTCACAGGGAGAGGTGACCCTGTTCGCCCTGCACGCTATGCAGAACCGCTACCTGAACAAGGCGAAACTGCGCCCCGAGGACCTGCTCGACAAGGCGCTCGAG
Source organism: bacterium (assembly GCA_029573155.1). Taxonomy (GTDB): domain Bacteria; phylum UBP6; class UBA1177; order UBA1177; family JAKLFG01; genus JAKLFG01. The sequence goes on from JAKQHE010000226.1 coordinate 16,561, forward strand.
GCGATACAGGAGGATTTTGCCGAGATCGTGGTCTTCTACGACCGCGAGAAGCACAAGGTCTTCCTTCAGATATACAACAAGCAGCACGCCATCGATGTCAAACGGATGAATGACCTCTGGGATATCGCCGTTGTGCTCCGGCAGGCATACAGCCATTTCGAAAAGGAGTACAAACCGGAAGGCGATCGCGAGATCGGCGACATCGAATATGTCGCCGTCAACGGCATACTCAAGAAACTCGACCCCCACAGTTACATATTCACCCCCAAGGAGTTCGAGGAGTTCACCTCCTCGACCGAAGGCAACTTCGGCGGGCTCGGCATAGTGATACAGGCCAACGAGGACGGTGAGATATTCGTGGTCTCCCCCATCGACGGCACGCCGGCGGAACGGGCTGGCATCGTTTCGGGCGATGTCATCGTCCAGATAAATGATGAATCGGCGATAAACATGTCGCTCAACAAGGCAGTGGAACGGATGCGCGGTCAGCCCGGGACGCAGGTCTCGCTCTATGTGCGGCGCAAGGGCGCTCCGTCGGTCATCCGGTTCGACCTCGAGCGGGCGGTCATCAAGATACAGTCGGTCGTGTCCTCCATGCCCCAGAAAGGCATCGGATACATAAAACTCTCCGGCTTCATGGAGAACAGTTACGACCAGTTCGTTTCGGCACTCGGCGATCTGCGGAAAAAGGGGATGCGCGCGCTGGTGCTCGACATGCGCGGCAACTCGGGCGGACTGCTTAATCAGGCCATCAAGATATCCGACCTGTTCCTCGACCGCGGGGTCATCGTGTCGACGGTCGGTGACGACGAACGCGATGTGTCCGAAGCCTCCCGACAGTCAAGCGATATACTGGATATCCCGGTCATCGTGATGGTGAACGAAGGTTCGGCCTCGGCGACCGAGATCGTGGCCGCGGCGCTCAAAAAGAACGGGCGCGCCACGGTGGTCGGACGACGCACCTTCGGCAAGGGGTCGGTCCAGAACCTGTTCCGTATACCCCGCGGCGGGGGCCTGAAACTCACCATCGCCCAGTACCTCACCCCGGGCGACATCTCCATCCAGACCATCGGCGTCGAGCCCGATATCGAATACCAACCGAGCTATGTCGACCCACGGAAACTCAGCTTGTTCAAGACCCGATCGAACATCATGGGGGAGAAGGACCTCAAGGAGCACCTCATCAGCGCCTACCTACCCAAGGAACCCGATACACCCAAACTGACGATACATTACCTTAAACCGTACAAAACGCCCGACGAGATGCT
>JAKQHE010000242.1 GCA_029573155.1 bacterium
ACCTCGTCCATCTCGGACAGGAGATCGTCCAGATTGAGGGCGGCATCGTCATCGGCGTGGGCGGAGGAGGTCGTACCGATGGGTCCGTAATACTTCTCTATCGCCTCGATGATCTCTCCCTCGCCGGCGACGACCACCTCGACATTGTAGTCGGTGAGGAACTTGATGTCATCCTGCGCGTTCATGTTCGAAGGGTCGCTCATCGCGACGGTGAGCGTGTTGCCGATGCGCGATATCGGCATCACTTTGTAGCGGACACAGGTCTGTTTGTTGAGGATGGAGATGATGTCGTCCTCTATGTCGAGATCGGCCAGTCGTATCTTAGGGACATTGTACTGTTCGCTGAGTATGTCGACTATCTTGTCTTCATCTATGTTGGCCTCTTTGGAAAGGAGATCGCGGAAGCCGCGGCCCGATTCGAGCGCCTTCTCCTCAAGATTCTTGAGTTCGGGGAGCGACAGGAGTCCCCGCTTGACGAGCATGCCGGTCAGTTGCTTGTTATCCATCGAACGGTCCCCGGTCAATGACAAATTCGGGGGGAAGTATAGCCGCCGATACTTGCCGAGTCAAGAAATCAGTGATACATCGGAGTTGCGGCATCACACCCCTGCCTCCGCTTGACTTATCTTACCCTAAAAAGTAAGATGGGGGCGCTGAGAACAAGCGAGAGGTAGCCGCCATGAGACCGATGCCCGCTGTTTCATTTTTTCTCATTTTCGCCTTCCTGCCAGCCTTTTCAATCTCCTGTTCGACCAATGCCACGCACGGGACGGACGACACGCCCCCTCTCGACGAGGACGCGCTCATCGGGTCCGATGACGGCCTCCTTCCCGACACTGCGACCGACACCATCACTCCCGACGAATATCTGCCCGACACTCTCCTCGACGAGCCCGACGACATAGGGGCCGATGATGAAGAGATCGACGAAGAGGTCGGCGAAGATGCCCCGTTCTCTGACGACCTTCTGCCCGATGATGATGGAACTCCACCGACCCTGCAGGGCTGTCTGACGGGCGAGTACTCACTCTACCACGGGAACTTTCACTCCCACACCGGCAATTCGGACGGCGAGGAGAGTCCCCCCGTCGCCTTCGCCTATGCCCGCGATGTCGCCGGACTCGACATCCTCGCGGTGACCGATCATCTCGAACAGCTTTACCTCTATTATGTCGGCATACCGGACGATGAGTACCCCGAATGTCGTGAGACGGCATCTCAACTGTCATCAACGACCTTTCTTGCCCTGTGTGGTTACGAGTACGGGAGCGCCCGGATGCCAGACCTCATCCAGTCAGCGGGGCACAGCAATGTCTTTTTCAATGATGCACTCCTGCCGATGGTGCAGACCGATTTCCACGACTATTACGCCTCGGTCGCCGCGCTTCCGAACATCATCACTCAGTTCAACCACCCGGGTGACGAGGACCCCACTCAGACCTTTGGCGACTTCGAGTTCTATCCGGCGATATTCCAACAGATGGCCCTCTACGAATTCAACGGGAACGGACCGGTATGGGACCTCTTCTTCACGGCGCTCGCCAACGGTTGGTGGCTCTCGCCCGTGTTTAACCAGGACAACCATTCGGCGAACTGGGGGACCGCGAACGACCAGCGGACCGGCATCTATATGACCGCGCTCGATATGCCGTCGCTCTACGACGCCTTCGCCCAGCGACGCACCTTCGCGGCCAACGATAAGAACGCGACGATACGCTTCATGGCCGAGGATGCCTGCTGGATGGGCTCGCGCCTGTCGGGGCTGTCGACATACTCCCTGACCGTCGATGTGAGCGATCCCGACGAGAACGACTCCTTCGCCGCGATAGAACTCTACGACCCGCTTAAGAACATCATCGCCACGCAGGATTGCACCGCCGCGACCGAATGCCTCCTCTCGTTCGAACTGACCGTCACGGGCCCGACCTATGTGGTGGCCCGCGCCGTCCAGACCGACGGCGAATACCTCGTCGCCGCGCCGATATGGATGATGCCGTGACCCTTCACAGCACCGCCTTCCGGCGGCGGCGGTTCCTCAACTGGTTCCCGCTCGGGCTCGCCTACGCCCTGCTTTACATGGGGCGCTACAATCTGACCGTTTCTAAGAACGCGCTGGGTGACCTGATGACCAAAGCCGACTTCGGCGACATCTTCGGCATCGGCGCGGTGGTCTACGCCTTCTCGTTCCTCATCAACGGGCCGCTGGTGGACCGCATCGGCGGCAAACGCGGCATGCTCGTCGGCGTTGCGGGGGCGGCGTTCGCGAACCTGCTCATGGGTTTTTATCTGTGGTATGTCCTCGGTCTACCCGATCCGGCATCGGCACCACTGCGCACTGTCTATATCGTGCTCTATGCGGTCAACATGTATTTCCAGAGTTATGGTGCCGTCTCCATTGTCAAAGTGAACGCCAACTGGTTCGGCCTCACCGAACGCGGTACCTTTTCGGGCATCTTCGGCATCATGATCGCCTCGGGCATCTACCTCGCTTTCGATGTCACGGGGTCCATCATCGCCTCGCCGCTGGTTGCCGGGCAGGGTTTTAACGGCGGCGACGCGCTGTGGTGGGTCTTCCTCTCGCCGGCGGTGTTGCTCCTTTTCATCTTCGCCGTCGAGTGGTTCCTTCTGCGCGACCGCCCGGCGCAGGCGGGCTTCAGCGACTTCGAAACGGGCGACGCGAGTGCCGGGGAGGATCTCGACGAGAGACTTTCGCCGCTTCAACTCTACAAACGGATACTGACCCATCCGGTGATACTGACCATCGCGGCGATAGAATTCTGCACCGGCGTCCTGCGCAACGGCGTCATGCACTGGTTCCCGATATACGCCAAGGAACAGATCACGGCGGGAGTGACGGCCGGGTTCGGCTTCATGCTCGACCACTGGGGCCTGCTCCTGATGGTCGCGGGTATCATCGGCGGCAATGTGGCGGGGCTGGTGTCGGATAAACTCTTCCAATCGCGGCGCGCACCGGCGGCGCTGTTCCTCTACGGCGCTCTTGTTCTCTGCACCGCCGCGATGCTGGCGTCGCTCGCCAACGGCTGGCTACTCGGCGCGCTTGTGTTCTTCATGTCGGTCGCCGTCATCGGGACGCATGGGCTCCTATCGGGGACCGCAACGATGGATTTTGGCGGTCGGAAGGGTGCGGCAACGGCGGTCGGGGTCATCGACGGCTTTGTCTATCTCGGCACCGGGTTCCAGTCGCTGTCGCTCGGCTATATAACCACTCGCGACTGGTCCTTCTGGCCGGTCTTCCTCCTGCCGTTCGGTGTCGCAGGGATGCTCCTGCTCCTCCGCATATGGAACGCCAAGCCCGGGCGGGCGGGAGGCCACTGATGACGATGACCATAGCACAGGTGTTCGATGTCGTTCGGGCGGTTAAGAGGCCGCTCTGCGTCTTCGACATCGACTCGACGCTCATGAATACCGGCTCGCGCAGTCACCGCATCCTCCGGGAGGCGGCACAGGAGGCGTTCCCCGAACTCGCGCCGTTCGCTGATAAACTCTGCTCCTGCAACATGGCGTACCATCTCACCGACGACCTGCGACGGCTCGGCTTCGACAACGAGAAGGAACTGGCGGCGGTTGACCGGTTCTGGGCCGCCCGCTTCTTCACCGACGCCTATGTCCTGTACGATCTCCCCTACCCCGGCGCGGTGGACTATGTCCGTGACCTGCACCGGGAGGGGGTATTCATTTACTATCTGTCGGGACGCGACGAACCGAACATGGGACATGGCACCCGCGAGTCGTTCCAGCGTCACGGTTTCCCGCTCGACGACCGGACGACGATGCATCTCAAGCCAGACTTCGCGATGAACGACCTGCTATTCAAGCGCGACGCTTTCGCCGACATACAGGCGATGGGCCACACGACGGTGGCGATATTCGAGAACGAGCCGGCCAATGCGAACGCGTTCAAAGAGCATTTTCCCGGGGCGGCGGTGTTCCTGATACGGACGATAACATCGAACAATCCAGCGCCCCTGCGCACCGATGTCATTCCGTTCGACTCTTTTGAAGATCGCTGATCCTTTAGAAAAAAAAGATGGTGCAGAAGGGGGGAGTCGAACCCCCATACCTTGCGGCACAAGATCCTTAGTCTTGCGTGTCTGCCAATTCCACCACTTCTGCACCTTTCGGTGATATGATCACCTGTAAAAGAACCGGGGACCGTTAACGCTTACTGTTGTGCCGGAGCCGGAGCCGGAGCCGGAGCCGGGGTCGGAGCGGGAGCGGGCGCTTCCGCCGGAGCCGGAGCCGGGGCTTCCACCGGAGAGGGAGCCGGGACCGGAGCGGGCTCCTCGGTCTTCGTCGAGGTCATCTCGGGCGCGACCTTGTCGACGACCGACTTCTGACCGCTCGACAGATGGGCCAGCCAGACCGAGTTGATGAAGAAGAGGATGGCCAGCACCGTGGTCGCCTTGGCGAGGATGTTCGCCGCGCCGCGGGCGCCGAAGATGGAACTCGACGAGCCGCCGAATATCGCGCCCATGCCCTTCTTACCTTCCTGCAACAGGATAACGGTGATCATGAGGACCGATATGATCACCTGCAACACCGCAAATACCGTGAACATTCTGGCTCCCTGCGGGAGGTTCATAAAACACCGGCGATGTATAGCGTTTTTTCGGGTGTTGTCAACATTTTTCTCCGGACGCTCTGGAAAAAGCGGCGCGGTTCTGATACAGTGCGGCGATGTATCCACCAACGGAGCGCCCCATGAAGCGATATATCGCCGGCATCGACCTCGGCGGCACGAAGATATACACCGCCGTCGCTTCGAAGAACGGCGCCATCCTCGCCGAGGTGAAACTGCCGACCGGCGCGACACGGTCGAAAATGGCGATATTCGCCGACATCGTCCGGTCGGTCGAGATGGCCTGCGAAAAGGCGGGCATCGCCACGAAGGATATTGCCGCCATCGGCATCGGCATCCCCGGCCCCATCGACCACGCGACCGGCACGGTGCGGGTGTGCCCCAACATCCCCTCGTGGAAGAAGGTACCGGTGCGCGACCTGCTCGCTGAACGGTTCGGGTGCCCGGTCCATGTCGAGAACGACGCGCGGGTCGCGGGGCTCGCCGAGGCACTGCGCGGCGAGGGGATCGGTCTTTCACGGGTATTCTACACCACCGTCTCGACCGGCATCGGCGGCGCCATCATCCTCGACGGGAAGATATATCACGGTGCGACAGGGGTCGCGGGCGAGATCGGCCAGACACGGCTCCCCGACGGGACCATCTTCGAACAGGCGGCTGCCGGTCCCGCCATCAAACGGCTCTTCGGCATCGACCCCGAGGATATCCCGGCGCTTCTCCGAACGGGTGACAAGCGGGCGCAGGCGGCGCTCGAGCACCTCACCCGTCTCATCGGTCTATGGCTGGCCAATGTCTCGACGCTCCTCAACCCCGATCTCATCGTCATCGGCGGCGGACTCGCGAACCTCGGCCCCTGCTTTTTCACACCGGTCAGGCGGCATATCAGGGATAATGCCTTCAGCGAAAGCGCGAAGGTAAAGATCGTCAGGGCGGCGTTGGGTGAGCGATCGGGGGTTATCGGCGCGCTGGAACTGTGCCGGTGAAGGCCCGATCGGTCAGAGTTCTTCCAGACAGGTGACCTCGGTCCACGGCGCACCGAGATTGGAACAGGAGGTCTGGTGTCCCATGCCGGTCCCTATGGCGGTCGCGATGCCGGTGATCGGGTCGACGGCGTAGAGGATACCGTCATCGGTGCAGGCGTATATCACCCCGTCGAACGGGTTCAGTTCCACCCCCACCGTCCCGAGATCGACCCCCGTGATGGCAATAAGGAAGGTCGCCACTCCGTCGTCGGGATCGATGACATACAAACTATCGTCGGTACCGTTGATACCGTAGACGGTGTCGTCCTCGTCGGACCAAGTGGCGCCCGATGTGCCGAAATCGACCCCCAACGGGCCGATGCTCGTCCCGGCGCCGGTCGCGGTATCGATGGTGAGGAACAGGTCCTGCGTCGTCTCGATACCGAACAATCCGTTGACGCGGTCAGCTGTGATGCCGGGGATCGAGGAGAACCCAGAATCGCCGAGTACCGTCACCTCGCAGGTGCATGGGTCGATGCGGTGGATCTGCGAGACCTCGCCGCTCACGCCGCGGCAGTGGGCGAAGAGATAGCCGGCGCGGTTGAAGGTGAGTGAGTTGTAGTTATAGCCGTTATAGGGCGCCGGCAGGACACAGACCTCGGTCCCCTCCCCGGTGTCGATATCGACCTTGAGCAGACGCGTCGCATCGGTGCGATTGTCGATGCTCACAAGATAGCGACCGATGATCGGCTCTACCGTGTCCGTGTCAATGTCGGCATCGGCGTCGGGGGTCGTTTCATCGCTCAAAAGCGCGTCGTCATCAGGCGTCGTCCCGTCATCTGCCGCGCCGCTGTCGGCGTCGGAGGGGATATCATCGGTCTCCGCGATATCGTCGGCGCCGATGTCGTCGCCGGCGAAAAGATCGTCATCCTCCCCTATCACGGCGTCGGGGTCGGCGTCCGGGCCGATATCGGGACCCGCGTCGACACCGGTGTCAGGCAACGCGTTCTCGGCATCGGTCGACAGGGTGTCGCCATCGCCGACACCACCGTTGTCCGGCGTGACATTTTTCGCACTATTGGAGCAAGCGACAGCCAAGAGCGATGCCATGCACAGCGCCGCGATCATCGACATCGGAACTTTCATGATGCCTCCTCCCTCTTTACCAGATCGATGATGCTATGACCTTCAACCGAATTTTTTTAAATTCTCGATGCGCGCCTCAAGCGACGGGTGGGTCGAGAACAGGTTAAGGAACCCTCTCCCCACGCTCGCCGGCGATATGAACATGTGCGAGGTGGCCGGCGC
>JAKQHE010000038.1 GCA_029573155.1 bacterium
ACATGCCCTCTCCTTACTGTTTGGCCGAGACCACTTCGCCGGGCTTGACCAGCGATGCATCGCCCACCACCTGCGCCGGGATGTCGCCACTCACCTCCAGCCCCTCCTCGAAGGGGAATCCGGTGATGACCGTGCGCGCCATGACCACACCGTTGTCGATGGTGTAGAGCGAGCCGTTCCGTTCGCCGGTCGTCCGGACCGCGGTCGGCGGAACGATGATCCGCTCCTTCTCCTTGGTCTTGATGGTCGCGATCGCCGAGATGCCCGATGGTATCGACAGATCCTTGTTCTCGATGTAGACGATGACGCTGAATTTCTTCATGTCGTTCAGCGTGCTTCCCTTCGAATGGATCTTCGCCTCGACACTCCGTCCGAGCGCCGGGATGGAGAACGACACCGGATCACCGGGGGCGATCTCGCCGAAATAGAGTTCGCTTATCTGCATGTTGACCTTGAGCCGGTCCACCTTCTCGATGAAGGCGACATCGGCGCTGTCGGGCATCATGGTCACCGTTTTGGCACCGATAGCAAGTTTCTTACGTGTGATGACACCGTCGAACGGCGCGCGGACCTGTGTCTTGGCGACATTCTTCTCCATCATCGCGACCGCCTTGCGATTCGCCTCGATCTGTTTTTCGAGCGCATTATACTGCGTCTCTATACCATCAAGCTGCTGTTTAGATGTGGCCCCTTTTTCATAGAGACCTTTGATCCGCTGATAGTCGTTGCCGAGTCCGGCATATTGCGCCTCGAGCGCCGCCACTCCCGCCCGCGCCTGCTCGAGACCGAGGATGTAGTCGGTGGCGTCAAGCGTCGCGACGATCTGCCCTTTTTTCACCCGCTGATTCTCCTCAACGTGAAATTTGAGCACCGTGCCCCCCACCTCGGCGGCGACCGCGCCCTTTTCCTCGGGAGCGAGCGTCACCGATTCTCTGATGATGACCGCCGTCCTCTTTCTGAGCGGCTCGACCAGTCGAACATCCTTGGTCACCTCCCTGCGTGGTTGGACCGCCGCACTCTCCTGTTCTCCGGCGTTGCCGCTACTGCATCCGGCGGCGGCGAGGAAAGATATCAGCGTCGATATCGAAATGACAATAAAGGATCTCAACATACTATATCTCTCCGTTTTACTGATTGCCGTTCAGCGCGGTCGCCGGAACGCCGATGGTCCCCGCGAGTTTCTGGAGCGCTATCTTGTACTGGAATATGGCGGTGATGTAGGAGGTCTTCGCCTGCCGCTCCTGCAGGCTTGCCGCGAGCAGGTCGGTCTCGGTCGTCAGTTTCTCCTGATACTTCGACTCTTCGATGCGCAGGTTCTCGGCGGCGACCTCCCGTTCCGCGGTCGCGATGGCGATCTCCTTTTCTTTGACCATAAGGTCGGTATACAGTTGGGTCACCTGCAGGCGCAACTGCTTGCGGACATCGATGTTGGCCAGCAGCATCTTCGTCTTTTCGCCGCGCGCCTTTTTGAAGGAATTTATCTGCTTCATCGTGTCGAAACCGAAATCCCACGACAGGACCGCGCCAACGAAGAAGGTCCCCTCGGGGCTGAAGGTGGTCGCGTCGAAATTGTGCTTGTAGCCCCCGGTAAGCGCTATCGTCGGGACGAGCGGCTGGATGGCGATATCCTGCAGGGTCGCGGCGACCCGGTCGGCACGGTCAAGCATCGCTATCTCGGCACGATGTTCGTCCTGCAAGGCCAGCAGGCGGTCAAGCGAAGGCACCGGCGCGATCTCATCCGGGCTTTCCGAGAAGGGCGCGAAACTTTCCATATCGCGATTCATGAGCAGGGCAAGCGCCCGTTTCAGGAGCGTCCGGTTGCCTTCGACATTCTGTCGTTCCTTTTCAAGCCGCGCCTTCTCGAGTTTCACCTTGAGCACCGCCCGCTTGTCGGTCAGCCCGGCATCGACGAAATTCTGCGCCTGCGTCTCATAGCGGTCGAGTTGCTTGACCGTATCGGCGAGCAGGGCATCGAGCCGCTCGATCATAAGATATGCATAAAAGTATTCGGCCGCCTTCACCCGGATCTGGTCGGCGGTGGACCTCTTCTTTATCTCCTCTATCTCCCGCGCCATCGTCTGGGCATCATGCCCTTTCCAGACG
>JAKQHE010000043.1 GCA_029573155.1 bacterium
CTCGTGACCGGCGGCGCCGGATACATCGGCAGCCATCTTGTTAAATTGCTTGGGGAAAAACACAAGCATACCATCACCGTCCTTGACAACCTCTCTACCGGCCACCGCCCCGCGGTCCTCTATGGCGACCTCGTGGTAACGGACCTTGCCGAGACAAAGGCGGTCGAAGATCTTTTGACGCACGGTCGTTTCGATGCCATCATCCATTTCGCCGCCCATATCGTTGTACCCGAATCTGTCGCCGATCCTCTGAAATACTACACGAACAACACTCTCAACACCATGAACCTGATACGGCTCTGCGTGAAACACGGGATCGGTAAGTTCATCTTCTCTTCGACTGCGGCGGTCTACGGTGAACCGGACGACGGCGTGGTCTCGGAAACGAGCCTTCTCTCTCCCATCAACCCCTACGGCATGAGCAAACTGATGAGCGAGCGGATACTCCTCGATACCGCCCGAGCCCACCCCGACCGCTTCCGGGCGGTCATCCTGCGTTACTTCAATGTGGCCGGCGCCGACCCCGACGGCAGGATCGGTCAGAGTTTTCCCGATGCCACCCACCTCATCAAGGTGGCGGCGCAGGCGGCTCTCGGCAAACGATCGCAGGTCAACATATTCGGCACCGATTTCCCCACCCCTGATGGCACTGGCATTCGCGATTACATCCATGTGACCGACCTCGCTCACCTTCATATCCGGGCGCTCGACCACCTTGCGTCGGGAGGCGACACCGACATCTTCAACTGCGGTTACGGCCATGGATACAGCGTTCGGGAGGTGCTGGGCACCATGAAAAGGGTCAGCGGCGCCGATCTCCGGGTGATCGAGGCACCCCGCCGCGCCGGTGATCCGGCGAAACTCACCGCCGACAACACCAAGGTGCGCCGCGCATGGGGATGGGAACCCCGCTACGACTCGCTGGAACTCATCTGCCGCACCGCACTCGATTGGGAACGGGACCGGACCTACTGAACCCGTCCCCCCATTTCCGACAGCAACAGAACGAAGTCATCATCATCTTTCAATATCGCTTCGGGCGGCAGGTGAGCGGCGATATCGCCGACGGCGAAGGAAAGTATCGGACAAACCCCTTTGAATTCCCAGACCACCACCGGCATGCTCTCTTCCCGCGAGGTGATGCACAGCACATCGATCCGACGGGCATAATAGGCAAGTTCCCCGGGGCTCACCCGTCCCGCCCAGAGTACGACCCCCTCCCGGGCGGCATCGCCGACCATGTCTCCCAGCGACCCCTCGCCGAACACCATGAATACACTATCCGGGCGGACCTTTCGCACCCGTCGGGCTATCTGCAGGAAGCGATCTATCCCTTTCACCTTCTCAAGCCGCCCGACGAAGGCGACAACAAAAGCATGCTCCAGAATAGCGAGTGGCTTATGCGGAGCGACCGGTTCCGGCAGATGACTGCGGGTGGGCAGTATCTCTATCGCTCTTCCGGTCACATCCCCCATCTGCCCCCGCAGGTATTCGCTGTTCGCGTATACGCGCTCGGCAAAACGGAAGACCATGCGCAAAAGAAGAGGTATCTTCTTGAATTTATTTATGTCAGTTCCCAACGCCCAAACAGAATAAGGAACACCGGTCACCATTCTGACGAGCAAAGCGACGAGCCCGCCCGGTATCGCCCAACAGGCAAAGATACGAGAAATGTTATACGCCCTGACAATTTTTGTCGCCTCAACGACAAAAATGAGCAACATCTTGATGAAGACCCAGAGATCTATCGGATCGTATATCCGACGCCCCGCCAGGTATCCATGTTCCCAGTGGAATCGATGTATCGTCACTGTTCCCATCGTATCGACACCGGGTCCCTCCGGGTCGGGAGTCAGGACGACCACCGGCACCGCGCCATCCTGCGGCAGCATGTCGGCGATAAAGCGTCCGCGATAATCATCCGGCGATAACGGGAACGAGTGCGAGATGATGAGCGTCGGTTTCTCGAACATGCGCCTACCGGCTGAAAAATGCTGTCAATATGCGACGCAAGAAAACGACCGGCGAACGGTCATCCAGCGAACGGGCCGCGCGGTCACAGGCCATCACGAGAGCCGCCTCGTCAAAAAAACACCATTCCGGGCTCTTCTCCCGTACCTGATCCAGCCACCGGATGGCTTGCCGACGGTCCTCCGGCGAGATCGTCGTGAACCGGGCATCGTAAAAGCGCGCATGCGCATCGAGTTGCGCCTCATCGGGCATGAACCCCATCGTCTTTTCGATGAACTGCCCCCATATCCGCTTGAGCACCTCTCTCCGGCGCATCGAGCGGCCACGATCCGACAGCACCCTTCCGGTAACGCTCCCCAGACCGACACGGTAACGGAGCAACACTTCGGGGATGACCGCCAGTTCCGTCACGAGCGCCATCTCGCACCACAGGCGGTAATCCTCGGCCGTCTCGTAACCCTCACGGTAACGCAGGCCATGTTCCGCCAACACCGACCGGCGCATCATCACCGAGGGGTGTACGAAGGGGGTCGCGAAAAGCAGTCCCGCCTTCAGCGCGCCCGAATTCCGGGGAGCCTTCTGTGTCCACCGGGGGCCGAACGGGATGAACTTTTGCGCCCACGAGCCGCACAGACCGACCTCGGGATGCGCTTCCATGAACGAAACCTGTTCCTCCAACCGTCGCGGCACCGAGATGTCGTCGGCATCCATCCGGGCGAGGTAACGACCATGCGCCTCGTCGATGCCGCGGTTGAGTGAAAAGATAAGACCTTGGTTACGATCATTCCGGAGCAGGCGGATCCGCGGATCGTCAACTTTCCCTATCTCTTCTGCCGTACCGTCGCTTGAGCCATCATCGACGACCACAAGTTCAAAGTTGCTGAACGACTGCGTCAGGATACTACGGATCGCCACCCCGATATGTCGCTCGGCATTATAGGCAGGGAGAATGACCGACACAAGCGGATCGCTCATATCCGCACCCACCCTCCCGGTATCAGATCGCCGGTCTGCCGTTCAGCCAACTCATTCGCGAACCATCTTTTAGGAGAAACAATTATTTTCTCGGGGTTGTGGTTAAGCCACGCACCCCACCAGGAAAAAGAACTGTTCGCTATGATCTGATGTTTGCAGGAACTCATGAGATACATGTCATGGACCGCCGAGCCGGTGGACACATTACGCACCGGGCGATCGAAACGGAGGTTTTCCTGAACCCATGGCATGTCGTCCGAGAAGATATATATGTCTTCGATCGACACCTTTGTGGCGACGAAATCTACTGCTTTTTCATAATATGCGCCACCGAGCAGTCCGTGAAAGGCACGCGTTGTCGGGTTGTGCGCATAGTCGCCGCGGCGAACATGGAGCGCCAGCGAGGCGCGGGAGGACATTTCTTTTTCTAAAAGAGCATCTTCCTCCGATAACGGTTCGCGCGGAACGAACTCCGCCAGCAATGTCTCCCTGATGTCCGAGAAGTATCTCTCCGACTGGAAATAGCCCCGTAGCGAAACCGGGTCGGTCAGCGAGTGGAAGGATTGATCGAACTGGAGATCGCGCTCAGCGAAGACATGTGTGCTTCCGGTGATGCGGCACCGTAGCCGCCCCCACAGGCCCGGCTGTCCCCACGCGGCTATTATTTGGTAACGAGACAGATCGAAGGGGCGGGGGGTATCCTTCGACAGTTCCGAGAACCAGCTCAGATCGAGGAAGAGGGGCTGCTCCAGTCGCAGGGAAAGCGCACGCCCCGCCGCATACTGAAACATCTGGTTGCCCAGACCGCCGCAGAGACGCACCGTGATCATCGCGCCGACCTCTCCGTCCGGTATCGTTCCTGAAGTTGCCGTACCCTCTCATACTGCGACCGGTACCAATCGGCCGGAATCTTGCCATCGTAGCCGCCCGGTTTGAACGAGGCGCTTGCAGCGATCATCTCTTCAAGAATCGCAGCGAAAGACGCATCGTCGGAGGAAAGACTTTCGACCCACTTTTCGTAGAGGTTCCCCACCTCAAAGACTTCCCTGCGTTCTCGAGAAAGAGCTCGGGTACTTAATGCAAAATGGAAGAGCAGGCCTCCAATATTCTGTCCGAAAACACCATCATGCGGCGTAAGACCAATAAAGCTAGTAATTGGTATGTTTATTTTAGGACCGAGTCTATTGATATCCATAAAATGATTGGCCGCCACTCCGTTATCGCACCCCTTACGCAGGTAGGGATAACGATCCTCGGCTAAATTCTGCAGAATGGGACATTTCTTTTGAAATAAGGCCCGGTAAATGTTCTTAAAGGAAAATCCATGCCTTTCAAACAAGGCAACTAAGTCTCTGAAATAATGCTCAACAGTTCTCGACTCGCTATTGGCACGGGTAAATCCTATGCCTTCCGAAACAACACGCGCATCTGCCGTCCGCATGACACGATACAGATTGTTGGTACAAGAGAACCATTCGTTGTCGTACAATGCAAAGCCCGGCATGTAGCCCGATTCGGGTTGCCATAAGGGGGAGCCCCAAGCGTCTTGATAATAACTATTTGAGAGCCCCGTATCGAGTCCGACAGAAACACTGCGATATTTTTCTAAAAGCCATATCGGAAAGGCAATCCAATCTACAGATAAAGGCAAAGTGTCAGCATCAAGCATTACTGAAAATTGTTCCGAGACCAGCTTCAACCCTTCGTCGAGAAGTAATCCTATATCTGCGGCGTTCTTTTTGTTGTGGCGCCGTATCTGATAAAACTCTATAAAAGGAAATCGCGCGAATTCTTTACGAGCCAGATCAAAGCTTCCATCCTGGCTTTCGTCATCAAGCACATAAATCTTCTCTTTCAACAGCGGATCGCGATTCTTAACGATATGGGTAAGGCACGGTTTCAGAAAACGATAACTTTCCCAATGCGGGATCAGCACCGCCACTGAACGAGGCGCGTCAATGGCATCCAGCGTTATAGCCAAAAGTCTTGTATGCCTATTCTTCGTATCATGCATGTGTTTATATTTCCTGACGACTGATGAATCGGCACGAAGAGCATTAAAAGGCAACAAGGGGATATGGCACCCCAAGAAATCCTCCAATACCTGCAAATCGATCACGGGCAAGCCCGACTGATCACTCACAGGCACGACGACCACGACTCGATGCCGAGCGATTCGCATCATTTTCTTAAGGTCTTCTACTAGATCGGCGACCATCCTTCTCTTGGAAAGCAGTGTCAGGTAATCAGATCCGCCCTCATCCCCGCGATCACCCGAAGTTGGAGAAAATGATGTATTACCGGCAGATGGAGGGACTTTCGAAGAAAAATAGGGGCCTGCCCATACCTCCTGCCAAGACTTCTGTGATATCTTATTTTTCTTGTTCCAGTCCCGCCAAAGAGGCAGAGACAGTTCTCCTTCAGAAGCCCATCGGATGTCAGTTACTTGGAAATTTTGCATCTTCCTCGCCCGCACCGTCTTTTTTTGTTATTAAAACAGCCATCTGTTGCGGGATTTCCCCTCGTGAAGAATAGGTCCATCCCGCAGTCTTAAAAACGAACCAATCCAATAAGCAATAACGAAGCTGAAAGCCTATTTCATCAAAACAGAAGACATGCCCCAAGCCCCCCTCAACTTCATATCCATCGGTGACCGGTTGCTTGTAAGGGGCCAACACTATCAATTGTTTTGAAAATGACAACAAAACATCGCAAACATTCCAAGGATCAAGAAAATGTTCAAGAACATTGGAAGCAATTGCGAGTTCATATCTCATATCAGGAGACAATGGCGTTTCCAGAATATTTCTCATCATGAACAGCGTCCTTTTGTTGGAATATCTTGCATTTGCATAATCAATAGCATTTTGAGATATATCGACTCCCAAATATTCCGCCTTAGTGTACTTTCTTAACATTTTTGAGAGATCTCCTGTCCCGCAACCGAACTCAAAGATCGATCTGGACTGCTCAATCGCTCTACGGAAAGGAACATGCCTACCAACACCCCATAATGGCGCGCGAATTTCAGAAAAGAAATCTCGAGAAATCTGCAGGTTTTGCATGGAGTGGTTTTGGGCCGCTTTTGCGAAAGCCTGATCCCAACTATTAACTGCGCGTAAAAAGTTCGTCATGACTTGCTTGTAATAAGCGTTTGATATAATTGAAAATATCTTGTTGCCACAGATTCCCAAGTGAATCGTTCGCGCCACGCGGCACGCCCTGCATCGGCCATTCTTCTCCTCCGGTCGGCATCACGCCATAATTCCTCGAGCATCGCGGCGGAACCGCCAATGTCGGCCTGCGAGTAGCCCTTCCGGTCATGGGATGTCGGCAGTATCGCTCCGCCGCCGGTCCACGCCGCGATCTCGGCGGCGTTGCCCACATCGGTGGCAAGGAACGGCGTCCTCGATGCCGCCGCCTCGAACAGTACTATCGGAGAACACTCGACGCGCGAAGGGAACAGGAACAGGTCGGCCTCTCGGTAGGCCATCACCGTCGCGCACCGCTCCAAATCGGCGAACAGCAGGCGCTTCCCGGCGGAGCGCCAGTGCTCCATTCCGTTGAAGTTTCGCTCGGCGGCGCGGCAGAACCGTGGGCACTCGTCCTGCGCCCTCCGGAGAAGGCGCCGCGCGACGTCGCGCGCCCATGTCCGGACCGAGAAGGCGGGAGCGACGGTGTCGCAGTAGTTCCCCACGATCAACAGGACGGCGTTCGAGACCTGTGCGGCGTCGAATATCCTGACTGCCTCGCGGTGTCCTTTCATACCGGTATGCGAACCGACCAGAAGCACCAGGAACGCATCGGCGGGTATCCCCAGCCGTTCCCGTAGGGAGAAGGCAGCCTCAGCCTCGAACTCCTCCTCGGAGGCGCCGTTGGGTATCAGCACTCGGTTCTCGATGCCGTGCTCCTCGGCAAAGCGGGCATCGCGGTAGGTGTCCGACAGAAAGACATTCATGTCGTACTTCCGCATCCAGCCGGGCATCTTTTCGAAATAGTCGCGATAACTTCCGAGAAAGAGACCTGAGAAGCCTGTCGGCACAAGTACCTTACGCGCCTTTATCTCGTCGAGTATCGGCAAGGTGAGATCGGTCGCCCACTGTTGCGCCGCAAAATTCGTGACTATATCAAAGTCACCTTCACGGAGAAGATGTTGATAGCGTTCCATTTCTGCCAGGTCGCCGCCATACCCGTTCACCATGTTGCCCGAAATGGCGAAACCTTCTACCCTAACGCCGTTGATAATCTTCTCAACGCGTTCGGGATTCGTAGAGGTTGCGACCGTCACCTCATGTCCCATGCGGACGAGCCGTTCCGATATCTGCGAAACGACTTCCTGCATACCATGCCGGGAAGGCAGGTAAGACTCAACCGTGTGAAGTATTTTCATGAGCCCTAACAAAACGACGGTTCTGACAATAATTCTTCAAGATACCGGCAAACATCTTTCCGTACAAAGGAATACCCCGCGGATCGAGGCCGTAGGTGCGCCACGCCTTCGTCAGCAGCGTGACCGCGAAATGGATCGTATCCAGCGCATTCGTATCATAGGGACCGAACTGCTTGTGGTACATCCGGACGATATCACGGATGAAACGCCCATGCCCATCCCCGATCAGCGCCTCGATGTTCGCGACACTTATCTCGACGATCGAATCTGCATACCGGTTCTCGCGGCGGTCGGTCACGCTGCCGGCCTGTTCGCGGTAGACCTGCAGGAAGAGCGGGATGTTCGCGACCTTCCGGACCCGCGCGATGCGGCTCCAGAATTCGTAGTCCTCGGTGAAACTCCCGGTCCTCCCGACGGCGTACCCGCCCAGTTCGCGTGCCATGTCGGCACGGAACATGACCGAGCTGTGGACGAAGGGATTGTTGAACAGCAGCAGCGTCCGCAGCAGGGCGTTCGATGCAGGGTGTCGGTGCGCGCGGGGCGATTTTTCATCTTCCACCCATATCTCGGCCCATGTCCCCACGAGACCGTGATCTGGGTTGTCCCTCAGGAAGGCGACCTGCCGCGCCAGCCGTTCGGGGCGAGCGATGTCATCAGCGTCCATGCGCGCCACCAGCGGGGCGCGGGCCTCTTCGAGACCGCGATTCAGGGAGGCGACCAATCCTATGTTCGAAGGATTACGGAGCACCCGCACCCGGGCATCGCGTGCCGCGTAGCCGGCCAGTATCGCCGGTGTCGCATCGGCAGAACCGTCGTCCACGATAAGGAACTCGATATCGCCGAAGGTCTGTGCGAGGATGCTCTCCATCGCCGCCGCGAGGTAGCGCTCGCCGTTGTACACCGGCATCAGGACGCTGACGGAGGGCATCCCCTCTCTCATCCAAGCACGCCCCTAAAGTAGTCTATCGTGCGCTTCAGCCCCTCCTCCAACGGGACGGTCGGCCGCCACCCGAGACGATCCTCGGCCAATGTGATGGAGGGCCTCCGGCGCACCGGATCGTCCTGCGGCAGCGGCTTGAAGCATACCCTGCTGGTTGAGCCGGTGAGCGCGATGATCCGTTGCGCGAGGTCGATCATCGCGATCTCGCCGGGGTTCCCCAGATTGACCGGCCCGGTGAAATCGCCGTCACTTTCCATCAACCGTATCAGGCCGGTGACCATGTCGTCCACATAGCAGAAACTCCTCGTCTGCCGGCCGTCGCCGTAGATGGTGATATCCTCGTTCTTGAGCGCCTGCACGATGAAGTTGCTCACCACGCGGCCGTCGTTCTCGCTCATGCGGGGACCATAGGTGTTGAATATGCGGGCGACCTTGATGGGGATGTGGTACTGCCGGAAGTAATCGAAGAAGAGCGTCTCGGCGCACCGCTTCCCCTCGTCGTAGCAGGAACGGGGCCCTATCGGATTCACATTCCCGCGGTAGTTTTCGGTCTGCGGGTGGATCTCCGGG
>JAKQHE010000046.1 GCA_029573155.1 bacterium
TGAGGAGCGGCATGCCGGGGGGGTATTTCGAGTATTCCCGCTCCGGCGTCGTGATGACATGGTGCCGCTTGAAGTGGGGGGCGATCTCGTTGGCCATCGTGCGGTTCCAAAGCATGCCGTGCGAAAAGACATCGGCTTGGAATATCATCGATATCTCGTCGCCCGACACAGGGTAGCGCTTGAGTGAATGCTGTACGGTGAAGTCCCAGAGGTAGAACATGAGCGGGAGGAGCAGGAGGATGGCCGCCAGATAGGCGCGTCGCGTGATGAAGATGCGTGATCGGCGCCAGATCGACAGAAAGCCGACCAGCGCAAGGACCATACCGACCCAGCCGGCCGCCGCGAGGGTGATGACCTTCGCGGTCGCGTGAAAATTATTGTCGCAGATATCGGTCCGCAGGACGATCAGGCCGTGTTTGACGAAGAAAAAGGCCGCGCCGGCGAAGAGCGCCGCGAAAAAAGCGCGCTGGAAAGGGCGGCGTATGCGGGAAAGGCGTTCCCTCAGCGGATGAGAAGCCATACCGTCTCGGCCAGTACGACGATGACGAGTAGTACGATGAGAGCGGTCCGCCAGTCGAACGAGCGTTCCTTCTTCTCAAGTTGACCGCGGCCCTTGTTGAGGTCGCTCAGCATGTCGTCGATGCCGTCGACCTCGTTGATGATGAGCGTTTTGCTCTGCAGTTCGCTCTGGACAGGTCTTTTCTGCTCCATGGAGGTCTCTGCTCCTTAAAGAAGGTAACGCGCGAACTCTATGGT
Organism: bacterium; assembly: GCA_029573155.1. Taxonomy (GTDB): domain Bacteria; phylum UBP6; class UBA1177; order UBA1177; family JAKLFG01; genus JAKLFG01. The sequence goes on from JAKQHE010000046.1 coordinate 757, forward strand.
ATAACGAGGGTAAAGTCAATTTTCGGCGGGGTCACTCGCAGGTCAGGCGGACGATCTCGAAGGCGCCGTTGTGCTCGGAGAGGAACACGAGGTCGTCGCGGACGACCACGCCGGTCGGTTCACCGTACACCGGTATCTGCCCGACCAGTTCCGGTACGGCGGGATCGGCGATGTCGAACAGGGCGAGCCCGCCGCCATACGCGGCCACATAGGCCAGCGATCCTTGCAGAAAGACATCCTGCGCGTAGCCGCCGACCGCTCGCTGGGCGATGACCGCCGGGGTCGTCGGATCGGAGATATCGACGACGAGGAAATAGGGGCCGTCAGCGACATAGGCGTACGATCCTTCGATGAACAGGCCGAGTGCCTCGCCCGGCGTGTCGATCGTGGCGATGATGGCAGGCGCGGCGGGGTCGGAGACATCGATCACCTGCAGGCCCGTCTCACCGTCGGCGACATACGCATGATCTCCAGCGGCGAAGACCTCGGCGGCCTTGCCCGGCGTATCGACCGTGCCGACGACGACGGGAGTGCCCGGGGTCAGGTCGACGACCGCCAGCCCGTTCTCCCATGAGGCCACATAAGCGAAACCGTTCTGCACATGTGCGCCGCTCGCGATGCCGTCGGTGTCCACGAAACGGGGCGTGGGTATGGCGAGTGGATCGGTGATGTCGACGATCATGAGGTTGTAAAAGGCCGCGACGAACAGATCGTTCCCCGAGATGAACACATCCTGCCCTGCGCCGGAGAAGTTGATCGCATCGATGACGAAGGGCAGTCCGGGCGCCGTGACATCTATCTGGGCGATGCCCCTGCCGAAGGCCCGATCCCCGAGATACGCATGGTTCCCCGAGAGCGCGACCGCCTCGGCGTGGTCGGATGGCGACGGATTGCTGAAAAGGATCGGAAGTTGGCCGGGGGCCGAGACATCCACAACGCTCAGGCCGATGTCGATGCCCCGGAGGTAGGCGGCGCCATCCTGTACGAACACGCCGAACGCCTTCATGTCGCCGATGGCCCGCCACGCGATCCGTTCGGGATGGAGCGGGTCGGCGAGGTCATAGACGGCGAGATCCGAACCTTCGGCACTGTAAAGATAGCCGTCGGCGAGCATAAGTATCCCCCCTTCGCCTTCGAAACGATCGGTCTCCGTGGAGTGCGAGGGATCGTTCGCATCCACCGTCACCAGTCGCGCGTTGTAAGGATCCGCGGCTTCCAGATAGACGACGCCGTCAGCCGCCGCTATCGATTGCGCGTAGGGGAGGAAGAAGGTGCCGACAAGGCGGGGATCGGTGCGGTCGCTCACATCGATGGCGAGCATCCCTTCATAGGTGTTCAACTGACCGCTTGTCACGGTGAAAAGGGTATCGCCATCGAGGGCGAGTTGCCCGGGGTCGGCCGGCAGGGCGAGGGTCGCCAGTTCGACCGGCGCGGTCGGATCGGCGATGTCGAGTATCTGGATGCCGTAGCCGGCGAGAGAGACATAGAGGTAATGATCGTTCACCAGTATATCCTCGGGGCCTCCCTGTATCGGGATGGTCCCGACATCGGTCAGGAGAGACGGGTCGGATGCGTCCACGAGAAAGAGTTCGTCATCGTAATCTCCGGCGGCCAACAGATAGTGGTCCGTGACGGCGATAGAGACGGCTTGGTAGCGAAAAGGAAGCGCGTGAAAGGAAAGGGGCGCCGGGTGGGCGGGATCGGTGACATCGTACGCGGCGATACCGCGCGGTGAATTGAGTGCGAAGAGGGTGCCGGGCCTGCCCGCCATATCGACCGTCTGCCCGCCGAAGGAGGAGAGGATCGTGCCCTGACAGGGATAGACCGGCGCGTCGTCGGGCAGGAGGTCGACATCGTCCGGGAGTTCGTGGTCCTCATCCGGCATGATGTCGTCGGGGATGTCGTCGGGCTCCTCGACCGGCTCGACGCCGCTGCATTCGTAGCGCACGATCTGGAGTCCGGCCCCCGAATCGGCGATGTAGGCGTGCGTGTCATCGATCGTCATGCCGTAGGCGTAATCGGGCAGTTCAAGTTCGGCGATCTTCGTGAGTTTGTCATCGTCCAGAAGAAAAACCCGCAGGGTCTCATTGCTGGTCACGAAGGCGAGGGCGTCCTTGAATACGACACTTTTCGCGCCGTCGGCGAGCGGCGTGCTCCGGATGACCGCGGGGGCGGTCGGGTCGGCGATGTCGACGATGGTCACCCCGGAGACGCGATCGGCGACAAAGAGACGATCGCCGCGCCGTGTGAGCGCGAAGGAGTCTTCCCCGACCTGCAGGTCGGTGACGAAGCGGGGGGCGTACGGGTTCGAGATATCGGCGACCCAGAGGAGCCCGTCCCAGTCGACCAGGAACGCGTACCCGCCGCGCACGGCCACATCGCTGGTGTTGTTGCCGAAAACTGTGGCGGAAAGCAGCGTCGGCTCTGCCGGATCGCTCAGATCGAATATGGCGAGCCCGTTCCCTGACAAATAAGCGAGGTCCCCGACGAGGGAAAAGCCCCGTCCGTAATTTCTTTCGGATTGCCCGGAGACCGCCCACCCTGTCCGTACGGGATCGGCGGGCTCGGTGATGTCGAACAGGTGAACGCCGCCGCGGTAGTAATCGGAGGCGACGGCGATGTTCCCCATCAGTTCGATGTCCCATGAGGCGAAGCCGATATCGCGGCTCGCCGCTATCCCGACGGGGCGCGCAGGGTCGCGTATGTCGACGACCTTTAGACCTCCTTCATAATCGGCCACATAGGCGAAGTCGCCCGCGACCTTGACGGCGAAGGCGGCCACCGGTGCGGTCAGCGCGGCGACCTCGACCGGCGTGCTCACCTCTTTCAGGTCCACGATGCGGACACCGGCGTAGTCGGCGGCGAGGAAGGCATGCCCGTTCGACAGGGCGATCGCCACGGCGTCGCCGGGGGTGTCCTTCCATCCGACGAATCTCGGGCCAAGCGGTTCCGAGATGTCGTACACGACGAGCCCCTGATCGTCGCTCGCCACATAGGCGTGATCGCCGTCGATGGCGACATCGGCGGCATAGCCGAACGCGCCCACGGTCTTTTTGATGTTCGGCGATTTGGGAGATGAGATGTCCAGTATCGTCAGGCCATTGGCATCGCCGGCCACATAGGCATAGCCGTTACGGACGGCAAGCCCGCGGGCCCGCGGCACCAGAAGCGAGAACAGGGATTTGGGGGCGGTCGGATCGGTCGCATCGATGATGGCCAGACCATTCTCATGGGAAACATACGCGACCGAATCGATAAGATGGACATTCCCGGCGCTCCCGCTCGTCGCGACGAATAGCGGTTCCCCGGGCGCGGAGGGGGTGGAGACATCTATGACCGCCAGTCCGGCGACACTGTTCGCGACAAAGGCGTGGCCGTTCGCGACCGCGACCTTGAAAGCGATCTCGGTCAGTGGCCGGGCGCCGATGGCCTTGGGGTGCTCCGGGTCATGGATGTCGACTATCTGCAACGCGCCGGAGGAATAAGAGTCGTCGGTGCCGACGAGATAGGCGATCCCGTCGGCGGCACAGATCCCCCGCACGATGAAGTTGCTTTGTATGTGGCTCAGGAGGGAGGGATACTGTGGATCGCTCGCGTCGTAGAGATACAGGCCTCCCTGTCCGCGAGCGACAAGGAGGATATCCCCCGCGGTCGCGACATCGAACGCCGGTCCGCCGATCTCTCCGGCAAAGGAAAGGGAACAGGCGACCTTTTCCGTATCGTCATCGGGCGCCGGGTCGTCGGTGTCGGAAGAGGGGGTGGTGTCTTCTTCGAGGGATCCGTCGATCAGACCATCTTCTCCATCGATGTCCACGCGGTTATCTTCGTCACCCGGGGTGGCAGGATGGCTACTTTCCGCGCAGGCGCATAGCAAAAAAAGCAAGAGCAAAGGCGGCAGCAACAGGGGAAGGATCATCGTCCTCAACATGCTCGCCTCCGCAGATATCTACCTGTTTCGGTTCACCTTATCAGCAGGTCTTTTGATTGTCAATATGGGGTTTTCCTGCTTTCAACATTTCGGTGAGGAGACGGTTAAAATCAAAAACGGTCCTATCGGGAAATTAAAAACGCCATCGCCGGGGCGCTGGAGGGTGCATCGTCGGGAAAACCTTTTCGGAGGCCTTTGTCACGAGAGTCAAGAAAACCGGTGGAAAAAATATCCCAGAAAAGATGGACGGTTGAAAAGAAAGCGGGGGGCGATGTTGAAAGTTTGTTGAAAAAGTCAGAAGTTCTTGGTCTCTTTGACATCGTACCCGTAGTCGGGTTTCCAGAACTTGTCTTTTTTCTTCAGGTTGGCGACCGCCGCCTTTTCGGCCTCTTTCTCGGACTTTGCGTGAATGCCGAACCCGTGGCTCCAACGCGCCTCGCCTTTGTGTTCGTAAGCGGTGAAGATGACGACATAGATGCCGTGGTCCATGCCGGTGCTCGCCGGGGACGAGACCTTCGCATGGCCCTGTTCCTTGAGTTTCTTGATGGCCTCGGCCTGCGCCGCCGCCGCGCCCGCCTTATCCTTCTGGAAGAAGGTCCAGGTCGAGGAGTTGCCCTCCTTGTCTATCGCCTCTGCGAAAGCGCCGCCGCCGAAAAGCGCGGTCGTGGCAAGCACCGTCAGGATACCGATAACATACCGCATGACATCCTCCTTGTTTTCCGACACCGAGCGATATTGGCACAACGCGCCGGTAAAGTCAATAGCGCCTTACCGCGCGACATACCGTACCGGGTCGACGATCCCCGCTTCGGCGAACCCCTTGAGTCGCAGGCGGCATGAGTCGCAGGTCCCGCAGGCGGCACCGTCGGATGCGGGGTCGTAGCAACTGTGGGTGAGCGAGTGGTCGACCCCCAGCCGCACGCCCCACTCGACGATCTCCTTTTTTGAGAGGGCGATGAGCGGCGCCTCGACCGCAAGACGGTCGCCCGCCTTTGTGCCGGACCGGACCGCCCGTTCGAACGCTTCGATGAAGGCGGGGCGACAGTCGGGGTACCCGGAGAAATCGACCGCGTTGACCCCGATGATGATGCGTTCCGCACCGATATCCTCGGCGTAGGCCGCCGCGAGGGAAAGAAAGATGAGATTGCGGGCCGGCACATAGGTGATAGGTATCGCGTCCGCGTCGTCGGTATGGCGCGGCACCGCGAGCGAGCGGTCGGTCAGCGCGGAGGAGTGAAGGAAGGAGAGATCGAACGATATCTCGCGGGCGCGGTCGGCGAGGCGGTAACGGTCGAGCGTGCGGCGCGCCTTCTCGATCTCGACCCGGTGTCGCTGGCCGTAACTTATCGTCAGCGGGTGCACTTCGTCGCCTCGGGCGATGGCTATGGCGAGCGCGGTGGTCGAGTCGAGTCCGCCGCTGAAGAGCACGACGCTTTTCACGGGCGTTTCCTCCGTTCCAGTTTTCCCGCGATCGCCTCATACATGGCGAGCATGGCGCCGGTCGCGGCGAGCGGAAGTGCCGCACGCGCCGCGAGAGGAAGTACCCCGGCTATCGCGCAGAAAAGGACTATGAGCGCGACGGTGTGGATGCTGAAATGTCTGCGGATCGATCGTTCGATGCGCCGCACCGGCCCGCCTGGAGCCTCGGCGCGGTGGCGATAGCGGTCGTAACGGATGACGAGCAGGGGGTAAAGAAAAGAGAAGACGATGCCGGGGAAATAGGCCCACGGTATGTCGCGGGAGAGGAGGGTGATGGTGAGGAAATAAGCCCACACTACAAGACGGCTCGAATAATAGTTCAGTATGCCGCCCTGCCGCGAGGTGCGGAAGGTGAGCCGCGCCGTCTCGCCGTCGACCGCCGAGACGATCGCGGCGGCGCAGAGCAGGAACGGGGGAACTATACCTTCGAGTGACCCGTTAAGGAGGGGGAGCAACGCAGCGGTGATGCCGAGAAGCATCGCGAGGAGCGTCCAGAGGTTCGGGCTCACGCGGTAATTGGCGGTCCACGAGGTCAGAAAACGGCTTATCGGGCGGGTAAGGTTCCGTTCGACGATGTCATCGCCCTTGTGGACGAGCGACCGGAGCAGGTATTGTTCGGCCGCCGCGAGATCGGCGACAGCACGCACGGCGAAGTAGCGGGCCGCTATGACCGCCACGCGGGTGTCCTGCCGCCGGTCGACGAATTCGCGCAGACGCGGCCACGGATCGTCGAAGAAATCGTCGCTCAGGTCGGCGGCGCGGAGCCGGGCGAAGCCGATAGGTTCGAGCGTCGCAGGGTCGCAGGCGACGACCGGCGGGTCGAAGTTGACCGTCAGGTTGCGAAGGAACGGTCCGTCGAAGAGAAGGAGCGGGTCGGCGAGGATGAGCGTATCAGTTACCGCGGGGAGAGAGGGCTCGATCGCGATGCCGCGAAATCGGGAGGGAGAGGGGAGATGCGGAGCGTAGACCGTCGCGACCCCGTAGTATCGGGCGATCGTGACGGCGGCCCGTTCGGTGAAGGATGCGCCGAGTATCGGGCGCTGGGTATCGAGCAGACGCGACGGGATGATGACGATGACGGGGGGCGTACTCATGCGATCACCGGTCTATGCTGACATAAAAACCGAACTGGATGGCGAGTCGTCCGTTACGCAGGAGCGGGGCCGGCGGGTTGGGAAAGGGCGCAGCTGCCTTAAAGGCATCGACCGCCTCACGGTCGAGCACATCGGCGCCTGACGGACGGGTCACCTGTATGTCCACGATCCGGCCCCGTTCGTCGAGCACCGCCTCTATTTTGGTGTAGCGATCCTGCGCGCCGAATATGTTCCCGCCGGGATCGTGCACCATAAGCACCTTGCCCGGCGTCCAGTAGTAACTCACAGCCTTTTTTATGCGATTGTAGTAATCGGCGTAGAGGAAACGTCGTGCGTTGAGCGCCGTCTCGTCCTCTTCGGGGATGTCCTTCAGGTAGTCGTTCGAGGGAGAGGTGAGCATCGTCTGGTCGCCAAGGAAGTAGGGCAGGTAACGAAGTGGTACCGATAGTTCTGCCGCTTCTTGTCCCTTTCGGTCGACCGGTGCGTCGCCGTCGATCCGGCCCGGCGTCTCCTTTTCGGCCCCTTTCGACAGTTCTCCCTCCGTACCGTCAAATCCGGCGATGTCGCCTTTTCGTACGAGCTCCTCTTTCTTCTCGCGGTGCTCAGGGGCGTTGCCCGGCGTCACCAGTTCGTCGCGTTGCGGCGTCACCTTCGCGGTGGGGGGGAGCGCCATCCGCTGGAGTTTTTTGCCGCGTATCGGTATGTCCTTGTCGAAGACGCTTCGTTTCTCGCGCGGTACCGTGCTGTCGTATTTCGCCAGGAACCGTGACTCTTCAGGGCGTTTCTCATTCTCGGGGCGTGCGATGTCGACGATCTGGCCGGCGGGGGGATCGATCTTTTCCTGTTCCGAGGGGGCGGGCGGAGCGGTGGCTGGATCCGGCCGTTCCTTCTCGGTCGTGGCGGCAAGAGAGACGTCATCGAGCAGTTGTACGGGCATGAGCGGATCACCGCCTGCTCCGCCGAGGTCGAACCGGATGAGGAAGAGCGTCGCATGCAGGAGCACGGAAACGACAAGAAAGAACAAGATGCCCGGCGCGGTCAGGCCCTGCGGTCTTTTTTTGATGTGCCTGCGATCTCGATCGACCATGACGCGATCATAGCATCAAAGAAGTGTTCTGTGAAGTTCTTTTTTGGCGCAAAAGAGGAGAGGCCGGGGTCACTCCGCCGCTTTCTCTTCGGCGGGGGCGGCCTGCGGCTGATCGGGCGGCACCCAGCCCGGAGGGGGGTTCTGACAGCGACCGTCGATGAACTTCATCCCTTTGGGACAGCACCGGCCGGATCCGCCCTCCTCGTAACCGGCAGGACACATGACCGTGTCGACCTTGTCGGTGTAGCGGGAACATTTGCCGTCCATGATAAAATTATATCCCTCGTCGCAGCAAAGGTAATCGACCAAATGGGTGCCGGGGGCGCAGTTGTCGAACGCGCGGAACTCTACCTTCATGCAGGTGTCGTCGTCGCGTACGCGGCCTGCGGGGCAGTCGCCGCTGGGGTTCAGTTCCGACGCGATATTGAATTCGCCGACATAGATCGTGCCGTCGGTCATGTTGAGCGTGGTGGTGTAGAGGTATTTGTTGTTGTTGAATTTGCGGTCGATGACGACGATGAATTCATAGGTGTCCGGCTTGAGATCTATCTGCCGCTCGGTGTTGAATGGCAGCACTTCGTTGATGATGAGTTTCCCTCCTTCGCGGATGAAGATAAGGGTGTTGCCGCTCGTGTAGTTGTTCTTGAGGTGCAACCGCGATTGGCCCGCGGCGACACGCAGGGTCTGGTTCGGCGATTCCTTGAAGGAGTCGAGCGAGTTCTTCGGCAGGTTCGTGTAGAGCGCATTGAAGCGAGCCTTGACCGCTTCATCTATCTCTTCGGGATACTTCTCCTTGAGGTCGAACAGCTTCACCAAGAGAGCAACATCCTTGTCCTTCACCCCCTCGGTGTACAGGGCGATCTCCTTTTCGGCCACCGACTGGTCGCCCGATTCGGCCTGCTGGGACGCGCAACTTATGACGAGCGTCATCGCACCGCCCAATACCAGCATCGCAACCATACCGCTGAATCTCATGTTTCCCTCCATTTAAACTGTGGAACTCTGCAACGGTCTCATGGTAGCGATGAGTGACGGTAAAATCAACATTACGATACATTTTTTTCTACTTTCCATCTTTCTAACGGAGGGGACGGTGAGAAGGTATTTGAAATCTGTTTTTTGGAAAACAAAAAATATGTCTAATAAATAAGGTTGGTTATAAATTTCTTGTTGACAGCGGCCCGTGGTGCGTTAGGATGTGAAAAGTTTCCGGGACTCACAACTCTTCCGGACCCAAAAAAGGAGGCTTTTTAATGCTGACCAATGTCAGGAGAACGAAAAAGAAGGAGAAGCCCTACACTGAGGTGGTCACCGACCAGCGTAACGAACTGGAAAAGGACCCTATCGTTAGGGAACTCATCGACCTCACGAACTATCAGAAACCCAAACAACGCACCGAATGCCTCAAGATGAAGCGTCCATGCCTGTTCGTCTCTTGCAAGTACCACCTCTATCTCGATGTCAATCCCGATACGAAGTCGATCAAGTTCAATTTTCCCGGTAAAGAGGTCTGGGAACTGCGTGAGACCTGTTCGCTCGATGTCGCCGACAAGGGCGGTGTCACCCTCGAGGAGGTCGGTGCCATCATGAACCTGACCCGAGAGAGGATACGTCAGGTTGAGATGCGCGCCCTGCAAAAACTCAAGACCAATGGCGCGAAATACAACATCAAGAATCTTTTCTTCGCCAATAAGTAGCCGTCGTTCAGTCGAGCAGATCCCATCGTTCAGCCGAAGATATCGCGACCTCAAGCGGGACCGGAAGTCCTTTGCCGGCACTGCGGAGTGCGTCGGCGGCGACCTGCGCGGCGCGGTCGGCGTGATCGGCGGGCGATTCGAGGATTATCTCATCATGGATGGCGAGCAATAGTTTTGCCGGTATCCCGGCGGCGGCGAGAGCGGCCCGGGCCTGCACGACGCCTCGCTTCATGATCTCGGCCGCCGTGCCCTGAATGACGGTGTTGAATGCCATTCGTTCGCCTGCTCGCGCCGTTATCCGGTTGTCGCTCAGGAGTTCGGGGACCGAGCGTCGCCGTCCGTGCAGGGTCTCCACCCAGCCGTCAGAACGGGCCTGTGCGAGGGTGGCGTCGATGAACCGCTTCACGCCGGTGTAGAAGCGGAAGTACTGATCGATGTATTCCTGAGCGAATTTTATCTCCACGCCGGTGTCCTGCGACAGTTTGAACGCCTGCATGCCGTAGATGATGCCGAAGTTGACCGCCTTGGCGTGGCGGCGCATCGCGTCGTCCACGAGTTCGGGGAATACGCCGAAGATCGCGGAGGCCGTTTTGCGGTGTATGTCCTCGCCGTTCCGGAAGGCGCCGAGCAATTCTTCATCCTGCGAAAGTGCGGCGAGGATGCGGAGTTCTATCTGGCTGTAGTCAAGCGATATCAGGCGATGGCCGGGTGCGGCGGGGAAAAGCGACCGGATGCGCCGTCCTTCCTCGGTGCGGACCGGGATGTTCTGGAGGTTCGGATCGCGGCTGGCGAGTCGACCGGTCGCGGCATGGGTGAGGATGAAGGTCGAACGGAGTCGTCCGTCGGGCGAGACCTTCTGCGCGATTGGCTCAAGGTAGGTCGAGAGCAGCTTCTGGAACTGCCGGTGTTCGAGTATGAGCCCCGGCAGGGGGTGATAGGGGGCCAGCGCCTCCAGCACATCGCTGTCGGTCGACCGGCCGCTTTTGGTCTTGCGTCCCGCCGGGAGCCCGAGTTTCACGAACAGGAGTTCGGCCAACTGTTTAGGTGAGTTCAGATTGACCGGCGTGCCCGCCCATTCGTGGGCCTGCCGTTCTATGTCCGCGAGTTTCGCCGTGTACTCATCGCGCATCGCCACAAGTCGCTCGCGGTCGACCGCGATCCCGTGGCGCTCCATGTCTCGCACCGCCGCAAGGTGGGGCATCTCTATGCCGTATAGGAGTTCACGTCGCCGTTCGTCACCCTGTATCTGCGGCATGACGGCGTCGCGGATCGCCTTGTGGCGGGCAAGGGTGAGAAAGGGACCTTCACCCTCGATAGGCGCCGTTCCCAGGTAGTCGATGACCTCCCCGATGTCGTACCCGTGCCTGCCGCTGTCGAGGATGAAGTAGGCAAGTTGCAGATCGGTCAGGCGGTGCCGGTCCTCGATCCCTGCAGGAATAAAGGCTTTGAGATCGAAGCCGAACCAGTGGCGGTCGACCGGTAACTCTCCGGCGCTCGTTTCCTGAATGACGCCGTCCATCGCTAGATAGATAACGCCGTCGTCGGCGAACAGGTAGCCCTCAGGCATATTGTCGCCGTCATCGGTCGGCACCGTTCCGGTCGACGATATCGGCTGTGCGGGGGTCCTCGTTACCTCGAGATGGCGGGCCAGTGAACGGAAGCCGAATCGTTCTATGAAGGCCCGGAACCGGTCGGGGTCGGGCCCGATCCACGGCTCGGCGGGGAGTGGCGGCAGAGCGATGTCGGGAATGAGCGAGACCAATTCGCGCGACAGCATCAACTGGTCGCGGAAGTTCACGAACTTGTCCCGTAGTTTCGGTGAAAGCGCATCGAGGTGGGCATAGATGTCTTCGATGTCGGCGTATTCGGAAAGCAATTTCGCCGCCGTTTTGGGACCGACCCCGGGGAGGCCGGGGATGTTGTCGGAGGAGTCACCGCTCATCGCGAGAAGGTCGCGCAGTTTCGAGGGCGGCACCCCGAATTTCTCGGCCACCGCGATCGCGTCGACGATCCGCTCTTTCACCCCGTCGTAGAGAAAGGTCCTCTCGTCGATGAGTTGCATCAGGTCCTTGTCGGAACTGACGACGATCACCTCGTCGCCGGGGTGAGCCTTGCGTATCGCTGCGATGACATCGTCGGCCTCGTAGCCCGGCACCGCCATCGCGGTGAGTCCGAGCGCTTCCAGCATCTCTGGGACATGAGCGAACTGGACGCGCAGTTCCTCGTCGAGTTCCTTGCGATTCGCCTTATAATCGGGGTAGCGTTCGCGGCGCACCGTGTCGCGACCGCAATCGAGCGCCGCCACCGCCCGGAAGGTCCCGAACCGTTTGGCGACGCGCAGGAACATGGCGGCGCAGCCGTATATGGCGTTGACCGGGCTCCCGTCGGGGGCATGCATCGGTGGCAGGGCATGGTAGGCACGGAACAGGTAGGCCGAGACATCGAGCACGAGTATGCGTGTCATATCCCGAGGGATCTCCGTATATCCCCCCACTCGCGGTCGTCCATCTTGGCGCCGACGCGGCAGATGACCCGCGAGGCGAGGAGAGAACCGATCGCGCCGCACCTATCCGACGGGAGCTCGCGCAGGAGTCCGTAGAGGAAGCCGGCGGCATACAGATCGCCCGCGCCGGTCGTGTCGAGGCAGGGGGCCGGCACCGCCGCGATCCTTGTCGTGATGCCGTTGCGGGAGACGAGGGAGCCCTCCTTGCCGAGTTTGACGATGACGGTGGGGCAGGTCGAGGCCATCATAGGGAGCGCCTCTTCCGGCGGACGACCGGCGAAGGCCTGCGCCTCCTCCTCGTTGGCGAAGAGGATGTCTATGAGCCGTCGCGCGGCGAGCGAACGGAGGAACTCGATATTCTCGGAAACGACATTGTGGCTCGCGAGATCGAGCGAGACGCGTGCGCCGCTTTGCCGGGCGATCGACAGCGCCTGTTCGAGGAGCGCGTGGTCCTGCACGAGATATCCCTCGATATGAACGACGGCGGCGCCGGCGAACATCCCGGCGTGCAGATCGGCGGCCGACAGTTTCACGG
>JAKQHE010000060.1 GCA_029573155.1 bacterium
ACAAGAGGTCTGGCACCCGTTCTTTTCCTGATCGTTGCAACAGTGCCAATCGCAATCGCTCAAGGACTGGCAATCCGCGGCGCATTCCACATCGGAAGCCCCGGGGCACTGTGCTTGGTACGAACTCGACGGGTACGCGCAGGTCGGCTTGTCGCACACCTCGACCACCGGCCCGTAAGTTCCGATATAGCCGTCGCCGCAGGATGCGTTTGTGCAGACGCCGGTGTAAGGATCGTTCGGCAATGTCACGCATCCATCCTCGTTACTCGAATTCGCGTCGTCGCAATCCTCGCCGATCTGTTTGTATCCGTCACCGCAGAGCAGTTTGTCACCGAAGAAATAGACGCCTTGCGGCGATAGCCAGAGTTTGACGCCCGGGGCTTCTCCCATACGCTGAGGAACGCCGTTCCCGTCGAGCGGCACGGCGTAGGCGTAGACGAGCAGGGGCCAGACCGGGCGGCGACCGTTGAGGACCAGTTCGTCCTGCACCCGGCGATAGATGCCGGTCGGCCCCTCCACATGGGCGGTCAGGTCATACGAGAAATTGTACCCGGTACCGGTAGGCGCCAGACCGCAGTTATTGGCGGCCTCCGCGTTGGTCGAGGTGCGGTTTATGAGGAAGTCGTCCGGCGAGGTCCATATCTTCTGGGAAGGGTAGTGTTTGAAGGGAGGCAGGGGATCGGTATACGGAGAGGTCCACACCTCGACATAGCCGTACAGGTGGGGAAGCGGGGTGCCCAGATTGGCGCGGTCGCTGTAGTAGGATTTATCGCAGGCCCAGCCGGTGACCGGCGCCTGTTCTCCGACCACATAGGGGTCGGCAGAGGTGCCGCCGGCGACGAAATTCCTGTGGACGCCGATGACCGAGGTATCACGCACACAGAGGGTCACCGGGGTCTTGGCGGGGGCGACGATCTGATCGTCGTCGGGGACCAAGGCATCGTCCGTGGTCTCTTCATACGCGTAGGGCTCTTTCACTTCGGCATAGGTGCGGCCGTCCTGCAGATTGGCGGTCCACGCGAAATGGTAACTGGCGCCGGAACTATCGCCCGGGTCGCCGAAGATGTAGGTGGTGGAAGACCACGCCCAGTGCTGTTTCTCCTCGGCAAGGGAGGTGATCCGCGGCATGCTCGTGGCGGGATCCTGAAGATTGAAATCGATGATGGATACCAGATCGTTGATGGTGGGAAGCCGCCAGGTCTTATAGCCGGCATAGCCGCTTCCGCTGTTGAGGGTAGTGGCGCAGTGGTCGAGCGCTCCCTGCCAATCCAACACCAACGGCGCGGGGGGCACCCACCAGAACAACCCGGTGGTATTGTCGTTGATGACCGTGTCGCCGGTGCCCGCGGGGTCGAGATTATCGGTGAAGCGGAGACCTTTCAGTTTTTTAACGCGGACCGGCGCGTTCTTCAAGCCCGACTGGACACAGGGGAAGTCATGCATGGATATGCTGACCGTTTTGCCGTTGAGATCGGCGGGGGCGGTCCAGATAAGGCGCGATCTCTGGCCGCAGATGACATGCGCCAGAACATCGGTCCCCGCCGTCGAGAAGGCGACCGGGGTACTGCTTGTCGATGTGGCGGCCACTTTGAAGGTCGTATTGCTCCGCTCGATGATGTAGTAATCGGTATCCTTCGCGATGCCCACGGGGAGCGCGGACGCGCTGAAACGGACCTTCGTACCGTTCTGAAGCCAGTGGGGGACCGAGGAGGTAAAGGTGAAAGCGTCCTTGTCGGCGACGACCGGCAGGACCTCCGCGTCCCCGTTGTCGTTGTAGGCAAGAAGCGGCGAAGAGCAGTTCGGATCGGTCAATGCCGCCGCGCCACGCAGGGTGAGTTGCGTATCGATGGTGGCGGCGCCGCCGGTGCCGCAGGTGGTGAATTCATAGGTGGCGTTCGCCACGATGTTGGTGATGCGCGCGAAGTAGCCGTCGGAGATATTGCTGATCAGGTTGACATCGCCGATATTCACGGGCGCCGTATACGAGCCGGCGTATCCTTCCACGACCAGCGTCGTGGCGGGATCGTCCTCTATGCAGGTGACGCAGTCGGCGGAGGCGCTGTAACGGCGCCATTTGAGCGTGGTCGCGGGGGCATAGTTGTTCTGGCAGTATTTCTCGCTGAGAAGTATGGCGACGGTGCCGGTAAAGGGGGCATACCATTGGACGGTCGAGAATTTCGATCGTTGGGGATTGCCGTCGCAGTAGGTGCCTTCGATGGCGTTATCGTTGTTGTAGGACAGTAGTGCTCCATTGCAGGTATCGCGCCGCAGGGTCAACTGAGTATCAAAATATTCTCCCGACAGGTTCGTTTCGCAGGTGCTCCATTCGTACACATAACTCTCTTCGACCTCGAAGAAGGCGTAGTCGCCGCCTCTCATAAGGTTGGTCACCGGACTCCAATCGGGTTTGGTCGCCGGGTTTTTCTGTATGGACACCGGGTATTGCCGGGAACAGTTGTCGCACTGTTCGGGCGGGTCTATGGTGCGCCAACTGAGCGTCACGCCCGAAGGCGGATAGGTGTCGTCGTGCACGCGGCAGACCGATTCGTTGACCAACACCGCCACGATATGGGGGTTTTTATCGGTCAGGGCGGGATTCACCCACCACCCCATGGTCGACAGACCGTTGGCGCACGAGAGATCGGGCGGCTCGTAGGCGCCGTCGTTATTGAAAGCGACCGGCGTGCCCCCCAGCGCGCCGATGGTCGCCGGGGCGGTAATGGTGCAGGTATAGGTGTCGTCGACGATCGGCGCGTCGTTTTTGAAGAACAGCGTCAGGGTCGTGCCGTAGGTCGGGTCGGGACTGCCGCAGGTGGTCCATTGATAGTACTGGGTCGGCGTAACGGGAAAGGTGACGAAATCGCCGGCTTTGAGGTTGGTCGCGACCGATTGGAACACATCGCTCGTGGTGACCGAGCCGACCTCTACCGCCGGATCGGGGTCGGTACACAAGGCGCAGGGGGTCGCAACGATCGGCAGCGTTCTCCACTCAAGGAACACTCCCGTGTCGGCCACATCATGTTCGGCGCAGTATCGCTCCGTCACCAAGACCGCGACGATACCGGTGAAGTCGGCGGTCCAACGGGCTATCGACCGACCGTCGGTCGCGGTACTGTCATCGTCGTTATAGGCGACTATCGTGCCGTCGACGGTCCCGCTGTTGCAGGTATAGGGCGGGCTATTTTTCTTTATCACGGTGATCTCGGTGTTGAACGAGACCCACGGGCTGTTGGTGTTGGTGCGCCATTCGTACTGGGTGCCTCTGACCACATGGTAGAGGAACGGCTCAACCCCGCCCCTGACATCCATGGTCGCATCCGAAGAGGTCCATGCCGGTATGGCGTCCTCGGAGAACACGGCCGGATCGGGCGT
>JAKQHE010000279.1 GCA_029573155.1 bacterium
TGATGTGGGGAATGATCTGCACGGTTGCGCCCAGATAGTCTCCGCGGCGCTCCTTGCTGATCACGGAGGAGTAGATCGAGCCGGTGGTGACGTTGTTGGCCTGGCTCATGGTGGCCGAGCTGAATCGCTCGTAATGGCCCAGATCGAGATCGGTCTCCGCCCCGTCGTCGGTGACATACACCTCGCCATGCTGAAACGGACTCATGGTGCCGGGATCGACATTGATGTACGGGTCGAACTTGAGCAGGTTCACCGTGATGCCGCGCGCCTCGAGGAGCGCGCCGACGGTGGTCGAGGCGATCCCCTTCCCGAGCGAACTGATGACTCCGCCGGTGAAGAAGATGTACTTGGTCTGTTTCATGGGGTTATTCCTTGAGCGCCTCCACGCCGGGCAGGGTCTTGTCCTGAATGAACTCCAAACTCGCGCCGCCGCCGGTCGATATGTGGCCGATCTTCGACGCGATGCCCGCCTTGTTCATCATCGAGACCGAATCGCCGCCGCCGGTGACGGTATGGGCCTTCGAGTTGCCGACCGCCTCGGCGAGCGCCACGCTCCCCTTTGCGAACGGCGCCTTCTCGAACACCCCCATCGGGCCGTTCCAGAATATCGTTCTCGCCTTCGCCACCTCGGCGGCGTATCTCTTCACCGTCTTGGGCCCGATGTCGAACCTTATCATCTCGGCCGGGAAATCGTTGTTGCCGAACACCTGCGTCTCGGTGTCGTCCATGGAGAGGGCGGCGACATGGTCCTCGGGCAGGAGCAACCGGACCTTGCGCGCCTCGGCCCCTTTGAGTATCTCGGCCGCGACCGTTACCTTGTCCTTCTCCACAAGCGATCTCCCGAGCGTGATGCCTTTCGCCGCGAGGAAGGTGCAGGCCATCGCGCCGCCGATGAGGAGCGCGTCGGCCGAATCGAGGAGCGACCGGATGATGCCGATCTTGTCGCTCACCTTCGCGCCGCCGAGTATCGCCGCGAAACCGTCGCCGTGCTTGAAGTTGACCAGTTTCCCGAGTTCCGTTATCTCTTTCTCCATCAGGAAGCCCATCCCCTTGGTCTCCATGAGGAGCGGCAGGGCGTGGACCGACGCGTTCTTGCGATGCGACACCCCGAAGGCGTCGTTGATGTAGACATCGCACAGTTTCGCGAGATCCTTCGCGAAGGCGCCGTCATTGTCGCCCTCGCCGGGGTAGAAACGGAGGTTCTCGAGCACGAGCACCTGTCCCGGCTTTATCTCGCGGACCATCTGCTGGGGGCCCATGCCGATGCAGTCCTCGAAGAAGGTCACCTCGATCCCCATCAGTTCGGCGAGTTTCGCCGCGACCGGTTCCATGGTGTATTCCGGCTTGCGCTGGCCGTCGGGACGGCCGAAGTGCGACGCGACGATGACCCGCGCGTTATGCTCGACGGCGTAACGGATCGTCGGGATGGCCGCCTCGATGCGGGTGGTGTCGGTGATGTTCCCCTGTTTGTCCATCGGCACATTGAAATCGGTGCGGATGAATACCCGTTTCTCGCGGATCGCGAGGTCCCTGATAGACTTGATGGCCATGGTGTTCCTCCTGACACGGCGTTCGGTGGTCGCGCGACTATAGCGCGGCGGGGAAAAAGAGTCAATTTTTAGGGGGGACGCTACTCCTCAAACGGGCAGACGCCTTCTTTCTCACAATAACAAGCGATATCTCTTACGACAGCTATTGTCCCGGCAGGCGTTTTCCAAAGTTGATAGTTACCGTCAAAAGAATTGAACCCCATATCATAGCGATTCAAGAATGGGTCCGTATACTTCATCGGACAATAATTCTTTTTCGTGTCAACGCGGTAGAAGCAAGCTTTGTAGTCCAATCGCGAATTGTCAAGCGGCATATAGGCTTCATCGTATAGAATTAAGTCCCCTTTAAATTGATGAGGATAGGCTCCTGTACTTTGAGGTTCGGATATAGTGACCGGCAACGAGGAATACGCCGGTTTTTCTCCCGACAGATCCACATAGGTCATGTTGTTGTCGCCTGCGGCGTTGAAGTAGACCAACTGGGGTTTATTCTCCTCGTTCAATCGCGGTTGATAGGCCGTCTCTCCAGCGCGGTCTATGCGCAGGCATTCGGTGGCCGGGTCGAACGGTAGTTTGTCAAGGTCGCAGACGAAGATCTGGCGCTGATCGGTTATGAAGGTCAGGCGGTTGTCGACGATGTTTCCTTCATATGCCTGCCCCAGTTTCAGGGGATGCCATTTCCATTCATCCACCTTGGCATAAAGGACTTCTATCTTGCCCTGTCCCGTATGATCAACATTCAACAGAACCCATTTCTCCCCCACAAAAGGAGGGCGATTGAACTGCGACATATGTTCAGCATCGTCATAGATCACTTCGTATTTGTAATCGGCCCCGTTTCTCTTGGCTGTAACGATGTAGGTGTTCCCGTAGCCGGTATCGGAATTCACATAATCTTCATATGTTGTGTAGAAGACGAACCGGTCATAATGGTAACCGACACCGTGACCGCTGTGCGCGATACTGGTATAGGCATCCTTTGTCACATCGTAGGCCATCGCCTTGCTTGCATGGGGATTGGTCATTAGAATGCCTACGGTGCTTTTGTATATTTTGAGATCGTATAGAGCCCCTATATCGGCTATATATTCTTGACTCGCAAGATTCCTGTCACATTCGTGGAGGTTGGTGCGGGCCTTCATGTCGGGCAATTCACAAGGCCATGGATAACATTCGCGCAGGGTGTCGGCCCCTGTGGTATATTCCTGGTACCGTTTCCAGTTGATCCATGTCCAGAGATTTTTTACGCATTGCGGGTCATTCTCGGTCGGGGTATCGCAACCGGGGCGGCAGAAGGTTATCTTTCCCTTCGTGTCCTTGAGAGGAAATCCGGCCGCTTTGACATTGGCATAGTATTTCATATCGGCACATGAGAATTGGTCGATGTCGGGCCATTCCTCCACAGGAATGTCGTCATACGCCATCTCGACACAATAATTCTCCGTGTTGCAGATAAGACCGTACGAACAGGACCCACAGGCAACCCCGTTCACCATCCCGCAGCGACCGGCGCAGGGATCGTCGTCGTTCGGTGTGTTCTTAGAGGGGACGCAGGCGGAAAAAAGGAACACGGCAACAAGCAGTAGCCGGATGACCGACCGTTTCATGTCGTCTTTTTCGGGAGAAGCGGCTCTATCCGGGAAATGAGTTCCGGGATGTGGCTATAGGCAAGATCGCGGTCCTTATGCGGCATACAGCACCTCGTGCGAGGCCAGTATCGCCGCACGGCGATAGGGATTTTTCACCGCGTCCATCTCCACGATGTCCACCGGTCGCCCCAAAAGCGCCTCCAACTCCTCGCGTATCGCCTCGATCTCGAAAAGGCCGAGGTGCGTCGACCGGTCGAAACGAATCAACACATCGACATCGCTCGCTTCCGTGAAGGAATCCCCGACGATCGAACCGAAAAAGGAGAATTCCCGGATCTGCCATCTCTTGCAGAGATCAACGATCTTTTTTTTCGGGACCATGAGTTTTTTGAGTGCCGTCACGAGTTCTCTCCCATCATCGATCGCTTCATCTTAACAGGTCAAGCGTTTTTTGCAAGAGGTGTCCTGAAAATCGGGCCAAGACACTTTTTGTGTGAAAAAAGGAACGGGGAAGAACGACCTTACTTCATAAGCACTTTGGTGATGACATCGATCATGCGGTTCGAATAGCCCCATTCGTTGTCGTACCACGCGAGGACCTTGAGCAGGTTACCGCCCATGACCTGCGTGTAGGGAGCATCGACGATGCCGCTGTGCGGGTTGCCGTTGAAGTCCTTCGATACCAGTTCCTCGTCGGAAACGGCGAGAATGCCCTTCAGCGGACCGTTCGCATATTCGCGGAACTTCGCGTTGACCGCTTCCTTGGTCGCTTCCGATTCGAGTTCGTAGACCGCGTCGACCAGCGACACATTGGGCGTCGGGACGCGGATAGAGATGCCGTCGAATTTCCCCTTGAGCTCGGGGATGACGAGCCCGACCGCCTTGGCGGCGCCGGTGGTCGTGGGTATCATCGACAGGGCGCCGGCGCGGGCGCGGCGCAGGTCCTTGTGCTCAAGGTCGAGTATGCGCTGGTCGTTGGTGTAGGAGTGGATGGTGGTCATGAACCCTTTCTTTATCTTCCAGTATTTGTGGACGATGTAGGTGACCGGCGCATAGCAGTTGGTGGTGCAGGAAGCGTTCGAGATGACATGGTGTTTCGCCGGGTCGTAGGCCTTATCGTTGACGCCGAGCACGAGCGTGATGTCGGAATCGTTCGCCGGCGCGCTGATGAGCACTTTCTTGGCGCCCGCCGCGCGGAGTATCTCGGCCTTTTCCTTTTTGGCGTACTTGCCGGTCGACTCGACGACCACATCGATATCCTTGTAGTTGAGTTGGGCGCCGTCCTTTATCGCGGTGACCGGGATCTCCTTCCCGTCGACGACGATGGCGGTCTCGGTCGCCTTCACCTCGTGCGGCCAGATACCCGCGACCGAATCGTACTTGAGCAGGTGGGCGAGCGTCTTCGCGTCGGTGAGGTCGTTGATCGTGACGAACTCCATGTCGGCGCGGCCGAACCCGATGCGGAACACCATGCGACCGATGCGACCGAACCCGTTGATAGCCACTCTGATCTTCTGAGCCATTGTGATGCCTCCTTTTGCTTAAGAAAAGACTATTCGTTATCCTCCGATACCGTCGTCGCCGTCCGGTAGAACGGGCGCTGGAGCGAGAATATCTGCTTGGTCCACCGATCCTCCATGTCGCCGTTGAATCCGATGTTCACCGCGTCGAGGTTCGCGTCGAGATTGTCGGCGAGCGCGATGATGAGCGCGTCCATGGTCTTCGGCTTCTTGGGCGACCCGAACTCGTACTCGCCGTGGTGCGAGAGCATGATGTGCAGGAGTTCCATCTGCAGGTCGGCATCGTCGGGCAGCGCTTTTTTGAGTATCTTCTCGATGAACGAGGCGCCCATGTAGACATGGCCGAGGAGCCGCCCGCGGTCGCTGTATTTCTCGACGATGGAGGTCGAGGCGTTCACTTGGAACTCGAACACCTTGCCGACATCGTGGAGCAGGCCACCAAGGATGATGTTCGGGACGCTCACCGGGTAGCGCTTCTCGTAGCGGGCCGCGATGTCACGGGCCAGTTCGGTCACCTGCAGCGAATGTTCCCACAGTCCACGGCGATAGTTATGGTGCATGCTCTTGCCCGCCGGTATCGAGCGGAAAAGGTCCCACACTCTACCCGACGCCTCGAACTCGGTGATAACGGCGCGCCGTCCCGCATCGAGCCCGTCGGCAAGCGCGCGCCACCGCGCCATGAGTTCCGCCGGCCCCAGTTTGGATTCGGGTATGATGCCCGGCAGGGCGTCAAGTTCCTCGGGCGACACCGGCAGGGCGTCCTCGATGATGACCTGCAGGGAATTCTGATATTTCGCGACGCGACCGTTCGTCACCTTGATGATGCTTCCCGTCTCGGTCGCCCGCTCGATATCGTCGGTGACCTCCCATACCTTGCCGTTGACGGTCGATACGCCGTCGGTGAGTTCGAGATCGATGTAGCGCGAACTGTTCTTGCCGGTCCGCACCGCGGCGCGGCGAACGAGAAAGAAGCACCGGTGATCGGGGATGATGAGGCGGCCCTCGTCGAGCGCCGCTATCATGAGTCGGTCCCTGCCCATCGCGCGCTACTCGAAACGGTAGTGTTTCTTTATCGGTTGCCTGACCTCCCAGGTACAGGACATCTCGGCGGGAAAGGTCACGAAATCACCGCGCCGGATATGGTATTTCTTCCCGCTGTCACTGTCGGTCACGACCACTTCTCCGTCGAGGAACAGGCACTGTTCCTGCGAGTCGTAGAACCACGGGAAGGTCGATATCTCTTTTTCCCAGACGGGCCACTGGCGGATGCCCCGTTTCTGGATCTCGATGTCGCTCAGTTTCTCAATGGTGACGCTCATGAGGTCCTCCGAAGACGAGCATGGATAACGAACGGGCGGACTATACCCGTCGCCGGAGTAAAAAGCAAAATTTTATAAGCGGGTCGCGCGTCGCGACTACTGTTTCGCTTCCGGAGCAGGCGCCGGGGCGGGAGCGGGCGCCGGAGCGGCGGCCGGAGCAGGAGCGGCGGCAGGCGCCGGGGCGGCGGCGGCGGCGGGTTCGGCGGCGGGCGCCGGGGCGGCGACGGGCGCCGGCTTCTCTTTAGCCGAGCAGTCGTTCTTGCATTTGTCGAAGAAGACCTCGCACTGCTTACTCGCCTCGGGCGACTTGGAGAGTTTCATGCACCCGTTGAAGGCCATCGCGCAGTTCTTGAGACAGTCGGTCGCGAACGAGTTCACATCGACCGCCGGTTTTTCCTCGGTGCAGCCGACACAGAGCAGGAAGAAGAACAACACGCCGATCACTAAACTCTTACTCCTCATGCAATACCCCTCTTTGGATATGGGGGACAGCGGCCCGACCATCCCCGATCGACCTGCTGGAAAGCCCCTGCCCCCCAGCACCCAGATGGGGGCACTATAGCGAAAAAAGGATCGGATGTCAAATAATAGTATACGAAAAGAACGATTATAGAGAGAAGGTCCTTTTTACCTTTTCGGCGAAATCCTTGAGGAACGGCCGCTCCTTAAGTTCGCCGTCGAATCCTTTCAGTTCCTCGACGATCTTCCGGTGTTTCGACGAGATGTTGCGGGGCACCTCGAGGCGGAGGACGACGAACTGGTTCCCGCGCCCGCGCCCCTGCACCGCCGGGAACCCCTTCTCGCGGAGCCTCATCTTGGTATCGGGTTGCGTACCGGACGGCACCTTGAGATCGACCTTCCCCTCCATCGTCGGGACCTCGACCGTATCGCCGAGTGTCAGTTGCGCGTAGGATACCGGCAGTTCGAGGTAGATGTCGTTGCCGTCGCGGTGAAAGAGCGGATGGTCCTTCACCTGCACATTCAGATAGACATCACCGCGCGGCCCGCCGTTCGCGCCGGCGTTCCCCTCGCTCGCCATGCGGATCTTCTGTCCGGTGTCGATGCCGGCAGGGATGCTCACCGACAGTTCGCGTTCCTCGCGAACATACCCGGTCCCCTGACACGCCTTGCATGGTTTCTCGATGATGCTCCCCTGCCCCTGACAACTCGGGCAGGTCTGCGCCATCTGGAAAAAGCCGTGCGACACACGCACCTCACCGCGCCCCTGACAGGTGGGGCAGGTCTTGCGGCTTGCGCCCGGTTCGGCACCGGACCCGGCGCATTTCGCGCACCGACCGCTCCGGGCGACCTTGACATCGCGACGCGTCCCGAGATACGCTTCATCGAACGAGAGCGTCACGGTGACGAGCAGGTCGCTTCCCTGCCGCGCGGCCGTCCGACCGCGTCGCCGCGCGCCGCCGCCGAAGAACTCGTCGAATATGTCGCCGAGCCCGCCGCCCGCGTTGCCGCCGCCGAAGTTGCCGCTGAACAGGTCGCTGAAGTCAAAGCCCCCGGCGCCGGCCGAGAAGGGCGACCCCTTTATCCCGTCCTCGCCGAACTGGTCGTACATCTTCCGCTTTTCGGCGTCGGAGAGCACTTCGTAGGCCTGATTTATCTCCTTGAACTTCTCCTCGGCCGCCTTGTCGCCCTTGTTGCGGTCGGGATGGTATTTGATGGCCAGTTGCCGGTAGGCCTTTTTTATCTCGTCGAGCGTGGCGTCGCGCCGCACCCCGAGTATGCCGTACAGGTCGGCCATGGGTCAGCGGCCCCGTCTATTTCTTCGGTTCGTAATCGGCGTCGACCACTTTGTCGTCGCCCTTGTCGTCGTCCGACGGTTCGGCGCCGGGGTCTTTCCCCTGTTCGGTGCCGGCGCCGCGGTAGACCTTTTCGGCGATCTTGTAGGCGCTCTGGCCGAGCGCCTGCGTCTTGCCCTTGATCACCTCGAGATCGTCCTTGTCGAGCACGCCGCGCAGGTCGGCTATCTTCTCCTCGACATCGCGTTTCTCCTCGTCGGAGAGTTTGTCGCCGTACTCCTTGAACGACTTCTCGGTGGAGTAGATGAGTTGTTCGGCGTTGTTGCGCGCCTCGACGAGCGTCTTGCGCTTCTCGTCCTCCGCCTTGAACTTCTCCGCCTCGCTGACCATCCGTTTGATCTCGTCGTCCGACAGGCCGGAGCCCGCCTTGATGACGATGTTCTTCTGCTTGCCGGTGCCGATGTCGCGGGCGCTGACATTGAGTATGCCGTTCGCGTCGATGTCGAACGACACCTCTATCTTCGGCATGCCGCGGGGCGCCGGGGGGATATCCTGCAGGTCAAACTCGCCGAGCAGTTTGTTCTCGACCGCTATCTCGCGTTCTCCCTGAAAGACGCGAACGGTGACCGCCGGCTGATTATCCACCGCGGTGGAGAACACCTCGGTCTTCTTGGTCGGGATAGTGGTGTTGCGCGGGATGAGCCGCGTGAAGACGCCGCCGAGCGTTTCGATGCCGAGCGAGAGCGGGGTGACATCAAGCAGGAGCACATCCTTCACATCGCCCTTCAGGACGCCGCCCTGTATCGCCGCGCCGATCGCGACGACCTCGTCGGGGTTGACCCCCTTGTGCGGTTCGCGGCTGAAGAACTCCTTGACGAGCCGCTGTATCATCGGCATACGGGTCATGCCACCGACAAGGATGACCTCGTTGATGTCGGAGGCCGAGACCTTGGCGTCCTTGAGCACCTTCTCGCAGGGGCCGAGCGTCCCTTTCGCGAGATCCTCGACGATATTCTCGAGTTTCGCGCGGCTCATCGTGATGTTGAGATGCTTCGGACCGGTCTGGTCGGCGGTGATGAAGGGCAGGTTGATGGTCGTCTCCATCGCGCTCGACAGTTCGTGCTTCGCCCGCTCGGCCGCGTCCTTGAGCCGCTGGAGCGCCATGGCGTCCTTGGACAGGTCAATGCCCGACTCCTTGCGGAACTGGTCCACGAGCCATTCGATGATGCGCTGGTCGAAATCGTCGCCGCCGAGGAAGGTGTCGCCGTTGGTGGCGAGCACCTCGAACACGCCGTCGCCCAGTTCGAGTATCGAGATATCGAAGGTGCCGTCGCCGAGATCGTAGACGGCTATCTTCATGTTCTTGCCTTTCTTGTCGATGCCGTAGGCGAGCGCCGCGGCGGTCGGCTCGTTGATGATGCGCAGGACATTGAGTCCCGCGATGGCACCGGCGTCCTTGGTCGCCTGCCGTTGAGAATCGTTGAAGTAGGCGGGTACCGTGATGACCGCGTCGGTGACCGCTTCACCGAGGTACGATTCGGCGGTCTCCTTCATCTTTTGCAGGGTCATCGCCGATATCTGCGGCGGCGAATACTCGGTCCCCTCCACGCGGACCCACGCGTCGCCGTTGTCGGCCTTCACGATCTCGAACGGGGCGACCTTCTTCATCTTCTCGACCTCGGCGTCCTCGTAGCGACGGCCGATGAGCCGTTTGATGGAGTAGAGCGTCCGCTTGGGGTTGGTGACCGCCTGCCGCTTCGCGCTCTGGCCGACGACCCGTTCCCCTTTATCGGTGAAGGAGACGACCGACGGGGTGGTCCGCGCCCCTTCGCTGTTCTCGATGACCTTCGGATCGCCGCCTTCCATAATGGCGACGCACGAATTGGTCGTGCCCAGATCGATGCCGATGACCTTACCCATGAGATTCCTCCGTATCGTTGTTCGGTGTCGGTATATCCTGCGGTGCTTCGACCGGTTTCTCTTCGGCGGGGGCGTTGCCCGAGGCGACATCGACCATCGCCGGGCGGAGCACCCGCTCGTAATAACGGTAGCCCTTGAGGTGCTGGGCCACCACCTCCTGCGCGGGTCTCCCGGCGACATCGACCATCCGCATCGCCTGATGCAGGTGCGGGTCGAACGGCGTCCCGATCGCGTCGAACGACTCGACGCCGAACCGGCGGAGCAGCGCCTCGATGTTGGCGTTCAGGTGGCGGATGCCGTCGGCGAAGGCGGCGACCTTCTCGTCGCCCGTATCAGGCACGAAGGTGAGCGCCTTTTCCATGTCGTCCTTGACGATGATGAAGTCGCGGAAAAAATCCTCGGTCGCGAATTTGAGCCGGGTACGGAACTCATTCTCGAGCCGCCCTTTCTGGTTGCGGTTCTCGGCGACGAGCCGGACAACCTCGGATTCCAACTCCTTTATCTTTTTAGATACTTCTTCCTTCTGCGCCAGCGCGGCGGGTTCTTTTTCCGGCTCCTTTTCCTCCTCTTTCTCCTTTTTTTCCTCCTCTTTACCCTGCATCATCTGTTTGCCGAGCGCGTCGGCTATCTCCTGCAGGGACATCCCCGTCGCGGCCGCCTTCTCGTCCAGTTCGATGACCGGCCCGTTCCCGTCGGGCGGCGGCGCACTCTGTTTTCTCTTTTTGCTCATCGCTCCTCCTCGTCCGCCCCGCGGGCGGTCAACAGGTGACGGGTATAATCGACGATCGATATCATCTTGCCGTAATTCATCCGTCGCGGACCGATGACCCCGACCACGCCGACGACATCACCGCCTTGGAGATCGTAACTGCTCAATATAACGGCGCACTCCGGTATGCAGAAGAGGTCGGATTCGGCGCCGATGAAGATGTGGACATCGCGCGAACTCGCTATGCGGCTGAAGAGATCGAGGTACAGGCGGGTATGCCGGAAATCATCCATGATCCTCTTGAGGTGGCGCAGGTCGGCCGACCCGATGTAGTCGAACGCGTTGGTCTCACCGCTCGTATGGGTCCGCACCGATTCGGGGGACGCGGCGATGATGCGGTCGAGCACCTGCTCATACCGTTCCTGCAGCGACCGCAGTTCACCGAGGAAATGGCCCCGTATCTCAAGAAGCGTGCGGTCGACCAGATGCGCGTTGATGAAGTTGCGCAGGCGCTCCAGTTCGGCCGCCGGGACATCCTCGGGCAACTCTATCACCCGGTTGGCGATGCCGCCGATGGCGTCCACGAGTATGACGAGCACCCGGCGCGGCGCGACCGGGACGAGATCGATGTGGCGGATGGCGGCGGGACGGGTCCGCTTCGAGAGCACGAACCCGGTGTAGCGCGACACCTCCGACAGTGCGTCGGGGATGGCGGCCAGCAGCGACGGCACATCGCCCCGCACCGGCTCGGTCCGCTCGTCTATGAGCCGCCGGTCGCCCTCCGCGATGCGACGCACCTTGAGGATGTGATCGACGAAATACCGGAGCCCCGCGTCGGTCGGGATGCGGCCCGCCGAACAGTGCGCCTTGCGGATGAGTCCCCGTTCCTCAATGCGGGCAAATATGTTGCGGACGGTGGCCGACGACAGGTCGCCGACCCGGTCGCTCAGCAGTTGCGACCCGATCGCCTCGCCCCGTTCGGCGTAGAGATTGACGATGGAGCGCAGGATATCCTCCTCGCGGGGACTGAGTCGGCTGTTTTCCGTCTTTTCAACAGGTTGCATTCTTATCACCGTGAAAATGCCCTACCTATATAAAGACGGGGGGGAGAAAGTCAAGCGAACCGCTCTTTTATTTAATGTATATTAGACACGCGAGGGGAAATACTTATCCATTGACAAAACTTCCCGTTTCCTATAGTATGAACCCGTTTACCGGAGGTGTCGGTGGAACAGGCAGAGAAAACAGCCTATTGGTTCGAGATCGCCGAATACGATCTAGAAACGGCACGGGCCATGTTGAAGACAAAGCGTTATTTATATGTCGGCTTCATGTGCCATCAGACCATCGAGAAGGCGCTCAAGGGCTCCTATGCCGCCGAGAAACAGGCCACTCCGCCCTATTCGCACAATCTTGCCAAGATCGCCATGGAGGCGGGGATATACGACACCTTGAGCAACACTCATAAGGAATTCGTGGCTACGCTTGAACCGCTGAATATCGAGGCGCGTTACCCGACCTACAAAGAAAAGTTACTGAAGTCGCTTACCGAGACGCGGTGCCACGAGTTAGTGCGGGGAACCGAGGAGTTGTTGGCATGGATAAAAGAAAAGTCGTCGAAAAAGTAAGGCGGTTCGCGCAAGCGGTCGCTCTTCGCTATCATCCGAGCAGGATCATTCTGTTCGGTTCTTGCGCCAAAGGCTCGCCGCATACCGATAGCGATATCGATGTGGCGGTCATCTTCGAGCGTATCGACGGCGATTTTCTTGCGCTGGAATCACAACTCTACCTTCTGCGCAACTCGATAGATGTCAATATAGAGCCGGTTCTGCTTGAAGAGGGTAACGACCGGAGCGGTTTTCTCGAAGAGGTCGTGCGGACCGGAGAGCTCATATATTCTAAGGCGGCTTGATCACCGAGTTGCCGGGAGCGCCTTCTTGCATTTACGATGTTTCTTAATTGTCGCGGTTTTGCTTCTCCTCGCCTGCTCCTCACATACCGTCAAGAATGATGCCGACACGGTGACACCCGACGGCGACACGCCGACGGTCGATGATGCTGTCGTCGTTGACGATGCGGTAATGATCGCCGATGAGGATGTGGTCGCAACCGACGAATTAGTCACCGATACCGATAATATCGACTGTCCGCCGCTTATCGAGGCAAAGTTCCCATACTACCGGGAGGACGGCTCCATCCATTTCTGCCGCGGATGCGACACGCCGACCGCAAAGGATCCGCAATGCGCACAGAATCTTTGGAAAGAGGCGAATCTCAAACTGACCACCGATCATCCCGAGGCAGATTGCTACCCGTATCCGTGCGAGATGGGTAATCTGAAACCGATGACGAAAGAGGAAGTTGAAACCCAATACACTACGATTGCCATGCATGAATGCGACCTTATGCTTGCCAACTACGGCTGGGACACCGACTCCACCCGCGGTCAGATCAAGCATTGGAATTTGAGCGAAGGGAAGGTGGGGTTCGTGATGTATAAGGTGGACATAGATATAACGCAGTATATCACAAAAAGGAAATTCTTCCTCTATGACACCGCATCTCAAAAATATACCGCGATAAGTCCCGGAGATTATGGCTTTACTTATCAGAAAAACAACGCCATAGTTTATTTGCGGGATAGTCGAAGCCTCGATCATGCGACAACCCATATGTATGTTGGTTATTTTAGCACGGACGGCACCTACCGGGTGGTTTTCGACAAGCCGATCTATTCCATACTCTACTCTCCTGCGCTCAACGAGAAGTGGGCCTTCGCGAACATCAATTTTGCGAAGAATGGTGTCTCGACCATGTACTACGCCAAGGTAGGCGAATGGAAGTGGACGGCGCTGGGAACGGGAGTTGCCTACTATCCCGATCTTCACGGCGATCTGCTTGCTTTCTACGACAACAATATCAAAGGATATGTTTGTGATCTGAACAAGAGTCCGAAGTCACTGAGCGATTGTATCGTGGTGAATCGAGACACGGAACAGGTGCGCAACATGCAATTCGACCGTGACCATCCGGGTATTTTCTATTATTCCCGCGACTTCAATCAAGCGATCACTCGTGTTGACATGACGGAAGGAGCGGGGAAGTGGGTTTACGAAGATGTCATCACCGATTTTTCCGATGCGACCAAAGGCGTGGCCTATTCACTGGTCGTGCAGCAAGTGAAGAATAACACTATCCTGTACCTTGAGATAGAAGATTTCAATGGAACGGAAGGGGGAGGCCTTGCCTGTTTCTACCGCATCGACACGAAGAAACGCTACTGCATGAAAAAGATGGAGAATGACCCCCAATACGGGGAATGGGTTGACTTCCCCTACGGTCACTCGGAATTTGAAGACCACTGGTATCTCTACCAGAAACACGTGAACTCCCCCCTCATCCTGCGCGACATGAAGTGTTGCTGTGAGAAGGAAGGCATCTGCCCGTTCGAGGGGATGAAATGAGGGCAGCGCGAGTCGCCACCGGCATATACATACATGTTCCCTTTTGCGTGTCGCGGTGCGCCTACTGCGATTTCTTCTCGACGGTGCCGGAAGATGACTCGCTCAAAGCGGCCTACGGCGACCGCGTCGTAACGCACCTGTCGCTCGAACTGGCGAGGATGCGCGCCGGCGATCTCGTGTCGCTCTACCTCGGCGGCGGTTCCCCCTCGACGATGCCGCCCTCCTTCTTCACCGCGCTCGGCGCCGCCCTGCGGAACGCCGGGATAGAGCCTGCGGCGCTGGAATTCACCGTCGAGGCGAATCCGGCCGATCTCTCGGCGCGGTCGCTCGACCTGTTCGCCGCCACCGGCGTCAACCGGCTCTCGCTCGGCGTACAGGCGGCCGACGACGCGGTGCTCGCCGCGATGGGGCGCCGCGCGACGCGGGCGACGCTGAAAAAGATACTGCCGCCCGCCCGTGAAAAGTTCGGCGATCTCTCGTACGATATCATCTACGGCTTCGGGAAGCGGCCGCGCGACCTCGCGGCGGAACTCGCGTGGCTGTTCGACCTCGCCGCGCCCGACCATCTTTCGGCCTACTGCTATACCCGGCCGCACCGCCGCGCCGCGCCGCCTATCGCGCCGGAGGATACCGCCATCGAAGAGGAGGAGGCCATCGCCCGCTTCCTGACCACCCGCCGGTTCCGTCGCTACGAGGTGAGCAACTGGGCGCAACGCGGTCTTGAAAGCGTCCACAACCGGCTCTACTGGTCGTGGGACCGCTACATCGGCATCGGCGCCGGGGCGCATGGCTTCGAACCGCGCGAAGGGATCCGTTACCGGTATCCCGACTCGGTCGCCGCCTTCATCCGGCGTCCCGCACCGGTCGTCGAACGGCTTCCCCGGGAGACGCTTATGCGCGAGTTCACGATGCTCGCCCTGCGGACCGCCGAGGGGGTGCCACTCGCCAAGTTCTCAAGAACATTCGGCATATCGTTGCCCAAACTTCTTTCGCCGGTGACGAGGGCGCGGTTTCTCGACACCGGGTTCGCCCGTCTGTCGGCGACCCGTCTGCGGGCGACCAACCGCGGACTTTCCTTTCTCAACACGCTCACCGCCGCCATCTTCGACGACATCGAACGCCACGAGAGGGACCATGCGGGATGATATCGACACCCGCTACCGCGCCGCGGGACTCGCCGTCATCGGCGTGGACGAGGCGGGGCGCGGCCCGCTGTGCGGCCCGGTCGTCGTCGCGGCGGTCCATCTCCTCGCGCCGGTCGCGGGGCTCGACGATTCGAAGAAATTATCGGAAAAACAGCGCGAGTCGCTCGTGCCCGAGATACTGCGCAACTCGATCTGGCAGGTCTATTCGGTCCTGCCGGAGGTGATAGACAACAAGAATATCCTCCACGCGACGCTCTGGGGGATGGGGCGCGCCGCCGCGAAGGTCCATGAAAAACTCGCGGGGGACAAGATCGTCCTCATCGACGGCAACCGGCTCATCAAGAGATTCCCGCGCGAAGAGGCGATCGTGAAGGGGGACGGCAAGAGCGCGAGCATCGCGGCCGCCTCGATACTCGCCAAGGTGCACCGCGACCGTATCATGACCCGCTGGGCGCTCATATACCCGCAGTACGGGCTCGCCGAGCACAAAGGCTATCCGACCGACAGCCACTACGCCGCGCTCGCCCGGTTCGGGCCGACGCCGATACACCGGCGCAGTTTCCGGCTCGTGAAACAGCCGGAACAGGGGGAGTTGTTCTAGGCCGCCGGCTTTTTCAACAGCAAGTTCTCTATCGTATCCACAAAGGCCGACTTGGGGAGCGCCCCCATCGCCATCTGCGGCTTGTCCTCCATCGGGATGAAGAGGATGGAGGGGATGGAGCGGATGCCGAAGACCTGCGCCAGTTCCTGCTCCTGATCGGTGTTCACCTTGTAGATGTCCACCTTGCCGTCATACTGGGCGGCGAGGTCGGCGAGCACCGGGGCGACCGCCTTGCAGGGACCGCACCAGTCGGCGTAAAAGTCGACGATGGCGGGACGCTCGCCCGCGAACTTCCATTCCTTGTTCTTCTCGTAGTCGAACACCTTCTGCTTGAAGGTCTCTTTCGTCAGATTTTCCATGTGGCGCCTCCGTGTTGCTACCAGCAAGCAAGTTTATAGGGACGGTTCTCGGGAAGTCAAGGAGACGGTAAAGAATTTTCAAAAAGAAATATCTTGCTTCGAGGCGACACAAAAGTAAAATCAGGAGGTTCCTGGGAAAAAGGTTGAACGGAGGGAGGTCGTCATGCCGATAAACATCCCGCCCTTCTGGGCGAAGGTAGAGCACCGCGAGGAAAAGGGTTCGGTCATCGTGAACGGCTGGTCGGACCGTTCGGCGACCGAGGCGCTCGAGAACGCCCAGAAGCGGGCCAAGAAGGTGTTCGACCTCGTCATGTCGGGCAAGAAACTGGGCGAGTACGACTACTCGACGCTCCCCATCCGCGAGCAGATACTCGAAACGGTCACCCACGACGGCAGGCAGGTCGCCGTCATATCGCGCAACCGTTACGGCGCGGCGGTACTCAACACCGAAAAGGTCCTGTTCGCCGATGTCGATTTCAAGCCGTTCTCCGCCGGCGGATTCTTCAAGGCGCTCGCGCTCCTGTTCAACCCGGGGAAGAAAAAGGAACTCGCCGAGACCCAGCGGCGGGAGGAGATCGCCCGGGTCTCATCGTGGGGCGAGAAGAACCGCGACCATCCCTTCCGGCTCTACCGCACCTTCGCCGGGATGCGGCTCCTGTTCACCGGCCGCACCTACGACCCGAAGGACACCGAAACGATACGGGTGCTCGAGTCGCTCGGCTCCGACCCGCTGTATGTGAAACTCACCAAGAACCAGTCGTGTTTCCGCGCACGGCTGACCGCCAAGCCGTGGCGCATCGGACTCGACCGCCCGCCCGCCGCCTTCCCGTTCCTCAACAACCGCGAGGGAGGTAAGTACCGGCACTGGCTCGACGACTATCTGGAGAAAAGCGCCCGCTACCGCTGTTGCGACATCGTGAACGAGGGGTGGCACCGGCCCACCGATCCCGAGATACGGAAGATCGTCGAACTGCATGACCGGCTGACCGGCGTATCGGCGAAGGATTTGCCGCTCGCGTAAGTCGCCTCGACCCTTGGATACTCACAAAGAATATCTTGATTCTGGATTCGGGTGTGAGTAGAATCGATCGGTCATCAAAGGAAGAGCCGCATCAATGCAAACCATAGAGATCACCAGAACGGAGGCCGCCATGGGTCGGTGGTTGTTTCTTCTGCTTTTTCTTCTTATCGGCTGTAGCGCACCGGAGGAAGAGGACATTGACACGGACGAAGGGATAAGTGACGGTGCGCTCGACACCGATGGCCTGCCCGACTTCGATAACGCCGACGCGCCCGCCTTCTGTAACGAGAACGACAAGATAGACTGTTTCGGCACGAAACTTTACCAGTGCGTCAAGGGGGTCTGGACCCTTCTTACCGACTGCGCCGTCAATAATATGAAATGCGTGAAGCCGCCGAGCGGCCCCGCCTCCTGTGTCGTCAAGATGTGCGGCGACGGCGGGGTCGACACCGACATCGGAGAGGTCTGCGAGGTCGGCGACACGGCGACCTGCGCCGACGCCAGCGACGGCTATTACGACAAAGGCTTCGCGACCTGCTTGGCCGACTGCACGGGATGGGATTACGACTATTGCGAACGGATCTGCGGCAACCACCAGAAAGATGAGGGGGAGGCCTGCGACGGCGATTCTCTATCGTGCGCGGAGTTCAACCCGGTCCTCTACGGCGGCGGCACGGCGGCCTGCAAAGAGGACTGCTCCGGCTACGATATGAGCACCTGCCAGAGCAAATGCCCGACCGATAACCCCTTCTGTCGGGAACGCGGCGGAAAGTACTGGAGCGACATCCTTGTCATCGAGTCTTCCGCCGACCCGATCGTCGCCTGCCAATCGTATGGTGGTCGACTGCCGACCATATCGGAGCTGCGTTCGCTGGTCCAGCACTGTCCGGCCCTTGAGCCCAACGGCGGATGCGGCGTCACCGATTCGTGTCTTGCTTACGCCGCCTGCTACGAGGGAAAAGGGTGCGAGGGATGTACCGATTCCTCACAACCTGCAGGATATTTCTCCGCTTTCGGCGATCAGATAGCGCTTCCGTCGATATCGGAGATGCCCTCGACCTTTCCTATGATCTGGGCTATAGCTTTCTCTTTATCGAACAACCAGGTTTCGCTGTATTTTGAGTACCCCATGAGTCTTTTTCAAATCCGTTGCGTCAAGTAACGAAATGATCCCCGCCCGCCATCGCGTGACTTTCTATTGACTTGTCCGCGCATCCGCTATAATCGGCAGAACCCGCCGTCGCCGGAGGCTATGGCGGACAAGCCCACACGGAGGCACCCATGACCACGAAGTTGTATTTCAAGGATGTGACGATATTCGACGGGGACGCGTTCTTCCGCGGGTCGCTGACGACCGACGGTGACCGCATCACTCGCATCGTGCGAAACGGCGAGATACCGGACGGCGGCACGCCGACGGCGGCGGGCGAAGCGGTGCTCATCATGCCCGGCATGGTGAACCTCCACACCCATGTCCCGATGACGCTCTTCAAAGGGGTCGCCGAGGACCTGCCGCTGAAAGATTGGCTTGAAAAAAGGATATTCCCGCTGGAGGCGAAGTTCATCTCGCGCGAGATGTGCCGCATCGCCGGTCAGTGGGGCATGGCCGAGATGCTCCTCGCGGGGGTCACCGCCTTCGCCGACATGTACTTTTTCGAGGAGGATATCGCCGCCGCCGCAAAGGAGATCGGCATCAAGGCGGCCATCGGCGGCGGGGTCATCAACTTCACGACCCCCGACGGCAAAAGCCCCGATCAGATGATAGCGTACACGGTCGAACTGGCCGAAACATACCGGGACGATCCGTGGATATTTCCCTGCTGTGCCCCCCATTCGCCTTATTTGACCAACGAGAACTGCCTGCTGACGCTTGCCGAGATCTCCCAAAAATACCGCATCCCGTTCCACATCCACATGGCCGAGACGCGCCACGAACAGGAGGCCTACCAGAAACAGCACGGGAAACGCGAGTTCGAGCGGTTCGACGAGTTAGGGCTCCTGTCGGACCGCTTCATCGCGGCGCACAGTGTCTGGGTCGACGATAAAGAAATGGATCTTATGGCCTCTCGCGGCGTCACGGTCGCCCACTGCCCGTCGAGCAACCTCAAACTCGGAAGCGGCATCGCGCCGGTCGCCGCGATGGTGGAACGCGGCGTCAATGTCGCGGTCGCCACCGACGGCTCGGCGAGTAACAACAACCTCGATGTGCTCAAAGAGGCCGAACTGGCGGCGAAGGTGCAGAAAGGGACGGCGCACGACCCGACCGTCCTTCCGGCGGGCATGGTCTTGAAGATGGTGACCGCCAACCCCGGTCGCGCGCTCGGCAACTCGTTCGGGCGGCTTATCGAAGGGGGCGCCGCCGATATCGTGCAGGTGCGTCTCGACTCCGTCGGCATCGCACCGGTCCACGATCCTGCCGCGGCGATCGTGTATGCCTCCTCTCCCGCCGACATCGCGGCGGTCTGGGTGAACGGCCGCCAAACGGTCAAAGAGGGAAAACTCCTGACGGTCGACAGGGCCGCGCTCGGGAACGAGATGGACCGTCTCGCCGCCGCAGTGCGGAGATCGTTGTGAGGGGCGGCGCACCGATACCGGTGCTGACCCGCTACCGCGATCTTCCCTATGCCAAGATACTGGTCTGGTTCCGGGGCGGCAGTTCGGTCGAAGCGCCAGAGGAACTGGGCTGGGCGCATCTCACCGAACACCTGCTGTTCAAGCCGCGCCATGCGGGGGCGACCCTCGCCGAGTTCGTCGAGTCGCTCGGCGGCAGCAGCAACGCCTTCACCTCGCAGGACGCCGTCGCGGTCGAGGCGACGGTCCGCGTCGAAGATGTCGATCGCGTGCTCGCCCACCTTTCGGCGGTGCTCTCCCTGCCGCTCACCGCGATAGCGCGGAAGGATCTCGACGAAGAGCGATCGGTCGTCATCGAGGAGTTGCGGATGTACCGCGACGAACCGACCGAGAACCTGTTCAACGCGACGATGCGCAACCTCTACCCCGGCCATCCGTACGGTCGCGAGATCATCGGCGAAGAAGAGACCCTGCGCGACGCCACGGGGCAGACGCTCGAACGGTTCCTGCGCGAAAAACTTTCGGTGCGGCCCTTCGTCGTCGTCGCGGGCGGCTATCGCGGCGCGCCCGCTTTTTCTCTGCCATGGCGTGACGCCGCGACACCCGTCACGCTCACCCCGTGGGAAACGGCGCGACGCTTCACGCTGTCGCACCGTCAGAAGAAGGCATACTTCATGGCCGGCTGGCGGCTCCCGCCCGAGAGCGGCGAAACGCTCGCCGCAGCGCGACTCATCCATCTCATCGTACACGGCATGGAAGGAAGCCGGTTCTACCATGAACTGGTCTACGAACACGGCACCTTCGACAACATGACGGTGCACCTGCTGAACGGCTTCGACGCACTCTCGTTCCTCCACAGTCTCGCCTGCGACCCGTCGCGCGAACCGGCGCGGGTCGCCCGCTGGATGCGCGAGTGGGACCGGGTCGAGATAACCCGCGAAGAGGTGGCGAAGGCGCGGGAGACCATACTGAGCGATGAAAGTTACGCCGCCGAAGGGGTCGGCGCGGTCGCCGAAACGATGGCGCGCGGTCAGGCGCTGTACGGCGACCCCGCGCGGCTCGAACGGGATCACTTCTGGCACCTCCTCCACCTTTCGGCGAGCGAACTGCGCGCGTTCAAAGAGACACACCTTTCGTGGGACCGCGCGGTCGCCGGGGCGGCGCTTCCCGCCGAGAACCGGTTCTCGTTCACCACCGCCGCACACCGTGTCGCCGCAACGACGGCAAAACGCGCACCGGGGTTGAAGGAGCGGCCGCAGGCGAGCGTCCGCTTCCGGGAGAGCGACCGGGCCCCGTTCGTGTCACTCTACGCCCTCAAACAGGGGGGCGCGGGCGGCGGACTTCCCGGTAAGCCGGGGTCGCTCCGTCTCTTCTGGGAAACGCTCACCGCGTCGGCCGAAGGTCTGGACCGCACCGGGACCGACGAGTTCCTCGACCGCCACGGCATCATACTCGACCCGATCGTCGGCAACAACACGAGCGGTATCCGGCTCAAGATGCGCGACTCCTCGGTGCGCGAGGCGGTCGACATCTTCGCCCGGGTGCTCCGGAACCGGCTTCACACCGAGGATCTGGCGCAGGAGAAGGCCCACACGCTCGCCAATCTTTCGCTTAAAGGAGAGTCGCCCGAATCGCTCCTGCGCGACCATGCCCGCCGGGTGATGTTCGCCGGGACCGCCTACGCCGACCCGCTCGAGGGGACCGTGGGGAGCGTCGCCCCGCTCACGCTCGCCGACCTGCGCGCGACCCGGCGGCTCTGCTTCGCCTCGGGCCGGTGGGGACTCGGAGTGAGCGGCGCGGCCGACCGTTCGTTCGTGGAGGATATCGCCGCCGCACTGCCCCACCACCGCGGTGAGGCGACCGGTGACCGCCGGTCGGCGACGGTGACGCTCGACGACCGCGTCGAAACGGTGGCGATCCCCGAAAAGGACCAGATACACATCGTCCGTCTGTTCCGCGCCCCCGGTATCTACGACGCCGACTTCGAGACGATGCGGCTCATAGAGCAACTGCTCACCGGCCAGCGGTCGCCCTACTTTCAGGCGCTCCGTGAAGAGCAGGGACTCGTCTATCACCTCGACATCTGGTCGATGGGCGGCCTGCGCGAAGGCCTGTTCGCCCTGTACGCCATCACCTCCCCGGCGCACCGCGATCGCGTGATGGACCGGATGACGGCGGCGCTCGCCCCGCTCAGGACCGGCGCGCTGGCGCCCGATCTTTTCGCGGAGGCCAAGAACACGCTCGCCTTCGACCACGCCCGGTCGCTCACCCGCAACGATTTCCACGCGCTCAACCTCGCGCTCGAAGGGGCGCTCGGCCTGCCGCGCGACCACTATCTCGCTCTGCCCTCCCTCGTTTCCACGCTCTCGGTCGAACGGATGGCCGCCTGCGCCGCCGCGTATCTCACCAACGGGATATGGCTCGTGTCGGGAGGAGATAATGAAAGAGAATAGTTGGTACCAAGCCGCCGTCCCGCTCGATCACCCGCTCGATCGCTACTACCGGATACCGGGGTTCCTCGGAAGCGCTGAGATCGACGGCAGGCAGATGCTCTATTTCGAGAAGAGCGACGCGACGGCGCGGCTTCTCAAAGGACTCGACCTCGCCCTCATCAGCGAGGGGGACTGGGAGGAGCGATGGCGCGACTATTTCCAACCGACCCCTTTCGCCGGGTTCACCGTCGTGCCACCGTGGCTTAAACGACAGGGCGATCTCATCATCAACCCCGGTCGCGGCTTCGGCACCGGCCGCCACGAAACAACGCTCCTCGTCGCCGAGACGCTCCGCGACCTGCTCTCCGACCGTTCGCTGAAGAGCCTGCTCGATGTCGGCACCGGCTCGGGGATACTCGCCATCGCCGCGAAAAAGATGCGCCCCGACCTCGCGGTCACCGCGATAGACAACGACCCCGACGCGGTCGAGAACGCCGCCGAGAACCTCGCACGCAATGGACTTGCCGGTTCGGTGCGGCTGTCGCTCACGCCCCTTTCCCGCTTCCGCAGGCCTTACGACATCGTGGTCGCCAACATCATATCGGGCACACTGATAGAACTTTCCTCGGAATTGCGTAAAAAAACCTTGAGTTATCTTTTGCTATCGGGTATTCTGCTCACCGAACGGGACGATCTCCTTCCGCGGCTGGATACCGCCGGTTTCCGCCTGTTGTCCTCCGGCGTCCGCGGGGAATGGATATCTCTCCTGTTCCAGAGGTGGCATGGGAAACGATAAACTCGACCGCGACTCATCGACGCAGGTCCTGAACATTCAGGACAACACCGAACTCGACTTCCGCAAGGACCGCTACATCCTGCTCGAGATCTACGGGCGCAACATCGGCAAGCGGCGCGACATCGAAAAGGACGGCATCGTCGTCGGCCGCGCCGAGGACTGCGATCTCCCGCTCGAGGACCCGAGTTCCTCGCGGCGTCACCTGCGGATCACGCGCCAGCAGAAGGATTTCGTGGTCACCGACCTCAAGAGCACCAACGGCACCTACCTCAACGATGTCCGGCTGACCGAGCCGGCCGTGCTCAAGAACGGCGACCGCATCAAGGTCGGCACCACCATATTCAAGTTCATCTGGTCCGACGATATGGAGGCCGACTACCTCGACCAGTTGTACCAGTATACCATCCGCGACGGGCTCACCGGCCTCTACAACAAGAAGAACCTGCTCGAGACGCTTGACAACGAGTTCCAGCGCTGCAAACGCTACAGCCGCCAACTGTCGCTCATGATGATGGATCTCGACCATTTCAAGAACATCAACGACACCTACGGCCATCTCGTCGGCGACCGGGTGCTCGTGATGGTCGCCGAGGTGCTCAAGAGTTATTTCCGCACCGCCGACTTCATCGCGCGCTTCGGCGGCGAGGAGTTCTGCGTGATCCTGCCCGAAACGCCGATGTCGTCGGCCCACCTGACCGCCGAGCGGATACGGATGGCGGTGTCGAACATCAAACTCGACGACAACGGTCGCGAGGTGACGGTGACCATCAGTATCGGCATCGCCGCGTTCGACCCGGCGATGGAAAAGCCCGACGATCTGGTCGCGCTCGCCGACAAACTGCTGTACAAGGCCAAAGAGAACGGTCGCAACCGCGTCGAGAGTTGACCGTGCTGAAACACCTCTCGTCGCTTTTCTCCCCTCAGTTCATCAAGTTCTGCGTGGTCGGCGGGCTCGGGCTCGTCACCGATCAGACCGTCTTTTTCCTGCTGAGCACCATCGTCGATCCGGCGAGCGTGCTCGTCAACTTCGTCTGGGTCGTCGGCTACCTGCTCGCGGTCGTGCAGAACTACCTCATCAACCACTACTGGACCTTCAAGGCGCAGACGAGCGAGAGCCGCCCGTCGGGCAGGGGGCTCGTCGTGTTCCTGCTCGTGAGTCTCACCTCTCTGATACCGCGCTTCATCGCCTACAAGGGGGTGCTTGTGCTGTTCGGCGTGTCGCAGATCACCATGAACCTCGCCAACCTCTGCGGCATCGTCGCGGGGACCGTGGTGAATTTCTTCGGGTCCAAATTCATCGTGTTCGCGAAGAAAGCCTGATGCTGTTCCATAAATACCACGCCGCCGGCAACGACTTCATCATCACCGACGACCCGGCGGTGATCCCCGCGCAGGCCCCGGCCCTGTGCGACCGTCGCACCGGCATCGGCGCCGACGGCATACTCCTCCACCGCCCGGCCCCCGACGCCGACGCCGAGATGGTCATCATCAACGCCGACGGCTCCACCGCCGCGATGTGCGGCAACGGCCTGCGCTGTTTCTGCCGCTATCTCCTCGAACAGCGGGGGACAGCGAAGAACTCCCTGCGTATCCTGACCGGCGCCGGCACGATCGACTGCCTCGTGTCACGCGACAACGGCGATTGGAGCGTCACGCTGGACCTCGGCACCGCCACGACGACGCCCTCCCCCGACGGGACCATCGTCGACATCGGCAACCGCCATCTCGTCGTGCGCGGCGGCCCCGGCGCCGACACGGCTCGCGACACCGCCAGCCGTCTGCAGGAAAAGTTCAGGGGCGACATCAATGTCGAGGTGTTGACCGGTCTCGACGAGCGCACGCGCACCGTCGACCTCATCGTCAACGAGCGCGGCGCGGGCTTCACCCGCGCCTGCGGCACCGGCGGCGGCGCGGTCGTCGCCGCGCTCCACCACGACGGCCTCGTCGCCACCGGCGACGAATGGACGCTGCGGTTCCCCGGGGGCCCTCTCCGCTACCGACGCGACGGACGCGGGCATATCATCCTGCGCGGTGACGCGCGGTTCGTCTTCTCCGGGACGACCGATGGCTAAGCCGGTCGAACCCGCCGACATCGAACGGTTCCTGCGTCTGGCGACCGGGGAGGAGCCGTTCCCGCAGACCGAATTCCTTTCTCAGCGTCTCGACCTGTTCCGCGCGGTCCTGTCGGAACTCGCGGCCGGCCCCGCCGATCCGGTCCGTGACGACGCGGTATGCGAACGGCTGGTCGCCACGCTCGTGTTCGGCAACCGGTTCTTCGACCTTGCCTCGCTCCACGCGTTCCTGAAAAAATGCCCGCGCCCTGAGGACGGCAACGCTCACGATATCTACCCGGCGTTCCGGGCGGCGCTCCTGCGGCGCATCCGCGACCTGTTCATCGCGACGCTGACCTACCATTCGCCCGAACTCGATTTCCTGTTCTGCGAAACGCTCGGCGAGGACCGTCAGCAGTTCCTCGAACTCTTGGGACACCTGTTCGAGCAGCAACGGCTCTACTCCCTGCGCATATCGCCGAGCATGCAGAAGGTCCTTTACGGCATCGCCGACGAGAATGTCCGCCATTTCGTGCAGTTCTCGAACATCCATTTCCTCGCCTTTTACCTCGCCGCGCTCCGGACCGCCGCGCCCGTCGCCCCGGCACACCTCGACAAGTGGGTGTCGATCCTGCTGTCGCCGACCACCGCCCCCGCGATGATCGACAAGATACTCGGCGCGCTGAAGATACATCCGACCGTCGAGTTCCTCCTGCCGCTTCTCCTTCTTTCGCGTGACGAACAGCGGAGCGTCGTGCTGTCGGTCCTGCGCACCATCCTCGAGCGGCGCCCTTATCTGTTGCGCGACCATATCCCGACTCTCGCCTTCTTCCTCGGACGCGCCGCTGCGTCGCATTTTTACGATTTTCACCGGATACCACAGGAGCAGAAGGTGCTCCTCTCCAACCTCATGCTCTTCTGCGATGATGCGGCGCTTATCGAGCGCACG
The DNA here is from genome assembly GCA_029573155.1 of bacterium. GTDB lineage: Bacteria > UBP6 > UBA1177 > UBA1177 > JAKLFG01 > JAKLFG01. The sequence continues at coordinate 25,751 of JAKQHE010000279.1, forward strand.
GTGGCGATGATGACCGAGAACAACCCGCACAACGACGCCAAACGGATAGAGACCAAAAAGATATTCGTCGTGCTCCTCGCCCGGCTCGGCGAACGGGACCAGCGACATATCCGTACCCTGCGGACGCTCCTCAACCATCCGTCGGTCGAACACGGCGCGCGGCAGGAGATCCTGCGGGTCCTGCGCGACCTGCCGGGCCGGTTCGAGACCATGACCGCGACCGACACGCCGCCGCCGCCGCCGCCGCCCGACGACCCCGAACGCGAAGAGAACACACTCGTCAGCCCGCTTTTCGGCGGAGCGCACGACCCGCTCGACGATGACAGCGAAGAAACGACCGTCATAGAGAAACGACCGGGATAGTTCAGGAGAACAGTCTCACAACCCCGCGAATAGGTCGCGGTACCGCGCCGTCCTGAGCGGACGGTCGAGGTGCTCCTCGAAATAGCGACGGATGTCGTCGTGGTGCTTGTACTCGCTCTGCCGTATCTCCTCGATGAACCGGAACGCGTCGTCGGCGTCGCGCGTGATGCGGCCCCACGGCTCGCGGATATGGCGGCGCAGATCGGTCTCCTGCGCCGAAAGGCACAGCACCGGCAGGCCGGCCGCCGCGTAGGCGTAGAATTTCGACGGCACCACGAGCCCTTCGGTCCCCTCCTCCATCGTGATGACGGCGAGATCGCCCAACGAATAGGTGTGGGCGAGATCGGCGCGCGGTACATAGCCGTGGAACTGCACATTCCTGATGTCGTTGGTGCGGCAGAAGAACCGGATGTTGCGCTCTTTCGGCCCGCCGCCGATGAAAAGGAACAGCACCTTCGGCTCCTCGCGGTACCGCCGCATGAGTTCGTGGAGCACCGTGAAATTGTGTGCCCGCCCCATGTTGCCCGAATAGAGTATCACGAATTCGTCGGTGACGCCCCACTTCCCCTTGTAACGGTTCTCCGCCGGGTCCACCATCGTTATCTCGGCGCCGTTCGCCCAGTTCTCTATCGTCGTGATGCGGCTCTCGTGCAGGCCCGGGTTCTTCGATAGTATCCGGTCGGCCATCACATCGCCGATGACCACGATCTTGTCCGACAGGCGGTAGAGCAGTTTCGAGAACGGGATGAAGAGCGGCGCGAGGAACGACGCCTTGACCTTCGCCGCGCCGAGCACCTCGGGGTAGAGGTCCTGCACATTGAGGACGAACTTCGCCCGCTTCACCGCCGCGATGAACCAGCCGACCAGCCCGATGTAGGGCGGGGTGGTGAGCGCCATCACGATGTCGTGACGCCGCAGAAGGAGCCCGTAGAAGAAGACAATCACATAGAACGAGGTCCAGTTGAGGAACTTCGCGGGCAATCGCATGCTGCGCAGGGCGAGCGAGTGCATCCGGACGATGCGTACCCCGGCGCGCATCTCGCGGGACGGGACCGGCTCTTTCGAATAGAGCGGCGGGCCGGTGAGCACCGTCACGATGAACCCGTTCGCCGCGAGGTCTTCGGCGAGGTCTTTGAGCAGTTGACCGGTCGCGGCGAAGTCGGGATGATAATGCTGGTTGATGAGTAGTACCGAACGGGCCATGTGTTAGTAAGAGATCCTCTACGCTCGTTGGGACGAGTGTACCCGACTAAAAGAAAAAGGTCAAGTGCTATTTCCTGCTGGACTTTTTCTTTGTTTCTTTCTATGATCGGTCGGGGTCACTGATAACACGGAGGGCATTATGAGAACGCTGACTCTTTTTTTCTTTGTTGTGATGCTTTTTCTGACGGCATCGCTCGCCGCCTACGAGGGAACACCCTTCGACAGCGAGCCCTACGAGAGGTGGGATCAGGCCGGCTACGGGCACCTCATCCTGTTCAACTCTCTTGTCGACGATCAGGTGACGCTGTTCGGCGAAGGGGAGGACCGGCAGGCCGACACCTGTATCCTTGAAAGTTCCTTCGTGTTGGATCCGGCGCTCCTCCCGCCGGATGCGCTTATCGATCATGCATATCTCATCTGGATGGGCGCGGTCGACCCGTGGGGATTCAATGAGCCGACCGACAACGCGGTCCACCTGAAGTTCGCGCGGGATGACGATTATGTCTATGAAACGGACGTTACCGTCGGTGATCACGGCAAGATGATAGGCGACACCTTCGACCCTTTCCAGTTCGAGAGCGTGCGGTTCACCACCGATGTCGTCACCGGCTGTACCGAGACCAACCCCGGTACGGTGGGTACCGGCGAGGTCGCCTACTTTACCTACCGCACCGATA
>JAKQHE010000083.1 GCA_029573155.1 bacterium
TCGGCGCGGCGCTCGGCGCCCCCGAATCGATCATCGGGACGCTCGCCAAGATGGGCGATTACTGGATACTGTACCTGCAACGGCTCAATGTTCGCACCGCCTCGGTGCTGGGGCGCGCCGAGTTCAAGGCGAAGGGCGACATCAATCTACTTGTCGAGGGTATCCCGCCGGCGGTCGGCGACCTGTTCGGCAAGACCGTCGCCAAGGCGTCGCCATCCGAAACGCCGGCGCCGGTCGCTGTAGCGCCGGTCACTACAGCGCCGGAAGCCATGCCGCAGGCCCCCGCGATGGTCGAGGAGGAGCCGACCCCCTCGCGCGAACTCACCGCGCTCGGCTGGAGCGGCGTCGGTCTCCTTGCGGGCGGCGGTGCCGTCATGGTGCTGGCGGGTATCGCCCACTGGCAGACGATAGAAGCGAAAGATGATTACGACTGGGGAAGGACCGATAGCCGGAGCACCTACGACGGGTGGCGCGGCACGATGATCGCCTCGTATGCGGTCGGCGGTGCGGCGCTGGGCGTGGGGACGGCGCTCCTCGTCTGGGATCTGGTGGCCGAACGGCCGGTGCGGACGGCGGTGGTGCCGATGCCGGGCGGGGCGATGGTATCCGTGGCGTGGAGGTGGTGATATGAGAAAGGTGCTGTTATTCGTGTGGGCCGTGTTCCTGATCGTTTCCTGCGACGCGATAAAACTCACCGAGCGCGGCGGGGAAGGGGAGGCCTGCTATCTGGACAACACCTGCAAGGAGCCGTTCGAGTGCGTGGATGGGACCTGCGTGAAGAAGACGGCCGATACCGACGATATCGCCGAGACCGACGATGAGTTGGTCGTAGGGGACGAGGATGAGGACGGGGAAAAGGACGAAAAGGACATAAGTGACGCAAAGGACGGGGATGAAGGAGAAGGGGAGGATGACGCCGTCGGCGACGATGTGGCCGATGATGATACCACCGATGATGATACCACCGATAATCTATCCGATGTCACCGACGCGTCCGACGAAATCGTGACCGACGATGCGGTCATCGTCGCCGACGAGGATTCCGACGACGATCAACCCGATCCGACCGATTCGTCAGATGAGCCGGTGGGCGACGATACGGTCGTGGTCACTGATGATGATGTGGTCGTGACCGCGAATGTCCTCTGCACGGGGCAGACGAAGTGCTACGATGCGACGGCGGAGATGACCTGTCCGACGGAAGGCAACGATTTCTACGGGCAGGATGCGCAGTATGCGGTGCTGGGGTTCTGTACGCCGCGCGACTACACGGTGAGCGGCACAAGCGGCAATGATGTCGTCACCGATAATGTGACGGGACTTATTTGGCAGAGAACTTTGCCGGCGACCTACGCGGGGTGTACCGGCGAGAGCGGCACGAAATGCACCTGGCAAGAGGCGGTGGATTACTGCGCCAACCTTTCGTATGGCGGTTCGGATGACTGGCGCTTGCCGACGCGCAAGGAACTGGCAACGCTAGCTGACTATGGCAAAAACAATCCTGCAATAGATACCGCAATGTTCCCCGGCACGCAATCCAACTATTATTGGTCTTCCTCGCCTTATGTAAACAACACCTCTTTTGCATGGGTTGTGTATTTCATCTATAGCACCATTGGCGCTGATGATAAGATGAACCCGAATTATGCGCGTTGTGTGAGAGGCGCGACATTGCCTGATAGCGTTTTCACTGAAGCAACGGTTGCGGGCAAGGTGATGGTTACGGATACGACATCCGCTCTTATCTGGACGAAGGAATACAGCGCAAGCACTTTGACATGGAAGAGTGCCCTCGACTACTGCGAAACATTGGATTACGGCGATGCCACTGATTGGCGTCTGCCCAACATAGAGGAATTAAAAACGCTTATAGACGACACACGTTACAATCCAGCCAGTAGTTTCCCGGGAGGAATACCTACCAATTGGTTTTGGTCCTCCTCGTCCTATATGAGCAGTACGACCTATGCATGGAGCGTAAATTCTGGCAGTGGCAATGTGAGTAGTAATAATAAAACTGACAACTATTATGCTCGTTGCGTTCGAAGCGAACCGATCGCTCCGGTTGATGAATGCATCACGCAGTCTAATCCGTGCGACGAAGGCGGCGACGCCAATGCGATCTGCGACGACGAGGCGGTCGGCTACACCTGCAACTGCTCGCTCAACTACACCGACGACGGCACCACCTGCGCCCCCGATACCCGCACATTCTACTGTGCCGCGAAACCGGTCAACGCCGACTGGAACACCGTGGACAGTTACGAGCAGACATGGGACGGCGCCGCGTGGGTGCCCGACGACAGCGTGACGGCGTATAATGCGACCGCCAGCACCACCGCCTGCCGCTTCAAGTGCGCGGCGGGGTACTACTGGAACGGCGACTCGTGCATCAACGAACGGATCGTCCCCTGCAACGGCATCATCGCCAACGCGATCTACTACGGCGGTGAGACCACCTATTCCATCACGCAGACCTACACCATCGCCGATGGCTGGGGGCCCGACACCGACGCCTTCTACGCCGACGGCATCGCCGACGAGGGGACCTGTGAGTACCAGTGCAATACCAACTACTCGTGGACCGGGGAAGAGTGCCTCGCTGATATGCGGACCTTCACCTGTGATGCCAAACCGGCGCATACCGACTGGAACACCGTTTCTTCCTACCAGCAGACATGGATCGACGGCAATACATGGGATCCCGCCGACGATCCAGACACCGACTACAACCCGACCGGTGATACCGCCTCCTGTCGCTACAAGTGCGTGGCGGGGTACTACTGGAACGGTTCCTACTGCGTGAACGACAAGGTGACCTGCACCGGGCAGTCGAAATGCTACGACAACAGCGCCGAGATGACCTGTCCGCCGTGGAACAGCGCCTTCTTCGGACAGGACTACCAGTATTCGTGGGGTCAGTGCAACGCGCGCAGTTACACGGTGAGCGGCACTGCACCGAACGATGTGGTCGTGGACAACAATACGGGGCTGATATGGCAGAGGACGCTTCCGGCGACCTACGCCGGGTGCACCGGCGGCGCGCCGACCGGTTCGACCTGCATGTGGCAGGAGGCGGTGGATTACTGCGAGAACCTCACCTACGGCGGGCAAGACGATTGGCGTCTCCCGTCCCGTAAGGAACTGGCGACCCTGCCCGACTATGGGTATTCGAACCCGGCGATAGACACGACGACATTCCCTGATACACAGTCGGGTTTCTATTGGGCCTCCACCCCCTATGTGAACGATGCCGCCCAATCGTGGGTCGTTTCTTTCAGCGACGGGTTCGTGAATGCGTACAATACCGCCAGCACGGTGGGCTATGCCCGTTGTGTGCGCGGCGGCACACTGCCCAACAGCACTTTTACCGAGGCGACGGTAGAGGGCAAGATCATCGTTACCGATGCGACGACGGGGCTTCAGTGGACCAAACAGTATGGCCCTTGGCAGGATTGGCAGGCGGCGCTCAATTACTGTCATACCTTGGATTACGGTGGGGCGACCGACTGGCGTCTCCCGAATATCGAAGAACTGAAAACGCTCATAGATGATGCCATCGCGGTTCCCTCTTCTGGTTTCCCGGGAATGTCGCCCTCATACTTTTGGTCCTCTTCGTCCCCTGTGAGCGATGCCTCCCATGCATGGTACTGGGATGCCCAATTGGGTCCGGTGCATCACACCGGCAAGAGCGCAGAATACTACGCCATCTGCGTCCGTTCGCCGATAGACGAGTGCCTGAAGTGGAGCAACCCCTGCGATGACACCGAGGACGCTGGCGGCGCCTGCACCGACGAACCGACCGGCTACACCTGCGCCTGCTCCGAGTACTTCGAGTTCTTCAACGGCAGTTGCCGCGACATCGACGAATGCATGTTCGGGAGTGACTTCTGCGACGACAATGGCGACACCGCGGCCGCCTGCGTCAATACATCTCCGGGGAACGATTGCGAGTGTTCGGACGGATACGAGTCGGTTCCCTATGGATCCGGTTCTCAGTACCGCACCTGCGTCGTTATTGTTCCTCCGACCGGTGTTCCCTGCACCGGTCAAACGCTTTGCTACAATGCTACCGAGGAAATGACCTGTCCGACGGAGGGCAATGATTTCTACGGGCAGGATGCGCAATATGCTCTGCTGGGATCATGTGTGCCGCGCGACTACACCATCGACGGTATGGTGCCTGAAGAGGTGGTCACAGACGACAATACGGGGCTCGTCTGGCAGAGGACCCTCCCGGCGACCTACGCGGGGTGCACCGGCGGCGCACCGGCCGGATCGAAATGCACTTGGCAAAACGCCATAGACTACTGCGACGGCCTGACCTACGGCGGCTATGATGATTGGCGTCTCCCGTCCCGTAAGGAACTGGCGACACTGCCTGACTACGGTCGATATAACCCGGCGATAGACACCGCTATCTTCCCCGGTACGCAGTCTGGTTTTTACTGGTCCTCCTCGTCCTACGCGAGCAATACCGACGATGCATGGTTCGTGAGTTTCTCCTACAGCGATGTGACCAGAAGCAGTAAGGCCGAAACTTTCTATGCCCGTTGTGTGAGGGGCGATGCATTGCCCGTCAGCGCATTCACCGAATCCAACGTAAGCGGCAAAGTGATCGTGACCGATACCGTTACGGGTCTTGTCTGGACGAAAGAGTGTAGCGAAACGGTGACATCGTGGAAGAACGCCCTTGCATACTGCGAGAACCTGAACTATGGTGGGTACACCGACTGGCGACTGCCGAACATTGATGAGTTGACAACATTGATAGATGACACGGTCTACGATCCCGCCAGCACTTTTCCGGGAATGCCGGTACAATATTTTTGGTCCTCCTCGTCCTCCGCGGTCAATACCGGCTATGCATTTTTCGTGGATTTCAGCTTCGGGGAAGTGGGCCAAAACGATAAGTCCAATAGCACCTACGCCCGTTGCGTCCGTTCGGAGATAAACGAGTGTACAACGCTGACCAACCCGTGCGACGACAACGGCGACACCGGCGCGACCTGTGACGATGAGGCGGTCGGTTACACCTGCACCTGCTCGTTCAACTACACCTTCGACGGTACTACCTGCGTCGCTGATCCGGTCGAGGTCCTTTGCACCGGTCAAACGCTTTGCTACAATGCTACCGAGGAAATGACCTGCCCGACCGAAGGCAACGCATTCTACGGACAGGATTCGCAGTATGCTCTGCTGGGAGCATGTGCGCCGCGCGACTACACCATCGACGGTATGGTGCCTGAAGAGGTGGTGGTCGATAATGTGACGGGGTTAATATGGCAGAGAACACTTCCGGCGACCTACAGTGGATGTACCGGTAGTTCGGGTGCCTACTGTGCATGGCAGGAGGCAGTGGATTATTGTAGCAATCTGACCTACGGCACTTACGACGATTGGCGATTGCCGACCATGAAAGAACTTGCTACTCTCGTTGATTATGGGAAATTCTCCCCCGCGATTGATGAGACAACATTCCCGGCGACACCTGCCGACGGTCTTTTCTGGTCCTCCTTTGAGCGTATTAACAGCACAAGTAACGCGTGGTACGCTTATCTCTATAACGGGGATGTGGGATCCGATGCTAAATCGTCAGCATATCTTCACTATGCCAGGTGTGTGAGGGGAGAACCAATTCCCGATGCTGTTTTCATCGAATCGACCGTCGGCGGCAAGGTGATAGTTACGGACTCGACAACAGGTCTTATCTGGGCAAAAGAATATGCTTCAATGGACAAAGACTGGGAAGATGCCCTGTATTACTGCGAGTCCCTTGATTATGCCGGATATACCGATTGGCGACTTCCTGATCTTGCGGAATTACAATCTCTCGTTGACTACTTCAGATACAATCCCTCGACCAGCTTCCCCGAAATGCCTGTATCCTATTTTTGGTCATCTTCTTCCTGTGTTTTTGGTGCAGGTAATGCGTGGGTCGTCTCTTTTGGTAGCGGAAGCGTGGTCCGACCCGATAAAACGATAGCTTACAATGCCCGCTGCGTCCGCTGATCCGATAAATTTGCCTTTCATTAGCGCGTTGCTATGATGCCCCCGACACGGAGGTTTCATGAAGAACGCATGGCTGAAACTCAAAGGGTGGGCGGTGAAACTCGCGACACAGCACGCCACCCCGCATGAGATCGCGTTCGGGCTCGCGGCGGGCATCTTCGTCGGCTGGCTCCCCATCATGGGCATCCAGATGGCGGTGGTCATCGTGCTGACCCTGCCGTTCCGCAACATCAACCGGTTCGCCGCCGCATCGGGCGTCTGGATAACCAACCCGGTCACCTTCATCCCGATGTACGCCTTCACCTACTGGGTGGGCGCGTTCTTCTGGCAGGTCGACAATGTCCTTTCCTACGCCGATTTCACCGCCGCCTTCACGGGGCGTGACACGCTGACCGGCTTTTTTGCCCTGTTGAGCGAGGGGAAGGATTTCCTCATCGATATCTTCATCTGCACCTGGATAGGGGGAGCGATCGTCGGCGTGATAGCGGCGATACCGACCTATTACATCACGAAACGGGCGGTCGAGCGTTTCCGTCGCTCCCCTGCGTAGCCCCCGTCCTGTTCTCCTTCATATTCTCGTAGACGAAGTACATGCCGGGGACGAAAAAGGAGCAGAAGCCGAGAATGGCTCCCGGTATCTGGCCCACGAGGTCCGCGAGGCCGAACCAGCCGACCGCCGCGAGGCCCAGTGAAAAGAGGAATATCAGAATGCTCGATACTAACATGTTCTTTCTCTCCATCGATAAAAGTTGTCGAGGCCCGCAACAAAAAACCTTTTGATGCGGGGAACTATGCGGGAGAGAAAGAGAGAGGCGGAGAATGTTTGGGAGAGACATGCAGGATGTCCGATGCGCTGCCGCAAGGGAAGGCGGCGATGGGAGCGGTCATCCGGAGGGCAAGGTTCGACGAAGCGGCCGTCGCATCGGAGATTTCCGTGGCCGACGGGGGATCGTCGGCATCATCGTCCGAGCGAAGGAAGTTCAGTTCCGTCAGGGTCTCGCGGTGGTATATCGCCGCCGTGTTCTCGTCGGTCGCCGGTGAGGGCAACAGGCGATCGTTGCCGGCGGCGAAGGCGTACGCATCGTTCAGGAGACCGGCGGCCGGAAAGGAAAGGGAGGACAGGTGCAGGAGCAGAAGAGAAAAAATGAGGGGCCGGCCGGTCCTCATGCGGGTCGTCTTCCCCGTGCCTACAGTTTCCCGATGAGCGAGAACGAAACGACGAGCGCGTAAATGACGAGCGACTCGATGAGAGCGAGCGAGAGGATGAGGAGGATGAAGAGCCGTTTGCTCGATTCGGGGTTGCGCGCGGTGCCTTCCATGGCCGCCGCCGCCGCCCGACCCTGACCGAGCGCGCCGCCGATCGCCGCGATGCCGATGGCGAGCCCGGCGCCGAGGGCGATGAGCCCCTTTTCCATGCCGCCAGTCGCAGTGGCGACCGTCTCTTCGGCCCAGAGCGGGAACATCAGGCCGCATACGCCGAGAAACGCAAGGATCCTTTTCATGACAACCTCCAAAAGTGTCAGTGGTCTATCTCTATCGAAAGAAAAATGTATATCGCCGACAGCGTCATGAACACGAAGGCCTGCAGGATGGCGGTGAAGAGTCCCATAAAGAGAAAGACCGCCGGCAGACCGATCGGCAGGAGATGGCTGAACACCCCCATGACGAGGTGCTCGCCGCTCATGTTGCCGGTGAGACGGAGCGTAAGCGAAAGGATGCGGGCGAAGTGTGAAATGATCTCGATGGGCAGTATGAGAAAGGCGATCCACCAGACCGGGCCGAGGAACAGTTTGATGTAACTGACGCCGTGGTCGCGTATGCCGATGTAGTGGTAGTAAATGAACACGACGAGCGCCATGGCGAGGTTGATGGAGAGTGAGGTGGTGGGGGCGAGGAGCCCGGGGATGAGCCCGAGCAGGTTGGCGCACAGGATAAAGAAGAAGATGCCGGTGAGGAGTCGCGCGAACTCATGGGTGTATTCTCCGAGGATGGAGCCGAGGAACGACACGAGGGTCTCGACCAGATATTCCAATATCGCCGGGATGGTCGGTCGGGGGGCGGGGATGGCGGCGTCGCGCCGCCGATGGTCGCGGCGGACCGCAAGGCCCATCAGCAGGACGAGAACAAAGACGAGGAGTGAGCCGGCAAGCGGCGCCCACCGTTCGGCTATGCCGAGCGCTTCGAACAGGAAGGGGCCTTCGTGCATCACTCCTCCCCGGGTCCCTCGGACTGTTCGACGAAGCGGCGCAGGCGCGTGAAGGTCTCCCAGCAGAGATAGAGGCCCGCGACGATGCCGACGCCGGCGACCACATGGGTATCGGCGATGCCGAGCATCGCGTCTATCTGCGAGCCGACGAAGTACCCGAGCACGGTCAGGAGCGGTATCTCGAACGCGAGCACCAGATAAAAAAGAGCGCGCCAGTTACCCTGCATGGACTCCTCCTCGGTCACGGGATGTGCGAGGCATCATACCGGGAGTGCCGGCAAAAGTAAAGAACTTGACTTATCGCGCGGGAACAATACCTTTTCGGCGAGGTTTTTTGTGTATCAGGGTACGCAGTCAACTCGGGAGCGTTACATGCAATTCTTGAGCAGGTGGCTTGGCGATGACGCCGCGACCATGAACGACCGCCGCACCGGCGCGATCAACAATCTCGATAAACTCTTCCTCATCGCCATCGGGGTGATCGGCGCCGTCCTGTACATGGTGAAACTCAACTACCTGCTGGTCGACCCGTGGGAAAGCCACTATTCGCAGGTCACCTGGGAAACGATACGCCATGGCGCCTTCTTCCGGCTCTGGTATCAGGGGAGCAATCATTTCTGGTCCAAGCCGCCGCTTCTGTTCTGGATACAGATGCCCTTCATCGGGGTGTTACCGATCAACGAGTTCGTCTGCCGCCTGCCGATCGTCATCTTCTCTGTCGGCGTGCTGTCGGGCGCCTACCTGCTCCTGTCGCGGCTCTTCACCCGTAAGATGGCGGCGGTCAGCGCGTTCGTCCTCATGCTGTCGCCGATGTATTTCCAGCTCAGCCGTCAGGTGATGGTGGATCTCCCCTTCATCGGGCTCAATTTTCTCGCGATACTGTGCATCGCCCTCTATTTCTTCGGCGACCTTCCGGAGGACGACACCGTCCGGATCGGCATCAAGAGATTCGCGCTCACCATGCCGCGCCGCGACCTGTTCCTGTACCTGTTCTACTTTTTCGAGGGGTGGGGCTTTCTCGCCAAGGGACTGTTGTCACTCATCATCCCGGCCACCGCGTTCCTCATCTACCTGCTGATATCCGGTGACTTCGCCGCCTTCTTCGCGTGGCGCAACCTTAAAAAACACCTGCTCGGCGTCGGGGTGTACCTGCTCGTCGGCGGGCCGTGGTTCTTCTATGTCTGGGCCGATGCGGGCTACGATTTCGTCAATGAATTCATAATCTACCACCACTTCAAGCGGGTGCAGGGCGAGATACACAAGCCCAACGACCTCTGGACGCTCTATCCGCGGGTGCTCGGCTACGCCCTCTTCCCGTGGATCGCCTTCGTGCCGATGGCGCTGTACCGTTTCTTCCACGGCGACCGCGACACCGGTGCGTTCCGCCTGCGACTGTTCCTCCTCAGCGCCTTCATCGGTCCGTTCTTCTTCCTCGCCTTCTCTTCGACCAAGTTCTGGCACTACATCGCGCCGGTGGTCCCGATACTCGCCGTCATGGTCGGTTACTATCTGACGGAACTCTGGAACGCGAAATGGGGGCTGTCGCGCAAACTCGAGGTGCTGACCGCGCTGTTCTTCGTCGGCATCGTGGCGCGCGACATCGGCGACAAGTTCATGGTCTGGATGTACATGGTGACCTTCTATCAGGAGCGCAAGGGGCCGACGCTGCCCGCGTTCATACCGGTGATGGCGGTCGTATTCATCCTGTTCGGGGCGGTGATGCTCGCCGCGATGTTCAGCGAGAGATTCAAAAAATGGGCGCTCGGGCTCATATTCGTCCTGCCCGCCGCGTTCATGATATATTTCTTCGTGGACGGCATGCCCAAGATAGCGACCTGGTATTCCTACAAACCGCTCTGGGACGCCTATGTGAAGGACAGCCCCGAACGTGCGCCGATAGCCCAGTACTATAAATGGCTCGAAAAATCGCTTTCGTTCTGGTCGTTCAACGAGATAACCTTCCTCGCGTCGGACAAGGAACAGGCGGTCCTGCGTTTCTTCGACCGTCCCGGCATTCAGTACGCCATCGTCAAGAGTCCCGACAAGAACCGGTTCGAGAACATCATGAAGCGCGTCAACAAAAAGACCACGGTCGTGGCCAAGATACCGCAGAATTTCCTTTACAAGGTCTACGGCGGCGACCAGAAGAGTTTCGTGAACAAGGATAAATACATCATCCAGAGCGTGCCCGATGACGCCATCAAGGTCGGCGCGGTGTTCGATAACGCCGTCGAACTGGTCGGGTATCGCATCCTGCAGGGCGACACGACCCCGAAGGAGAACGAACTGGTCCGTATCGAGGTCTATTTCAAGGCGCTCCGCGACAACATCCCCCGCGACTACACGGTGTTCGTCCATGTCGAAGGCGATCAGCGCGACAAGCGGACCAAGGACGACCAGCCGATGGCGATGGGGGAGTATCCGACCACCTTCTGGAAGAAAGGCGATATCGTCAAGCACCCCATCAATGTGCGCATCCCGACCAACAACAAGAACAACTACTACTGGGTGCTCGCCGGCATCTATCAGGAGGATATCCGCGCCAACATCAGCAATCCGCGCGAGGTCGAGCACGACGGGGACAACCGCCTGAAACTCGTGAAACTCGATATCGAGCGCTAGGGGCGGCGTGAGTTGGCACCGGTTGGTGAGACTGCATAAGAAGGACAATGTGTTGCTTCATTACCTTCTCGAGTCTCACGAGAACGCCGGTCTTTCCTCGACCCTTTCGCGGGAGGGCGACATGCTGACGATACAGTTCTCGACGCCGTTGTCGGCGGCGCCCTATCTCGACCGGCTCGTCGACCACATCCTTGACGAGATCGCGCGGAGGGGCCGCCGGTGAACAGGCTTTTTGTCCTCATGCTCCTGTTGTGCGCCGCGTTGCCGTTACAGGCGCATCTCGATGGGCGCATCCAGCACAAGGGGATACCGTCGCTCAGCGCCGAAACGGGCATCGAACGGACCTTTTTCCTCTACAACGCTCCGGTCCACGAATACATTTCTCTCAATTTCGGTTACGGCTCGACCCGGTTCGAGTTCAACGGCCTTTCGCTCGGCGCGTCGTTCCAGTGGCTCGACGCCGAGAGCGCGGCGGGGATACTGCGCGTGCAGTCGCTCTACCTGCTCGATCGCGCCGCGTCGGCATTCATCATCGGCGGATGGGCCGAGGCAGGCATCACGGCGGGCGACGACCGGAGCGGCTTCACCGGCGCGGTGAGCGGCCAGTTCCTCTGGTCCACGCGGAAGCAGATGTACGCCACCGTGAACCTCCGGGCCGGCATCTACATCAACCCGCACGAACAGGCCCGGATATCGCTCGGCCCCGGCGCCGGACGCAACTTCATCAGCAACGACACCTTCTTCTTCGACATCATCCTCGCGCTGGAAGTCTATTTATGGAACTGACCACCTCCCTGCTTCGTTCGGTGGAACGACCGGGCCGCTATTTCTCTCCCGTCATCATGACCGGCGCGCTTCAGCCGCCGCCGGCGGACGCGCCGAAGATACTGGTGGTATTCCCCGACCTGTTCGAGATAGCGCGAAGCCACGAAGGCATCAAGATACTGCGGCACCTGTTCCGCCGGTATGGCGCGGCGGTCGATTACGTGTTCGCCTTCGCCGCCGACATGGAGGCGCGGCTACGGCGCGAAGGGCGGCTGATAAGTTTCCTCACCGGTCGCGACTGGCGCGATTTCGATCTCATCGCCGTTTCGTTCCAGTTCCAACTTCAATTCCCGACCTTCCTGCGGATGCTCGATGTCGCCGGGATCCCGGTGCGGGCCGACGAGCGTGGGGAAAAGGACCCCGTCGTCATGGCGGGCGGACCGGTCCTGTGCAACCCCGAACCGATGCGCGACTTCATCGACCACGCCTACATCGGCGAGGTCGAACCGCACGCGGAACGCATCGTCGACATCCTGCGGCGCGAAAAGGGGCGCGCCGGGCGCATCGCCGCCTTTCTCGACGAGTTGCCGCCGCGGCGGGCCATCGCGACCGACCTGAACGACCTTACGCTCGTTCCTGACGAACAGCCGATATTCGGTCTGCAGACCGTCCACGATCGCTACACCGCCGAGATACAGCGCGGCTGTACGCGCGGATGCCGGTTCTGCATGGCGGGCGTCGTGTACCGGCCGCACCGGGAACGGCACGCCACGACGGTGCTGGAACTCCTGCGGCGGGATGTCGTTGCGGGCGGTTACCGCGAGGCGGGGTTCCTCTCGCTCTCAGCGGGCGATCACAGCCGCATCGAGGAGATACTGCGATCGGCGCGCGAAACGGCGGAGAGGCAGTTCTCGGTATCGCTCCCTTCGCTCCGTGTCGAGACGCTGACCGATCGGATGGTGGCGCTCGCCGCCGCCGGGCGTCGGTCCGGTTTCACGCTTGCCCCCGAATCGGGAAGCGAACGGTTGCGGCGCGTGGTCAACAAGGGTAATACGACCGCCGACCTTATCGCGTCGGTGCAGAGGATATTCGACGCCGGCTGGTGTCACCTCAAACTCTACTTCATGCTCGGCCTGCCCGGCGAGGAGGATGTCGACATCGAGGAGACGATAGCTCTTCTGCGCGAGGTCTGCCGCATCGCGCGGACCTATGGCGGCCGTGCCTCGGTGACCGCGAGTTTCTCGACCTTCGTGCCCCAGCCCTTCACCCCGTTCCAGTGGGAAGGGATGGCGTCGCTTGACGAGATAGGGCGCAAACAGCGGATGCTGATAGACGCGCTTAAAAAATGCCGCAACCTCAAACTGTCGTGGCATAACCGCTTCCAGAGCCGCGTCGAGGGGATGTTGACGCGGGCCGACCGCCGCATCGGGGCCGCCATCGCCGAGGTGGCGCGCCGCATGACCGGCCTGCAGAGTTGGGACGAGGGGTTCGATTTCGCGCTGTGGAGCGAAGCGGTGGCGCATGCCGGACTTTCGGATGAGGACCTGTGCGGTCCGCGCCCGATCGAAGAGCCGCTTCCGTACGAATATGTCGACATGGGGGTGACGCGCGAATTCCTGCTGGCGGAACGCGAAAAAGCGTTCCGGGGCGAACAGACGCCCGACTGCGCCCTCGGCGGCGTCTGCGTCTCGTGCGGGGTCTGCGACCACGACCGCATCGCGCCCCGCGTCGAGGGAGAGGGGGCCGTCGAGGTCATCGCCGGTGAGCCGGCGACGCCACAGGAAAAAGAGAAATTCAACCGGGGTAACGCGACACCGTGGATATTCTCCTTTGAAAAGAAAGGCCGCGCGCTCTCCATCGGTCATCTCGATCTCGTCGAGTTCCTGCTCAAGGGCTTCACCCGCGAAAAGGTGGCGATACTCTATTCGGAGGGTTTCAATCCGACGCCGCGCTTCAGTCTCGTCGATCCTCTGCCGGTCGGGGTCGAGGCGGAGGAGGAATACGGCGTGGTCTGGCTGACCGATGCGCACGACGGAGCGGACCTGACGAAGCGGTTCAACGCGCTGTACGAGGGGACGGGGATACGGTTCCATGAATTCCGTCCGGTGGAGCGGGAAAAGATCAAGGAGACCGAACGGGCCATCCGCGAGGCGCCGTTACGGTACGCGTGCCGGTTCGCTTCGCCTGACGAGGCGCGCCGGTTCCTCTCCCTTCATACCGGTCTTGACGCCGGTCTCGACGGAGCGACCCTGCTTCTGCGTCACCCGCCGGAAAAGGGATCGGTGATGAAACTGTTCGCCGGGTTCGACGGCGAATACCACATCGTCAGGGAACGCCGCACGCCATGAGATCGCGTCTTGCGCCGACGCCGTCCGGCTACCTGCACATCGGCAACGCCTTTTCCTTCATCGTCACCTGGACGCTCGCCCGGCGACTCGGCGGGACGCTCCTCCTGCGGATAGACGATCTCGATACCGACCGGAAACGGCCCGATTTCGTCGCCGACATCTTCGATAACCTCGACTGGCTCGGACTCGACCGGCAGGAGGGGCCACGCGACATCGCCGAATTCGACGCGGCATGGTCGCAGGACCGTCGGATGCCGCTCTACCGCGCGGCGATGGAGCGACTCAAGACCATACCGGGGACCCTGTTCGCCTGCGAGTGCAGCCGGGGACAACTGGCCCACAGCGGCGCGACGGGACGCTATCCCGGTGCCTGCCGTGACAAGGGGTTATCGCTTGATGCGCCCGGCACGAAACTGAGGTTCCGCGCGCCGGACGATGCGACCATCTCCGTCTCAGGCTCCGCCGTGACAAGCCCGACAGGCGACTTCATCGTCTGGAAAAAGGACGGCCGCCCCTCGTACCAACTCGCCTCGGTGGTCGACGATGAGCATTTCGCCGTCACCCATATCGTCCGTGGCGCCGACCTGCGCGACCCGACGGCGATGCAGATGATCCTCGCCGGTGCGCTCGGGTACACGTATTTCCCGCGGGTCCGCTTCCTGCATCACCCGCTGCTGGTGGACCGCGACGGGCGCAAATTCTCGAAATCGGATGGCTCGCTCTCGCTCCGGGCGCTCCGCGAGGGGGGCGTCACCGCCGCGGCGCTGTACCGCTGGGTCGCCGGAACGCTCGGCGTGACCGCGAAGGTGGCGCAGGCGCAGGAACTGCTCGACGCCTGCGATGAGAACCGTCTCATGGCTCTGGACATCTCCGTTCGCGGGGAGGCCCCGATACCGGTCGCGCTCTAGAGGAACCGCAGGGGGCCGAAGCACTCGGGCCGGTGGAAATCGGGCCGTTCGCTCCGTATCGGGAAGCAGGAAAGATATTGTTTGTCCGGCAGATCGTCGCCGCATAGATAAAAATTACCCCGGACGGTCGCGCCGGGAGATATCCGGCGGGCATCGTCGCCGAAGAAGGAGAGCGGTATCTTGACCTCCAGCGACCAGTCGAGCGGGCCCGTTGTCAGCGGTATCGGCCCCGGACCGAGCGACGAGCGGCGCTCCACGAGGGCGAGCCGTTCCGGCGGGAGGAACACCCGGTCGCGTCGCGACGGACCGTGCTGGCAGAGCATCGTCCCTGCCGCGTTCCATTCCATGTTGTAATAGCTTTCTCCGCATGGCGACAGGAACCATTCGACACACCGGTCGTGCCACACCGGGCCGTTGTCGGCCGTTTCGACCGCCCGCACCGCCAAGTCTCTCACCTCGAACAACAGCACTATCCGTTCGCCGTCCCACGATATGCGGAACGAGGCGGAACAGCAGGCCGGGAAGTCGGGCCAGTTGACCGTTGCGATGGGGTGGGCGACCGGGGAGCCGCGGCGGGGTATCTCTATCACGGAAGGACGAATCCCTTTTCGCGGAACAGACGCAGACAGGCGGCGACCACCTTCCGGTCGAGTTTCCCTTCGGCCGCCATGTGCTCTATCTGGTCGAGCGCCTGCGGGACACCGAACGCGGGGCGGTAGGGACGGTGCGACGAGAAGGCCTCGACTATGTCGGCGACCGACAGGATGCGCGCCTCGAGCATGATCTCGTCGCCTTTCAGACCGCGCGGGTAGCCGGAGCCGTCGAGTTTCTCGTGGTGCTGGCGTATCATCTCGGCTATCGGCTGGTCGAACGACACATTCTTGAGTATCTCCCACCCGGCCTCGGCATGGACCTTGATGAGATCCATCTCCTCCTTGCGCAGATCGCCGGGGCGCGAAAGCAACTCGGCCGGGACATAGATCTTGCCGATGTCATGCAGGAGCGCCGCGGTCCGCAGGATGTTCGCGAACCCGTCCGAATGGCCCAGTTCGACGGCGATGGCGTACGAAAGGGCCGCCACCCGTTTCTCGTGGTCGGCAGTGTAGGGGTCGCGGATGTTCATCGCCTCGGAGAGCGTTTCGACCAGTTCCTGAAAGGTGCGCCGTATCTGGCGGAGACTCTCCTTGAGGAGCGTTTCGGTCTTGGTCTTCTCGGTGATGTTCTCGATGGTCCCTTCGTAGTAGAGTACCGCGCCGCTTTCGTCGCGGACCACCCGTGCATATTCGCGGACATAGATGAGCGACCCGTCCCGACGGCGCCACGCCGACTCGAAACCGGTCACCCGGCCGAGCCGCTCGATGGTCTCCTTGAAGATGGAGCGATAGTCGTCGATGGCGTAGCCCTGCTCGCTGATGTTCTGCTGGAGCAGGTCCTTAACGCTCGCGTACCCCATGAGTTCGGCGAGCGCCTGATTGGCGACAAGTACGCGGCCGTCGGGGGTGGTGCGGTACACGCCGATGGGGGAGGACATGATGAGGTCTTCGAACGACGCGGCGTTCTCGCGCAGGTCCAATAACTCTTTTTCGAGTTGGTATATCCGGTCGGTCGCTTCGTTCCTTTGCATCGCGTGACCTTCACAAATTGTCGCCAGTATAACAGAAAAGAGCGACCGCGCAAGATAAATTTCGAGGCGTCACGGCCGCTTGACCCCGTCGGCGTCCGTTCGTTTGCCCGTATTCGTCCCCGAAAGGAACAGCCCGCCGATGACGAGCGCCATGCCGCCGAGTTTCTGCGCCGTGAACGCCTCGGCAAGGACAAAGTAGGAGAACACGGCGGTCATGACCGGTATGAGGTTGGCGAACACATTGGCCTTGGCGATGCCGATACGCTGTATCACCAAGGCCAATGTGTTCGCCAACCTCATACCGGTCATGAAGAACAGGAAGGCGAGCACCGAGGCGAACACGGAA
>JAKQHE010000087.1 GCA_029573155.1 bacterium
ATGACCGCCGGTTTCTCGGCCCCCGCCGCGTCGATGAAGACGCAGTGCATCTTCTCGCTGTACTTCGTCCCGAGGAAGAAGACCTGCCCCACCTCGATGCCGCGGAATTCCTCAAGTACGCCGTCGCACTTCGGGCAGGGCTCGCCCTTCTTCGTCTTGATGAAGTCGCCGACGATATCGGGGGTGAAGTCGCGCCCCATGTTGATATTCACGACATGATGATCGCTCTTGCAGGCACCGGTCGCGGCGTTGAGGATGCCGGTCACCGTGTGGTCGGCGACCATCTTTATTTTTTTCTTCATGCCGACCGGTCCCGCAAAGCCGACCGCCGCGCCGGTGACCTCGACGATCACCGCGTCGGGAGCCAGTTCGACCTTGTTGGCCTGGAGGTGCGCCTGTATCTTCGCCTCGTTGACCTCGCGGTCGCCCCGCACCATCACGAGCACCGGCTCCTCATCGACGAGATAGATCATCGACTTGATGAACCGCTCGACCGGCAGTTTCAGGAAGGCCGCGACCTCTTCCACCGACCTCTTGTCGGGGGTGAGGACCGTCTCCGGCGCCTTGAACTGGGCCGGGTCGACCTTCGTTTCGACCAGTTTCGTGCGCGCCTTCTCCTCGTTGGCGGCGTAGTCGCACGTGGAGCAGGAAAGTATCATGTCCTCGCCCGAATCGGCGAGCACTTGGAACTCGTGGCTCTTGTCGCGGCCGATGGCCCCCGTCGCCGCGTCGACCGCCTTGAACTTGAGCCCGCACCGCGTGAATATCGCCGTGTAGGCCTCGTACATGAGCCGGTAGGTCTTGAGCGCCGCTTCCTCATCGACATCGAACGAATAGCCGTCCTTCATCGTGAATTCGCGACCGCGCATGAGTCCGAAACGGGGCCGTATCTCGTCGCGGAACTTGGTCTGTATCTGGTAGAGGTTCCACGGCAACTGTTTGTACGACCGGAGGTTGCGCCGCGCCATATCGGTGATGACCTCCTCGTGGGTCGGCCCGAGACAGAAGTCGCCCCCCTTGCGGTCCTTGAAGCGGAGCAGTTCGGGACCGTAGTAACCCCAGCGGCCGCTCTCCTGCCACAACTCTGCCGGTTGCACCACCGGCATCTCGACCTCCTGACAGCCGCGCTTATTGAGTTCTTCGCGCAGGATGTTCTCGATCTTGCGGAGACTCCGTAGGGCGAGCGGGAGATAGTTGTAGATGCCGCTGGCCAGTTTCTGGATCATCCCGGCGCGGTACAGGAGGATGTGGCTCGCGATCTGCGCCTCCTTGGGCACCTCTTTCAGCGTCTGTACGAACAGTTGCGTCGCTCTCATCGTGTGCACCCTTTCGGTAAAAGGACAAAAACAGCGGTTACTGTACCGCGAAACGGCGAAAAAGCAATGTTCGAATAACTTGCTTCGGCCCGCGCCCTCTTCTATACTGCCTCCGGTGTGCGACCGGAGTACGCGATGCGGCTTTGTCTTCTCGTCATTCTGACGGCGTTCCTGTGCGGCGCCTGCAACAAAAAAGGGGAGCTCTTCCCCGACTACGCGATACAGAACGCCGCCGAGAGCGACGGCGACCTGAACGAACCGGCGCGATGAACCACACACGGCGCGGCTACTTTTTTCTTTTTCTCGGGGTCTTCCTGTGGGGCATCCACGGCCCGGCGGGCCATTTCCTCG
>JAKQHE010000105.1 GCA_029573155.1 bacterium
CTGGAGATCTTCTTCATCCTCTGGCTGTTCCTCTGCTACCGCATCATGCGTTACCGTGAGCTCACCATACTGATCCTCTCGCTCGTGCTGTATCTCATCGCCGATATCTGGCTGGATCAGATAGCCCATACGATACCGTCCGATCGGACCGCGGCGGCCGACCTGTACGGCGCGGTGTACAACCCCGCGTTCGCCTCCCGGACGGCGGGGGAGACCTCGTCCGCCTCCGTCGCCCTGTTCACCCGCGGCATGCGGGAATTCTATCGCGGCCGTTTCGGCGCGGCCGACGCGTTGTTCGGTAACGCACAGGAACAGGAGCGGTCGACCTCCCGCCTGGCGCTTCTTTCCAATCTGCGCGGGGTCTGTGCGTCGGAGCGGGGTGATCACGCCGGTGCGCGTAAACTCTACACCGAAGCGGTCAGGATAGAGGAACGTGCCGCATACCTGTTCAACCTGAGCCGCGCCTTCTTTGCGCTCGGCGAGATAAAGGAGGCGGAGCAGATAGAGATGCGCGCCATCGCGCAGGCCGAACGGGCCAGTTTCACCTATCCGGTGGTCGTGCTTCCCGCGCCCTACGCCTTTTACCGCGAGGCGCAGGCACTTTTCACGCCGGTCTCACCCGATTGGCGGAGTGACCCGCTGGTCCGCCGTTCGGCCGGGCTCCTGCTTCTGCTGCTTATCGCGTTCTTCTGGGGAGGTATCGGGGTCCCGAGCATCTCGCTTCGCCACTGTATCGAGTGTGGCGGCATCATCTGCGAGGAATGCGGTGGCACCGACGACGAGGTCTGCATCACCTGCCGGGTGGTCAAGGCGGGCAAAAAACTAGTGAGTTCCGAGGAGATAAAGACCCATACCCGCCGTCGTGAACGGTGGGCGGCGTTCCAGCGGGCACTCGCGGTGCTCCTCGCGGTCCCGGCCCCGGGCGCCGGCCTTCTGTACAACGACCGCGTCATCGAAGGGACGCTGTACGCGACGCTGTTCGGTTCGGTGCTCGTGCTCTTCTCTCTGCCGCATTTCTTCCCCTTCGTGGCGTTGACCCTGCCGGTACCGGAGGTGGTGCCATTGATCGGCTATGCGGTGCTCGCTTTTTTCTGGCTTCTCTCCTTTTACCGAACCTGGCGGGTGGCCCACAATGAGTAGGACGGAGGAGCACTGAATGTTGGCGGGAGAACTGAAGCCCGGCGCGATAGGCGATGTATGGGAAGAGATCGCCGCCGGCGAGATGACCGGCGTGCTCGAGGTCACCTCGGGCAAGGATCTCTGGCAGTTCTCGTTCCGCGAGGGGGCGCTTACCGTTGCTCGCAAACGAGGGGTCGACAGCGCCGCGCATGTGGTCGAGGTCCTGCTCGAAAGCGGCATCCTGCGACAGGAGACGGTGCGTGACGCGGTCAAGAAACAGGCCAAGACGATGAAGAGTTGTCTTGAGATACTCATGGAGGAAGGGCAGGTGCCCCTGCTCCTCTATTCGCGGGTCATCTCGGCGGTCATCCGTCTGCATCTGCTGGATGTCATGGACCTGCACAAGGGGCACTACCAGTTCGCGGTCAAGGAGACACTGCGCGAGGAGCCGGGCGCCAAGCCGCTCGATATGCCCCGGTTCAGGGCCTTTCTCGATCGCTTCGACCGCGACGCGAAACTGCTGAAGAACCTGCGGCGCGGGCTGTTTTCGCCGGTCGATGTGCTGGATGACATACGGTTCCCCCTGCCGCGCAAGACCCTCTTCTACAGTTATGCCTCGTCCGATTTCGACCTCATAGATTTTTTCGTCCGGATGGCCGACCTGCACGCGAAGGGTTCGATCGCCGTCGTCGGCGGATTCTTCCGGGCCCGCCCGCAGGCCATCGCCGCGGCGTTCATCCTGCGATTCATCATCTTCCTCTTCGCGGCGTGGGTAGCGGCCGCCGTGTTCCTGATCCCGCCGCGGGAACAGACCTCGGCCACCAAGGTCGCGGCGCACGCGACACGGGAGAAAGCGGCGCTCCTGCAGGCCTTTTCTCATTTCGAAACGGGTGAGGAGGTCGATGTCGAACGGCTGATGCGCACCGGACTCATATCCACCGACGAATACCGGGTGATCCGCCCCGGACCCGCTCAGGAACCTCTGCCATGAAAGGTGATACCATGCGAAGAACCGACCGCCTTCAGGTCCCGTTCGAGAATCTCCGCTACTATCCGCAACTGGCGAAATACGCGAAGACCACGGCCAAGAAGATCCGGCCGGGCTCGCAGTCATTCTGTCAGGAAAAGGGCTTCGAGGCCATAGATTTCGGCGTCTCGATAACGAAGAAGGGATTCAACATCTACCTCGCCGGCGACCCCGGCACCGGCAAGACCTCGAGCGTCAAGAAGTATCTCGAGAAGATGGCGCAGAAGATGCCGGTACCCGACGACATCTGCTATGTCCACAACTTCGACATGCCCGACGAACCGCGGCTCATACTTCTGCCCGCCGGGTCGGGCGAGGTGCTCGTCAAGGATATGGCCGACCTGCTCGACTATCTCCAGTACCAGATACCGCGCCAACTCGAGAGCGAGACCTTCGAGATAAAAAAGAGCGAGGTGATGCGCTGGTATCAGGAGGAGAGCGAGCGCAACTACCGGGGCATCGAGGCGGAGGCGGCGAAACTGAATTTCGTCATCAAATCGACGCAGGGCGGGTTCGTCATCAATCCGGTCGTGGGCGGCGAGCCGATCGGCAAGGAGGAATTCGACAAACTGGGCGAAAAGGAAAAGGAGACCGTCCGGACCCACGAGGAGAAACTGCAGGAGAAACTCATAGCGTTCTTCCACCGCGAACGGGTGCTGGAGAAGGAATATAAGGACAAGATGACCCAACTGCGCCAGAGCATGGTGCGGCTCATCGTCGCCGAGCCGCTCGGCGAACTGCGCAAGAGATACAAGAAGAACGAACAACTCAAGAGCCACATCGAGTCGCTGGAGAAGCACCTGCTCGAGAATTTCGACGACTTCTTCACCTACCGCGACATCACCGAGGGTAAGGCCGAGGCGCAGAACGCCGAGATGCCCGATTTCCGCGAGTACAAGGTCAACCTGCTCGTCAACAACAAGAACCTGACCGGCGCGCCGGTGATATACGAGACCAACCCGACCTTCCAGAACATCATGGGCTACTTCGAGTATGAGGAGGTGCACAACTCGATCTTCACCGACTTCACCAAGATGAAGCCGGGCGCGCTCCACTACGCGAACGGCGGCTTCCTCATCGTACAGGCCAATGACATACTCAAGAACTACTACGCGTGGACGGCGCTCAAACGCTCTATGCGCAACCGCCTGCTCCGGATGGACGACATCGATGTCGATTTCCGTTACCGCGTCAACATATTCCCCAAGCCGGAGGCGGTGCCGCTCAATGTGAAGCTCATCATGATCGGCGACGACTATCTATATCATCTGCTCTACACCTACGACGATGATTTCATCCGCATATTCCGCGTCAAGGCCGATTTCGAGTCGACCACCGACATCACCGCGCGAAACACCGAGGGGCTGTTGCGCTTCATCGCGCGGGTCGTGCAGGAGGACTGTTCGCTCGACTTCGATGTGACCGCGCTGCGGCGCATCCTGCACTATTCCTCGCGGCAGGCGGAGGACCAGAAGAAATATCGCGTCGGCGCCTCCGATCTGGTGGACATCATCCTTGAAAGCGATTTCTGGGCGCGCAAGGATAAACGGCACCTCGTTGACGAGGCGGCGGTCCGCAAGGCGATAGCGATAAAGGAGAGCCGCCATGCGAGCATCAAGAAACACTACTACGAATCGATAGACCGCGACATCATCCTGCTCGACGTGCGCGGCGAAAAGGTCGGCATGATAAACGGGCTCGCCGTCTACAGTGTCGGCGATTTCAGTTTCGGCGTGCCGTCGCGCATCACGGCGCGCGTTTTCGCGGGGCGCAAGGAGATCATCAACATCGACCGCGAGGTGCGCCTGTCGGGCCGCATCCACGACAAGGGCTCGCTCATCCTCGCCTGGTTCATCGGCGACCTGTTCGCGCAGGATAAGACGCTCTCGATATCGGCCTCCATCACCTTTGAACAGAACTATGGCGGCATCGAGGGCGACAGCGCGAGTTCAACCGAACTCTACGCGCTTCTGTCGGCGCTCTCCGACCTCCCCATCAAACAGTCGATCGCCGTGACCGGATCGGTCAATCAGATGGGGGACATACAGCCGATCGGCGGTGTCAATGAAAAGGTCGAGGGCTTCTTCGAGATCTGCAAGATGAAGGGGCTCACCGGCAAACAGGGGGTCATCATCCCCAAACAGAATATCGAGCATCTCAACCTCAACGACGATGTCTGCGCGGCGATAAAGGCGCGGAAGTTCCATCTCTACGCGGTGGCCAACATCTGCGAAGGGATAGAGATACTCACCGGCGTCCCGAGCGGCAAACGGCTCAAGAACGGCCGGTTCACCCCCGGCAGCGTCTTCGCACGGGTCGATGAAAAGATCCGCCGCCTCAGCCGGGTGAAGTAGATATCTTGACACCCCCTCGTTTGTGAATATAGTCCCTCTTCGTTTTTTGCCGGTGTCCGCGAGGGTCGCGTGTTACTGTATCTGCCCGATATCACGGAGAGCGAACGGCGACTCGCGGCCGATGAGCTGTTCTTCGGCGAGTCGTTCGCGCCGGGGGTGACCCTGCGCGGGTACCATTTGGCGGTGGCGCACTACCGCGCCGGCGACGCGATATCGCTCAAGATAGCGGGCGACATGGCGCTGGAGGCATCGTGCGACCGCTGCGGCGCGCCGCTCGAGGTGTCGGTCGAACTGGATGAGCCGTTCATCCTGTTCCCGGCGTCGGCGGGAGAGGCCGATTACGTGTATGGCGACGAGGCGATAGAGTTGGATCCTTTCATTCACGAGGCGATAGTGTTGAACATACCCCCGAAGATACTCTGCTCCGAGGATTGTCGGGGGCTGTGCCCGACATGCGGCAGGAATCTCAACGATGCCGCGTGCGGCTGTAAAAAGAACGATTGACCGATAGCAACGGAGGTCTGTCATGGCGACGGTAAAACGCAAACATTCGCGGGCCCGGGGTCGTACCCGCCGCGCGGGGCACCCGAAACTGGAAGCGGCCGCGACGCGAGCCTGCCCCAAGTGCGGTGAGACGATGATGCCGCACCGCATCTGTCCCTCCTGCGGCAACTACCGCGGCAAGGATTTCAAAGGCGACGACGGGAAGTAACCGCCCGGCATGTACGCCACCATTGTCGTCGACGCGATGGGGGGGGATCAGGGACCGGTGGTCCCGGTGACCGCGTCGCTTGAGGTCTGCCGCCAGAACCGCCTGATACACATTATCCTTGTCGGGCGGGAACCGGAGATATGGCAGGCGTTGCCGGCGGGCGGTTCCCTGCCGCGCAACCTCGAGATCGTCCACGCTCCCGACCGCATCACGATGGATGACAGCCCCTCGGCGATCGTCCGCAAGAAAAGCCGGTCGTCGTTCCATGTCGGCATGAAACTGGTCGCCGAGAAGAAAGGCGACGCCTTCTTCACGGTCGGCAACACCGGCGCGGCGGTCGCGGTCGCCTATTTCATCTCGGGAGCGCTTCCCGGCATATCGCGGCCCGCGCTTGCCGTCGTGTTCCCCACCCTGAGCCAGCGCAAGGTCGTTCTGCTGGACCTCGGTGCGACGATGGAGATAAAACCCGACACGCTCCTGCATTTCGCGGTGCTCGGCGAGGCGTTCTCGCACTGCATCACCGGTACCGCCTCCCCGCGGGTCAAACTGCTCAGCGTGGGCGAGGAGCAGGCCAAAGGACGGCCGGTCATCATCGAGGCGGCCGATCGCATCGCGGAAAAACTCAACTACGGCGGCTTCGTCGAAGGTAACCGCCTGTTCAAGAGTCCCGATGCCGATGTCGTCGTCACCGACGGCTTTACCGGGAACGTGTCGCTCAAGGTCATCGAAGGCCTTTCCGAGACCATATACGACCTGTTCCGCGCCAAACTGGCGCCCCACCGGTACTGGACGAAGGTGCCGGGTTTCCTGTTCAAGGCTCTGTTCGGATCGACCTTTCAGCGATTCGACTACAGCCGCTACGGCAGCGCCATGCTCCTCGGCATAAACCATCTGGTCGGTATCGGGCACGGGCGGTCGAATGTCGGTGCGTTCAAGAGCGGTATACTGACGCTGGCGCGCTATGCCGATGAAGGCATCCAAATGAAGTTGGCGAAGCGGGTGGCGGCAACGGTCGCCCGCACGGACCGTCACAGGTAGCCCTTAACGACCTCCCACACATAGTCGAGGCTCGAAAAGGGCTTGAGCAGATAGTCGCTTGCGCCGTTCTGGAGCGAGGAGACGGTATTCTCGATCGAGAGCATTCCGGTCATCACGATGACATGGATGGCCGGGTCCATCTCCTTGATGCGCTTGAGCAGTTCGATGCCGCTGATGCCGGGCATGATGACATCGGTAATGACCAGCGCGATCCCCTCCTCCTTCTTGAGTGCCTCGAGCGCCTCTTCGCCGGTCAGGGCGATGAGGGCGTCCACCCCTTTGAACTGGAAGAAATTCTTCATCGATTTAACGAGAGCGACCTCATCATCAACGATGAGCACCCGTTTCATGCGATCCCCTCACAAGGCGTTCCATAAACTAAGAGGAATGATAATAGGGGCTGGGGTGTTGTCAAGTTTCTCGTTTGAGGAGCGCCGCGACCTCGAGATGCCGTGTGGCGGGGAACTGGTCGACGATCGTGAGCGACCGCAGGGTGAAGCGGCCGGCGCGCCGGAGCCGTTCGGTGTCGCGCACGAAGGTCGCCGCGTCGCAGG
This sequence comes from bacterium, assembly GCA_029573155.1. GTDB lineage: Bacteria > UBP6 > UBA1177 > UBA1177 > JAKLFG01 > JAKLFG01. Next base: position 6,805 of record JAKQHE010000105.1, read on the forward strand.
AGACGAGGAGCACCGTTCCGGCGCCGGATGAGACTATCGCCGTCGCGAGTCTTTCCGGCAGGCCGGTCCGCGGCGGATCGGCGACCACGAGATCGGCGTCCGGAAGTTCGGTGTCTCGTTCGAGATCGGCCCGGACGAACCGAGCACCGTTACCGAGGTTGGCCGTAAAATCGGCCGCGGCGCTTTCCGAAAGTTCCACGCCGGTCACCGTGACGCCGCGGCGGGCGGCGAACCGAGAGAAGAGCCCCACCCCGCAGAACAGGTCGAGCATCGTGGCGGGCCTTTCTTCATCAAGCGTCCGTTCCAAAAGGTCGACGAGTGCGGAGGCACCCTCCTCGGATGCCTGAAAGAAGCTGCCGTGCGAAACGCAGAAGGACTCGTTCTTCACCCATTTCTCGACCATCGGGTCGCGTGGCGACCAGCCGCCCGACCGGGGCGCATATTCGTAGGATATTTCGCCGCCCTTTCTTGCCGCCGCATCGGTCCGGACTATGTCGTTGAGAGCGGGGTGGATGAGCGGACACCGGTCGAAGGGGATCCTTTCATGAGAGGCGCGTCGGCTGAAGGTCGGCAGGCCGTCGAGTATACGCACCTTCGTCCGGGTGCGCAGACCGAACTCGGGGAGCGGGACGAACTGCGGCTCGATAGCGAGCTGGACCTTCTGCTGATGGAAAAGGTCCTTCAGTATTGACAGTTTGGTCTCGCGTTGGAGTTCGTACGGCATGTGCAGGAGGTCGCAACCACCGCACCGGCCGAAGAGCGGACAGGGCGGTTCTTTGCGGAGCGGAACCGGTTCGACCACGCGGAGATCGGTGGCGCGGCGGGCCCGTCGGACCGGTCGGTCAGCGAGTATCTCAACCGTTTCGCCGGGAATGACGCCGGGAACGAAATAGGTGACACCATCGCTCCATCCGATGCCCTCGCCCGAAGAGATGATCTTCCGGATGGTGACGAGGGTCAAGGTCGTTACCGAAAAGGAGAGCGGTTACTTGGCGGGGGTCTTCGCCGCTTTGGTATCGGCCGGTTTTTCGGGGCGCGGATACCCGACGAAATTCCCTTTTTCGTCGAGAAGTTCCGGATACTTAGAGACAAAAGTGTCCTGCCATTCCTTGATGGGGAACCGACCGTCATTATGGAACAGCGTGATGTGCATGAGCCGGTCCTTGTCCGATATGACCTGATAGCGCATGTAGAGTTTGTTCAGAAGCCCGAGTAATTCCTCATCGTTGAGTTGACGCGCGCCGGCATCTATCGCCTTGGTCGTCGCTTTCTGTATCCATTCTTTGACCATGTCGCGGTTGAAGTTCTCGACCTCCTTGATGCGGATCATCGCCTTGATCCACTCCTGATAGTCGTCCTTCGACTCGGCCTCTTTCCAGATGTCGTTGTACTTCTGTTCGGCGATCTTGGCGTCGCAGAGGTGCTCGAGGTCGAGCAACTTCTGGTCGTTGGGGTAGTTACTCCGCAGGGCGATGATGAGTTGTTTGGCCGGAGCGTACTGTCCCTGTTCCACCATCTTCTGCACCTCCTCGCGCCGGTCGGTCTCCTGCTTGCCCGAACAGGAGCACAGAAGCCATGCGCAGGTCACGATGGTGACCGCCATGATACCCAAGGTCATCCGTTTCATGTCGTTCATCCTCCTCTAAAGACCACAAGCGAACATCCCGTATCATAGGGGAGCGGGGAGCCGATGTCAAAAAAAGTTTTGATGCCGGGTGAAAAAGATCGAAAAGACGCTATCAGAACTCGGCGCCGCCGTTGAGACCGATGCTGTAGAATCCGTAGTTGTACTGGTCGTTGGCTGTGCCGGTCAGGTTCACGATCTGTACCTGCGGTTGCATCATGAAGGTGAACCCGGCGAACGAGTGGACCCCTTCGAACTCCTTGGCGAACAGGTTGATCCCTATGCCGAAACGCATCTGCGCGACATCATTCTTGAAATAATTGACCTTGGTGGTGCCCGCGCCGGTGTACCAGGTCAGGTAGTTGCCGCTCGCGGCGTCGAGGCTGTATATGCCGTAGTTGAGGTCGAACCGGACGCCGAACTGGAGTTTGTCTATCATCTCGTAGTCTATCGTGAGATTGTAGGCCGGCATGAGCGAAAGCGACAGGCCGCCGGTCGAACCGTTGATGAGTGTGGGGTCGGCGCTGTTCTTGGGTTTGAGCAGTTGCGCCATCGTGTAATCGACGGTGAGCCATGTCTCGAACCCGGCATAACTGAAGATGGCGCCGAGGCCAAAGCCGATGAACGGAACGCTCTTCTTCGCGGTCCCTTCGTAGTCGGTCCGGTACTGGAAGCCGAGCATCGCCGTGAACATGTCGGAGTAATAGCCGCCCTTGAAGTACATGCCCATCGTCTTCTGGGTCGACCAGAATTGCGATATATTGGGGATGACGCCGGTACCCAGCATGAATTCGGCGTTGATGCCCGAATTGTCACCGAGGTCGTAGTTGAACCCGAGCGCGAAGCCGGCGTCGGTCTCAGGTATCCACCCTTCGATCGCGAGGAGCGAGCGGGTGCCGAACGGAGTGCCGATCGCGACACCGAGGTGCTGGTATCTATCGAGTATGCCGTAGGCCGGTATCATCTTGCCGGCGCGAATGGTGACCATGTCGAACAGTTTCATCCCGCCGTAGGCCTCGTAGGGGATCCCCTTGTAGATGCTGTTCTCTATGTAGTTGTCGTCCATGAGGGGGTTGTACTGGATGGCGTTGTCCTTGTCGTTGGAGCTGAGAAGGAGCGGATTCTGGGTCCGGACATTGATGGTCGCCTTCGCGAACACCGATTTGCCGACGAACTCGGCGCCAAGGATGCCTTCATCGACCGACCCGAAGAAAAGACCCTGTTTGAAACTCTTCGCGTAACTGCCGAAGTTGATGCCGCCCTTCACCATGACGACCGGCTTGATCCCTTGCGCGGCAGGAGCGGGGGCCGCCTTCTTTTCTTCTTTCTTGGTGCCGAGGATGTCGTCGACCGATTCCTTCTTCTCTACCTTTTCCGGTTTCGGGGCCTCCTCCTCGTCCTCGTCTTCGTCCTCTTCTTCATCGAATGAGGCCTTTTTCTCCTCTGCTTTGGGGGGAGCGACCTCCTCCTCTTCAGACCCGCCGAGCAGGTCCTTTATCGCCTGATCGCTTTCTTCCTGGTTCTTTTCCTCTTTGTCGGAAGCCGACTTTTCGGCATCGAAGTCATCGAAATCGTCCGCGGCACAGACGATGAACGGGATCAGAACGGCGAAAGAAACGAACATCAACCTCAGTGATCTGGACATTACGGAACCTCCTTTACAATCCTTTCAAAGAGTGAAGTGTCGGTCTACCTTACGGAAAGGTGACGTAAAATTCAAGTTTTTTTGTGCGACGGTCTCGCGAAGAGGAGGTGACGGTGGTGCGGCGCGAAAAATTGACTCCCCGCCCGAAAGACACTATAGTGTCCCGTTTTCCCGTCGAAGGAGGAGAAAAATGAAGAAAAAACTCATTGTTTTCGGCATCATCGCCGTTGCCGTGCTTGCGGTCGTCATCGGGATATCCTTGTTCTCGCGGGAGGATGCTTCTTCCGCTCCGCCGGTCGACCGGAAACAACTCCGGAAGACCTTGAGGATACACCCCTCCCAACTGAAACTCAATCGTGAACTGGTCAACGATGCGTTGAGGGAGAAGTTTAAGAAAGAGGGGATACCTCCGGCGAACGAAGAGCGCCCCGAATGAGCCAGCAGCATAATCCTCCGGCGGCCCCGCCCCTTTCCGAGAACGAGGTCATCCGGCAAAAAAAAGAAAAGGTGCAGGCGCTCCGGTCGGCGGGACACCATCCCTACGCCAACACCTTCCGTCCCGACACGCAGGTCGTCGCCTTCCGCGCCGCCTGCGAAGCGATGCCGAGGGAGGAACTCGAACGACCGGGCAAGGAGGTGCGCTATGCCCTTGCGGGCCGCGTGATGGCGCTCCGGCTCATGGGGAAACTCGCCTTCGGCCGGCTCAAGGACGGCTCCGGCGCGGTGCAGTTCGTGGTCAGCAAGGAATATCTCGGCGATAAGTTCGACCCGTTCAAGAAATTTGTCGATATCGGCGACATCATCGGGCTTGTCGGCGAGCCGTTCGTCACCCGAACGGGGGAGGTATCGATCCTCGCGCACGAGGTGACGCTCCTCACCAAGAACATCCAGCCGCTCCCCGAGAAGTTCCACGGGCTCACCGACAAGGAGATCCGTTACCGCCGGCGCTATCTCGACCTCATCATGAACGACGAGGTGCGTGAGACCTTCCTGAAGAGGGTGCGCATCATCAACTTCATCCGCGACCGCATGAATCGGACCGGGTTCCTCGAGGTCGAGACGCCGATGATGCACCCGCTCGTGTCGGGCGCCGCGGCGCGGCCGTTCATCACGCACCACAATACACTCGACATGCAACTCTATCTGCGGATAGCCCCCGAATGCTATCTCAAACGCCTGCTCGTCGGCGGCATGGAGAAGGTATACGAGATAAATCGCAACTTCCGCAACGAGGGGATATCGATAAAGCACAACCCCGAGTTCACGATGATGGAGTTCTACTGGGCCTACGCGACCTACACCGACCTCATGGCGTTCACCGAGGAGCTGGTGTCGTCGCTTGCCACCGAGGTGTGCGGTTCGACGAAGATCCCGTATCAGGGACGCGAAATAGATCTCGGCGCGCCGTGGGAACGGCTGACGATAGAGGAAAGTCTCGTGAAATACGGCGTCTCGACCGCCGACGAGGCGAAAAGCCGTGAGGGACTGCTTGTCGCCGCGCTTCGCAACGGCATGGACAGGGACCACGTCGGCCCGATGAGTTACTACAAACTGCTCGTCACGCTTTTCGAGGAGAAGGTCGAGGAACATCTGTGGCAACCGACCTTCATCACCCGCTACCCGACCGAACTGTCGCCGCTCGCCCGCCGTAACGACAAGACGCCCGAATGGGTCGACCGCTTCGAACTGTACATCGCGGGGCGCGAGATAGCGAACGCCTTCTCGGAGCAGAACGACCCTGAGGCGCAGTACGAGGCCTTCGCGAGGCAGGTCGAAGAGAAGAAGAAGGGTAACGACGAGGCGGTCGACATGGACACCGACTATATCCGCGCTCTCGAATACGGCATGCCGCCGGCGGGCGGCGAGGGTATCGGCATCGACCGTCTGGTGATGCTGCTCACCGACGCTCCCTCCATCCGCGATGTCATCCTGTTCCCGCTCCTGCGGCCGGAATAGCCGATGCGGTTCGAGTTCTTCGTCGGGCTCCGGTATCTCTGGAACACGCGGCGCACCCGTTTCCTGTCGCTCATCACGGTCATATCGGTGCTCGGCATCGCGATAGGGGTGGCGGCGCTCGTGACGGTGCAGTCCATCATGGACGGCCTGCAGAACCAGATGAAACGCTCGATACTCGGGTCGAAGGCCCATGCGCTCGTCTCCACCGCTGAAGGAACGGTCTCCGACTGGCAGGCCGCCGCCGCGAAGGTGCGCGCCGTGCCGGGGGTGATCGGAGTGACGCCGCTCATAACGACCGAGGTCATCGTTTCGGCGCGCGAGGAGGTGCTCGGCGGCATCGCGAACGGGGTGGACGGTGCGACGATCGGCACGGTGACCCTGCTCCCCGAACAGATGGCGGTCGAAAAGAGCGATATCGGGTGCCTGACCGCCCCGGAGCAGTGCCCCGCGCTCGTTTCCCGGCGCACCGGCGATCCGGGCGACGCCCTGTACGACGACCTCATCGGCGCGCGCGACCTGCCGCCCGTGGTCATCGGTCGCGAGATGGCGCGCTATTTCAGTGTGCGTCCCGGCGATGTGCTGACCGTTATCAGCCCGGTCGGCGGCGGCATGGGGCCCACCGGTCCTCTCCCGCTGTCAAAGAATTTCCGCATCGTCGGCACCTTTTTTACCGGGATGTACGAATACGATTTCAACTACCTGTACCTTGATCTTTCCGACGCGCAGGGGTTCTTCTCGATGGAGGGGCTCGTGAGTTCGGTGGCGGTCAAGGTGCGCGACATCTACGATATCGACCGGATCTCGACGGCGCTCCGCGAGGCGCTCGGCGAGGGTTACACGGTGAGGAACTGGAAGGAGATGAACCGCAATATCTTCAACGCGCTCCTCATGGAAAAGATCGTGATGTTCCTCATACTCGGCTTCATCGTGCTCGTCGCGTCGTTCAACATCGTCGCGACGCTCCTGATGATGGTGCTCGGCAAGGTGCGCGAGGTCGCGATACTCAAGACGATGGGGGCGAGCCGCCGCATGATCATGGCGCTGTTCGCGGTGGACGGGCTCGTCATCGGCACGGTCGGCACGCTGCTCGGGCTTGCGCTCGGGCTCGGCGCCTGCGTCTGGCTCGACGGACTAGAGCTCTCGTTCGCCAAGGATGTGTACTACATGACCGAACTCCCGGTCGACATGTCGGCGGGACTCTTCGCGGTCGTCGCTCTTTCGGCGCTCCTCATCTCTTTCGCCGCGGCCCTGTATCCGAGCCGCTACGCCGCCCGTATCAGACCGGCCGACGGTCTGCGGTACGAGTAGGGGGGAACGCATGAAGTTCGAGACACTCGTGAGTATCCGTTATTTCCGGAACACTCGCCGGTCGGGAGCGCTGTCGCTCGTGACGGTCATCGCGGTCATCGGGATGATGCTCGGGGTCGCCGCGCTCATATCGGTCCTTTCGGTGATGGACGGTTTTCTTTCCGAGATGAAGGAGAAGATACTCTCCTCGACAGCGCATGCCCACCTGCACAAATTGGTCGGCGTTTTCGACGATCACGAAAAGACGGCGCGCGATATCCGGTCGCTCGACGGCGTCGCGGGGGTCACCCCGTCGCTCAATGGTGAGGTGATGATAGCGGCGAACGGCAAGATAGTCGGCTCCATCGCGAACGGCATCGAGATCGCAACGATCGGCGAGGTGGTCGAACTGCCGCGCCAGATCGTGCCGGGACAGGGCGATCTCGCCTGTCTCGCCGACCTTGCGCGGTGCCCGGCCTTCGCGGCGGCGCGGGCCGAGAAGGACCTGCTCGACGACGATGACGAACCGCCGGTGCCGCCGCTCCCGATCGTCATCGGCGTGGATATGGCCGAGCAGATCGGGGTGAAGCCGGGCGATATCGTCACCGTCATCAGCCCGCTCGGCGGTGGTATGGGGGCGACCGGTCCGGTGCCGGTGAGCCGCCTGTTCGTGGTGGTCGCGCTGTTTCGCACCGGCATGTATGATTACGACTCGAAATTCGCCTATCTTTCGCTCTACGACGCGCAGGATTTCTTCCACGCCGCCGGTCGCATCAGTTACCTCAACATCAAGATGAGGGACATCTACCGGGTCAAGGAGATCGGTGCGCGGATCATGGATCTCGTGGGCGGGTTCCCCTACGGCATACAGGACTGGCAGGACATGAACAAGACCACATTCAAATTCCTCGAGATGCAGAAGATCGTCATGTTCATTATCCTTATCGCCATCATCATCGTCGCCTCGTTCGGCATCATCTCTACACTCGTCATGCTCGTTATGCGCAAGGTGCCTGAGGTGGCGATACTCAAGACGATGGGGGCCGACGACGGGATGATACGGCGCATCTTCGTCCTCGACGGTCTCCTGGTGGGCGCCGCCGGGACGATCGCGGGCATGCTGCTCGCGGTCATCGTCTGTCTGACGCTCGAACAGATAGAGTTCCCGCTCGCCAAGGACATCTATTTCTTCAATAAACTGCCGGTCGCGCTGTCGCCCGTCAGTTTCGGCATAGTGGCGCTCTGCGCCCTTATCATCAGTTTCGTCGCGACGCTCTACCCGGCGTGGAAAGCGTCGCGCATCCCGCCCGCCGAAGGGCTGCGGTACGAGTGAGGTGACAGGATGCTCGAACTGAGGAACATCACGAAAAGTTACACCATCGAGGGGAAGACCATCCCTGTGCTCCGCGAGGTGAACCTCGAACTGGCCGCGGGGGCGCAGATGTCGCTCATCGGCAGGAGCGGTGCCGGAAAATCGACACTGCTCTCCATCATCGCCACGATAGAACAGCCCGACGGCGGTATCCTGCGCATAGACGGCAAGGATACGACCGCGATGCCCGACACTCTGCTCAGCCGGTTCCGCAACACGATGATCGGCACCGTGTTCCAGTTCCACCACCTCCTTCCCGAATTCACTGCGCTCGAGAATGTCGCCATGCCGTTGCTTATCGGTCGCCGCCATCAGGAGGCGTTCGGAGAGGCGCGCGCGCTTCTGGAGAGGGTCGGGCTGAAGGACCGCGCCGAACACAAGCCGGCCGAGATGTCGGGAGGCGAACAGCAGCGCGTGTCCATCGCGCGGGCGCTCGTCGGCCGGCCCAGGATACTGCTCCTCGACGAACCGACCGGTAATCTTGACGAAGAGACCGGACTGGCTATCCTCGACCTCGTGTTCTCGCTGGCGCAGGAGCACGGACTGACGACGATATTCGTGACCCACAACAAACAGTTCGCGCGGCGCATGGCGACCGGTTACGAACTGAAGGATGGTAGACTATGGTCGCTGTGAGGGCATCGCTTCTCGCCTTTCTTGTTCTTGTCGCGGGGCTCGCCGGCGCGGCCGAGATCAAAGAGGTCAAGGCCGAGGGGTGCGCGCGGACCGAATGTTCGCTCATCACCAAACACTTCGAAGGCAAGACCGCTTTGACGGAAGGGGAGATCGACGCCATACTCCGGTCGCTCTATGCGTCGAAACTGTACCAGCACATCGAGATGCGCTACGAACTCGACACCGGTGCCCTGCGGGTCGTCGTCGTGGAGCAGCCGGTCATCACCGCGGTGTCGGTGAAAGGCAACAGCAAACTCGACACCGACGATATCGTCAAGGTGATAGACATCAAGAGGAACCAGTTGGTGGATGCCGACAAGATACGAGGCAACGAACAGAAGATAACCGAACTCTACAAGGAGAAGGGTTATCTCATGGTGCGGGTCGCCCCCGACCTGACCATCAACGAGAAAAGCAATGAGGCGACGCTCGTGTTCTCCATCGCGGAAGGGGAGCGGAGCCGCGTCCGCAAGATAACGATCGCCGGCAACACCTTCCTGACCGACGAATTCATCAAGGAGCGGCTCAACACGCAGGAGGAGGGCTTGTTCTCGTTCTTCAAGGACGAAGGATACAAGAAGGAACTCCTCGAGGAGGATCAGGCCCGCATCATGTACCTCTACAACGAGGAGGGCTTCGTCAATGTCCGCGTTTCGCGGCCGCTCGTCGCGATATCGCCCGACCGCCGCGATATCGACATCACCTTTGTGGTGACCGAAGGCGACCGCTATAAGATCAACTCGGTCAAGATGGACGGCGACACCCTGGAGAACGGTGAATACCCGAGATACGAACCGCGCCTTGTGAAGGACCAGTGGTACCGCCACACCGAACTCATCGCCGACATCGAGGCG
>JAKQHE010000109.1 GCA_029573155.1 bacterium
CTTCAGCGCGGCGATGAGCGAAAGATGATCGCGCGTTCCCGCCGTTTCGCGGATGCTGTGCATCGCCCACATCGGCACCCCGACATCGACCCCCGGCACCGACAGGGCGGCGGTGGTCATCGGGCCGATGGTGCTCCCCGACGGGACATCGGAGCGGTTCGCTATCTTCTGGCACGGCACCCCGGCGCGGCGGCATAGATCGCGGAACCGTTCCGCCGTGACGGCGGTCGTCGCGTACTTGAACCCGGCGCTCACCTTGATCACCGGGCCGCCGTTCATGACCGGCGCATAGGCCGGATCATGCTTTTCGGGAAAGTTGGGGTGTATCGCGTGGGCCGAATCGGATGAGACGAGGAACGACTTGGCGAGCGCCCGGTGGAACTCCTCGCGGCCGGCGTCGTGCGCCATGACGATCCGTTCAAGGACCGTCGCGGTGAACCCGCTGTCGGCCCCCATCGGGGTGCGCGAACCGATCTCCTCGTTGTCGTAGAACAGCGCCACGGCGGTCGCGTCGCCCGGCTTTGAATCGAGGAACGCGGCGAGTATCGCATGGCACGAGGCGAGGTTGTCGATGCGCCCCGACGAATAGAGCTCATCATTGCGTCCGAACCGCACCGCCGGCTGCGGATCGTAGAGGTAGAGATCCATCTCGCCGACGGCGGCCGACGGCACGCCGATCGTCTCGGCGAGGAGTCCTTTGAGCACCTGCCAGCCGTCGCCACCCTTCGCATCGGCGCATAGCACCGCCTGCAGATGGTTCTGCGGGTTGTACTCGAACCCCTTGTTGACCTCGCGGTTCATGTGTATCGCCAGATTGGGGATGATCGCGACCGCCCGTCCGGTATCGACGACCCGCGCCTCCCAGCCCTTTTTACCCTTCACCATCACGCGGCCGGCAACGGCAAGGTTGCGGTCGAGCCAGGTCGCCACGATGGGGCCGCCGTATATCTCGGTCGCGACGCGGACGACATTCTTGCCCATGCTCTCGGCTTCGGGCTTTATCTTGAGGAGCGGGCTGTCGGTGTGCGCCCCGGCCATCATGAAGCCGCTTTCCCACGGGCTTTTACGGCCGATACGGAACGCGATGACCGCCGAATCGTTGCGGACAACGAAGTAGCCCGCGCCGCTCTTCAGCGACCACTCGTCGCCTTCTTCGAGTCTTGAGAACCCCGCCTTTTCAAGACGGCCGATGATCGAAACGGTCGCGTGGAACATGGTCGGGGATCCGTCGAGAAAAAGGAACAGGTCATCCAGCGAAGCACGCATCGTTCTGTGCATGGGTCCTCCTTTTAACTTATGGGTGACTGTCGGTCCTTTTAGCGCTCGCCGCCGCTTTTTTCTGTTCCATACCCGTTATCTCGACGGGGGTCGTTCGGGTCTCATCGGTGCCATCGCCCAGTTGTCCGAACTGATTGCGCCCCCAACAGTAGAGATATCCTCTTTTCTTGTGTTCGCGGATGGCGCAGGTATGGGTCTCTCCGGCCGACATCTGTTGCCAATCGGCATGGTCGCTTTTCACTTTTTGCGGGGCGGCCACGCGATCCAGCCTGCCCAGCCCCGATTGCCCGTAACGGTTATCGCCCCAGCAATAGATCGCTCGGCCTTCACCCTCCTGACGGATAGCGCAGGTGTGGTTGGCGCCGGCGGTCAGTGAAAGCCACGAATCGTTATCGCCGGCGATAGGGGTCGGCGTCGTTCTCTTGGCGGTATCGCCGGTCCCGAGTTGCCCCGACCCGGCGCTTCCCCAGCAGTATATCCTCCGTACGCCCTGCTCGTTGCGGATGCCGCAGGTGTGGTAGTAGCCCGCGGAGACCGATTCCCAATCGACATGGCCGCCGCCGACCTCGACCGGCTCAGCGCGTCTCTTTTCGGTCGATCCGTCACCGAGTTGCCCGTCACCGTTGGCGCCCCAGCAGTAGACCCGATTCTCGCCCCCATCCTCCCTAAGCCCGCAGGTATGGGAAAATCCCCCCGACACATAACGCCACCCCCGCAGGTCACCCGCCACCGGACGCGGAGAGAGGGCCCGCTGGTAGGAGGGGTCGCCGACCTGTCCGGCGCCGTTCTCTCCCCAGCAGTAAAGCGTTCCCTTCCCGCCATCGGTCCGGATGCCGCAGGTGTGCGAGATACCGGCGGTCATCTGCTCCCAGTCATCATACCCACCCGCCACCTCCATCGGCACGAAGCCGGACCGCTCGTCACCAACCCCCAACTGGCCGCTCCCGTTACTCCCCCAGCAGTACACGCGCTGATCCGACCGGTCCTTACCACCGATACCACAGGTGTGAAAACGACCGGCGCTCACTTTTCGCCACCAGGCAATGAGATTCCGCGGTTCGACCGGATAAAAACTCTCCTGCCGATCGGAGATACCGAGTTGCTGGGCGTTATTGTTGCCCCAGCAATGGGGTTTACCCCCGGCATTCACCGCGCAAGTATGCTGATATCCCGTCGAGACATGCACGAACTGATACGGTATCTCCCATTCAAAAACGGTCGGTTTCGCCTCGACATTCCCCGCCCGGTCGATGGCGCGCACCGTGAAGGTGTGCGTGCCCTCGGAAAGGGCCTCGTAGCGCTCTTCCCCGGTACAGCGATGCCACAGTTCATCATCAAGTCGGCATTCATAGCGCGACACGGGTTCCGAGGCGGTGAACCTGAAAAGTGCCGAGCGCTCAAGTGTCGGGGACTCCGGTTTTTCGGTGATCGTCGTGACCGGCGACACCGTATCCTTTTCCTCAACGACCCCGTCGTTCTCGCCCGCAAGAGGAAGAGAACTCGCAAGCGTCGCCCAAAGAATAAGTCGCCATACGCAGGAACGACCCATTAAATACACACCACCCTGTATGAACGATCCGGGGGCACTGTAGCATAAATCATTTTTTTTTCAAACAGATCGGGCGGAAATCTCTTGACAACCTCACTGCAGGCCATTACCGTGCGTTGGTAAGGTGCCGGTCTGTTCAATGCGGCGGAGGGATCATGCGGGAACTATGCAGGCTCAAGGAGATATTCCGGGCCATCTATGTTTTCGAGACGACGCTCAAGAAACGGTTCCGTCTTTCGCTCAACGAAGCACTCGCTCTTTGTGCGCTGGAACAGGGTGAAAAGAACAGCCGCGAACTCGCGCAGGAGATCGGCATCTCATTTTCCCGTATGTCCCGCGTTCTCGGTTCGCTGGAGGAGAAAGGGCTCATTAAAAGGACCTTCGGCGCCGATGACCGGCGCAAGATGATATTCTCTCTTTCCCATGAGGGTCGACGGAAGATAGCCGAGCTGCACGACCATCGACCGGCACTTCCCCTACTGCCCTGACCCGCACGGAAAAATAGGCAACGATTTTCTAGATTTCGGGCATAACTGTTGCTATAATGCACCCCAGCATTCAACTTTTCGGGGGCGAGAATGGCAGAGGAAAAAGAAAAGAAGGTACCCGGACCGGAAGAGGATCGAGCGCCCGCGGAGCCAGCGGAGACGACCGGGACAACGGATCCCTCGGATCAACCTGAAGGCGAGGGAACGGGATCGGACACTCCGGTCCCGACGGAAGAGGGTATCCCCACCTCACCGGAAGAGGCCGGATCGCCATCGGGCACCCAGGCGCTCCCCACCACCGATCCCTCAGCACCTCCGCAGGATATCTTCGAGGCGATACGCCGTCAGGACAAAGAGGCGGTCGTTGAATTCCTGAACAAGAAGGTCAATCTCTCCCTCATCAACGAAGAGGACAAGACCCCGCTGTTGTGCGCCGCCGAGATAGGTGCGCTCGAGATCGTCCGGCTCCTCATCGATCACGGCGCCGCGCTGGAGGCAAAGGCGAAAGACAGGCGCACCCCGCTCATGCTGGCCATCAGCAACGCGCATCCCGCAGTGGCTGCATACCTCCTCCAGAAAGGGGCCGATGTCAATGTCCACTCGATAACGCACTACACGCCTATCATGCAGGCGGCGGCCAAGGGCTATCTCGACCTCATGCGCGAGATGATCCCCAAGGCGGATAAGATAAACACGCAGAATGACGAAGGGCGCACCGCCCTTATGATCGCGGCCCGGTTCGGACATCGCGACATCATCGATCTTCTCCTTGCCCGCAACGCCTCTTTGCAGATAGCCGACAAGAACGGCAACGGTGCGATATCCTTCGCCGAGACCGCCGAACTGAAGGCGTACCTCACCGAGAAACTCGAAGAGGAGAAACGACGCGGCGAGACCGAAAAGGAAGAGAAGAAACGCAAAAAGAGGGAGGCGCACCGCAAGGTACCGCGCCCCCAACTGCTCTTGCTGGCTTTACTGGCGTTTCTGGTCATGGGTTTCGGCTCGTTCTCTTACTTTTATTACAAAACAAAGATCAAGAACGCCATCGTCGAGATACCGCCATTCGTGAGAGAGGCGGCCGGTATCGTTTCACACGGTTACTGCAAGAAAACGGTCGAATGTCGCAACCGCAAAGAAAGTTTCATGACCCTCTGTAAAGAACAGGTCAGAGAATTCTTTGCCGCTCAACTTGTTGAACAAGGAACTGATTTGTGCGATAACACCAAGGCGGCGCAGTGTAGCGACTGCCTCGCGACCCTCCCCTGCAACAAGGCAACGCAACTGTCACCCGAACTGCTGAAAAAAGAATGCCTTTTGTGTCTGAAGGTTTGCGCGCGAAAGGACTAAGGCAACAAGTAGATAGACATTTTCTCGTCCATACAGACACCTTCCCATGCGCTGGGGACTGAAACTCCAGCTCGGACGACCGCAAGGGCCAACCCTTCTAGGGGCATCGCCCCCATGTTACAGGTGTCCATCGTATCGGCGAAGAAGATATAGAAGGAACCCTCCGCGAGATCGGGGGTCGCGGGGTCATCTCCGCTGGTACTCCACCCCAGAGAGGCGATACTACTGGCAAAGGTCGCAGTCTCATTGGTTTCCTTAAAGGTGATCTGCGCCTCGATGATCTTTTTCAGGGAAAGAGGAACCTCTGAAGTGCGGGAACGAGAGGCATAATCGGCATACATGGGCATCGCCGTCGAGGAAAGTATACCAAGGATGACCAAGACGATCATCATCTCTATCAGGGTAGCACCCCGTGCCGTGCGCATGACTCTCCTCCCTAAAAAAACAACCATCCGGTTGGATGATAGCAAAAAAAAGACCGAAGTCATCAAAAAATCTGATATTTCTTGTTGTCTTAAACATCTTTTGGCGTATATTGGGGTAGTTATCGTCATGTTCGAGGTGGTATCCATGCGTATACTCGTGACCGGCGGCGCCGG
>JAKQHE010000110.1 GCA_029573155.1 bacterium
TGGAGGAAAGCATGTCGCGACTCTTCACTACCGAGGAACTGCATGAACTCGCCCGGCAGGCGTCCGCGCTCGCCGTGCCTCGCAAGGAGCGATTTGAAACGCTCATCGACATGATCGACGCCCGCTGGCCGGGGCGCATCGAGAAGCGCCAGCGGTGGGTCCTCAACTCGGCCAACGGCGCGCTCGGCACGATGACCATACTGTACGCATCGCTTTCGGAATACCTCATCATCTTCGGCTCCCCCATCGGCACCGAGGGCCATTCGGGGCGCTATTTCGCCACTGTCCACGACTTCATGGTCGAGGGCGAGATGTGGGTCTATGTGGAAGGAGAGATAGACCGTACCGTGTTCAGGCCGGGCGACCACGCGACGCTCAAAGCCCGCTCGGCGAAGGGTTACCGCATCGAAGGAGACAGTTGGATGCTCGAATACGCCCACGGCTGCATCCCGGCGATGCTACCGGCCGGCGTATGGGACAACCTGTTCAGCAACCTCGACTTCCGCAGCCTCTGGTGGACCTTCTGGGATTACGGCCGCATCACGGTGCGCGAACTTCTGCGCGGCAAGATCTGATCAGGGGAAAAGTTACAGACAGTCGAATTCGCTACACTTCTCGTCGCCCGAAAGATCCTCGGTCCCGACATCGCAGACACCATTCTTGTTGGTATCCCAACAGGCGAAGGTCACCGGACCGCTCGTCCCTTCAGCGCTCCACTTGAAGTTGTCGATGAGGACGAGTGAGTCGAGCGCCTGATCCGAGGTGTCCCAGATAACGAACCTGAGCGTTATCGTCTCGCCCGGTATGACCGGCGCCGAGGTGGTGAGCCATTGGGTCGCCCCCGCGACGTAGTGGTATCCCGGGGT
Source organism: bacterium (assembly GCA_029573155.1). Taxonomy (GTDB): domain Bacteria; phylum UBP6; class UBA1177; order UBA1177; family JAKLFG01; genus JAKLFG01. The sequence goes on from JAKQHE010000110.1 coordinate 867, forward strand.
ACAGCCACCAGTATCCTCTTCCTGTTGGTCGTACCCGGTCCCCGCCAGTGGATCGGTACCGTCGGGACAAGTGTAGCCCTCCTTGACCTCGCACACGGTAAAGAACTGGTCCGTGTTCACACTGATATACCCATCGTTCGAATCGAAGGAGATGTTCTTATCTGCCGGGATGCCCTCGGCGCCGGTATCGAGCAGCGCGATGAAGAAGTCGTTGTACTCAGAACAAGTGTATTCCCAATATTCCTGAGAGAAGAAACGGAAGTTGAACGATAGGGAAAGCGCATTGGTCGGCACCTTGAGTTTGACGGTCAGCATGACCGAATCGTTGGCGCCGCTACCGCTCGGGCATCCGTCTTTTGTCGTCGGCAACGCACCACCGTGAGCCGAGAGGAAATCGGCAGGCGGCGTACCGGTAACATACGAGTACGTAAGCGCGGTGGTAGCATCGGGGTCATTCCCGTCACGGGCGCGCCCCGAGGAAAGGGTCGCCATCGTGTCGTTGGCGATCGCGACATTCGAATCGTGAGTGCCGAACTGGGTCATGACCGCTATCTGCCGGTTATCGACCGCGCCGCTACCGCTGGCACGGGTGAGCGTCGGGGTGCCGACTATGCCCCACGAGCCGTTCGTCGATACCTTGCAGATATCCATAGCGCTCAAAAGATCGATCGCCGTGGTCTCGGTGAACTTCGTCGCGGAGGAACAGGCGGTCGAGACGATCTCGTCGATCTGCTCGTTGCAGTCGTTATCAACACTGTCGTCCGGCACCTCGATGGCTCCGGGGTTGACCTTCGCCGGATCGGCGCACTGGGTGATGTTCTCACAGCAGTCGCCCGAACAACGGCCCCAGCCGTCGCCGTCCTCGTCCGTATCCTCGTCGACGGGGCCGTTACAATTATCATCGTCATCATTGTTACATATCTCCTCGAGCAACGGCACCTGTTCATTCTCGCAGGAGCCATAACCGGTCCCCGAGACATTGCAGGTCATGGTGCCGGCGTGGCAAATGCCCACATTGAGCGTGCCGGCCGGGCCGGTATAGCACGAGGTCGCGGCGCCCGGCATACAGGTGCAACCGGTGGCGCCGTCATCGTAGCCGTCGTTGACCGTGCCGTTACAGTCGTTATCCACGCTGTCGGTGCAGGGGTCGGTCGCCGCCGGAAGCACCTCGCCGGAACAGTCGCTCCACTCGGTGCCGTTAAGGTTGCACTGTTTCGTCCCGACCTTGCAGGGACCGACATCTATCTTGTCCGGGTCGCCGGAGTAGGGACAGTCGACTATCTCCAGCGGGGTGCATATCTGGGGCAGGTCTTCGTCGGGTGTCTCGTTGTCGCTGTCGGGCGTGGCATCATCGGGCTGAGCATCGTCCGGCAGATCGCCGTCGGGTGTCGTTTCATCGGGGTCGGCCTCGTCGGGATACGCTCCATCGGGTTCCCCGTCATCCGTGTTCATGTCGTCAGGCAGGTATCCGTCGCTCTCCTCGTCATCGGGATAAGCGTCGTCGGGATAATATCCGTCCTCGTCGGGATCGCCCGGAGAATCGGTCTCCTTGAGCGGGGCATCGTTCCCGGGCCCGTCGGCGTCTTCACCCTCCTGATCGTTCTGCAGATCATCAGCCAGCGCCTCATCGGTATCGCCACCTGTCACGGCGCTATCCTTGTCGGCACGAACGGCGTCCCGGTCGATCTTATAGACATCTCCGGAGCAACCGCTGAGCAACAAGACCGCCGACCACCCTGCGAACAACGCGACATTAAGGCTCTTCATAACGAGCACCTCCACCATCCGAGACCCCGTCGATTTTATGTATTACCTTGGTATTAGCAAGTTTTTGAGTGAGCCGTCCGCGCTGAAAAGATTTTACTTGACCTTTCATTTGTCAGGCATATTATCCGTCCGTTGACCACTTGTCAGGCAGGAGGCGCCATGGAGACGAAACGATCGCCGCTCACCGCTTCACAGCAGAAGATCCTCGCCGCCATCGGCGAACTGACCGAACGGCGCGGGTTCTCCCCTACCACCCGCGAGATAGCCTCCGCGCTGGGCATATCGGCGGCCAGCGTTCATGAACAGATCGCGCGGCTGGAGAAGAAGGGTCACCTGCGCCGCTCTCCGCGACAGGCGCGATCGCTTGAGGTCGTCGGTGATGTGTCACGAGGCGAGTCGGCGGACATACCGGACATCCATCTGGCCCGCGTCCCCATCGTCGGACGCATCGCCGCCGGGTCCCCGCTGCTCGCCGAAGAGAACTGCGAGGGAGAGATCCTCGTCGACGCCGGGTCCATCGGTACCGGCCGGTTCTTCGCGCTCAAGGTGGTCGGCGACTCGATGGTGAACGCCGGGATACTTGATGGCAACCTCGTCATCGTACGCCGCCAGCCGGTGGCCGAATCGGGCGACATCATCGCGGCGCTTCTCGGCGACGAGGCCACTGTAAAACGGCTCAAGATAGCAGCCGACGGCGTGTTCCTGATGCCTGAGAACGAACGGCACCGACCGATACCGGTGACCGACCGCGAGGATTTCAGCATACTCGGCAAGGTCGTCTCGACCGTCTCGCTTCCCGTCAAGTGACCGCATAACTTGATTTTGCCCCTTTCTTCCATTATAAGAGTGCTCCGGTGACCTTTTGCCTTTAGGAACGGAGAGTTATTCATGCAGGTCGTTGAACGGGTGATCGAGGAGATACGGACCATGTTCCCCGATTGGGAACGGACCGTGCCGCCCAAGATATGGCCGCTCATCGAACAGACCGCCCGCGAGGTGCCGCTCCCGGAACTTGAGGGCTTCCTCGAACGATATCTTTCAGCCGGCAAGGAATGGGGCTTCCATCCCTACGCCCCCTTCGCGCGGCGCATCCTCAAAAATGTCCTTTATGTCATCACCGAACAGGTACTCAGCGGCGCCGGCAACCTTGAAAAGGCGCTCGATCTGGTGCGTGACGGATCGGCATCGCGGCTCATCCTGCTGACCAACCATCTGAGTTACGCCGACGCCAATCTGCTCGCGACCCTATTCCATCCCATGCTCGAGGCGAAAGGCTTCGGCGATGACTTCTCGGTCGTCGTCGGCCCCAAGGTCTACAACGAGAGATTCAAAGCCTTCGCCTCGCTCCAGTTCAACTCCCTGCTCATCGCCCAGTCGCTCACCGTGGCGAGCGGTGATGCGGCCCTGCCGCTCAAGGAGATCGCCCGCGCCGCGAAAAAGGTCATGGCCGACATCGAACAGAAGGTCCGCATCCTCCTCATCTTCCCTGAAGGCGCCCGGAGCAGAAGCGGGAACCTGAACCGTTTCCTTCCCGGCGTACTGAAACTTATAGAATCGGCCGGCGACGCCGTGATACTTCCCGCCGCCATACTCGGCGGTAACCATATACTTCCCATAAACGATCACTCCCTGCATTATGCGCGGGTCGAGGTGACGGTCGGCGAACCGGTCATGCTCCACGATCTCCACGCCCGTTTCGGTTCCGGCGAACAGGCAAAGGCCGACATCATGGACCATCTCGGCCGTCGCGTGGCGCTCTGCCTGCCACCCCACCGACGCGGCGTCTACACACCGGGGGACGATGAGCAATAAACTCGAGACCCTCAAACAGGAAAGCGAGAAACAGCGATATCTTCCCAAGTTCATAGAATATCTTGAGCAGGCATACAAGGAGAGCGAATACGATCGCATCCTCGCCGAGACCGACGCGTGGCAGGGCGAACGGACCCCCGAGATAGATTTCTTCCGCGGCGCCGCGCTCCTCGCGCTCGGCAGACCGGCGGAGGCGATAGAACAGTTCAAAGCGGTGCTCGCGGTCAACCCCAACCATTTCCGAGCGCGTAAGAAGATCGAGGAGGCGGGCTCGCCGGAAGGTGTCGCTCCCACGGCCACGACCACGGCACCCGCATCGAAGACACGCTATGTGCGGCTTCCCGAATTCTCCACGGAGGATAACGAACACTACCGGCGTGCCGGACGACGCAACCTGACGATACTCGCGCTCGGCGCACTGGCCATCATACTGACGCTGTGGGCGCTCTGGGGAGGCGGCACGAGCGGTGTCGACAAGATGCTGAAAGACCCTGAGGCGACACTCTGGCCTCTCTCGGTCGCCGATTTCGAGCGACGGAGCGACGAGATGCGCGCCATCGAGCGGCGATTCCCGAACGAGGACGCGCCGCGTAAAGCACTCTTCTATCTGACCGCTTTCGCCTTGCTCGATTACCACCTGCACGAACACAAGGACATCCTTTCACAGGTCCGATTCTACTACACCCTCTCGACCCAGAAGGATCCGTCGATGGAACAGATCCTCCGTTATATCGAGGGGGATCCCGCCATCTCATCGCTCACCCGCGAACACGCTCTCGACTCCGCGGTGCCGGGGAATGCGGCGGACCTCGCCGCCTTCACGCCGCGACTGCAGGGCCCCGTCACGCGGTCGAATCTTCGCACCGCATGGTACGACGCGCTGCTTCTCTACCGCGCGGCGCGGTACGACGAGTCGCTAGGGATCGCCGAGGCGATGCTCACCGAGTTCCCGGCGCTCGAACTGCCTCAGAAACTGCGCGTCGCCGCCATCGCGCGGAAAGCGGTGAAGCAAGACGCGATCGCCGACTCGACACGGGCACTTCCCGATGAACAGGTGCGACAACTCACCGGCACACTGGCCCGGTGGCGCGGCGAAAGCGAAGAGCGACATCTCCTTTCGGAAGCCTATGTGGCGCTTGGCGCCGCGGCGCACGACCCGCTTCTCGAACGGGAAGGGTTCTATCTCGGCTGTCCGGGCAGACCTTTCTGCGCCGATATCCTCAACCGGTTCATGAACGGGGGGCGCACCGAGGACGCCAAACGGATGGCGCTCTATGTTCGCGAGAAAAAGGGGACGGCGCGCAATGCCGATGACCTGAAACTCGTCATGCTTTCCTCGTATAGGAACGGCGACCACAGCAACTGTTTTTTCGCCTTCAAGGAGATCCAGCAGTTCTTTCCCGCAGTCGCGCAGGATGCCGAAGTGCTTCGGACCGCCGCCATCTGTTGCGAGAAAGAGAACTATCTCGAGGAGGCGCTCGCCCTTTACGAGAAGATAGCCGCCACCCCCCGGACCCCCGAACAGGCAGCCAAGATAGCCGAGATACGCTACCTCCTGTCGCGCGACGCTCAGTCGGCGCAGGAATTGAAAACGCTCGCCGAGAAATATCCCGACTCGGCGACCATCCTGAACGCCCACTTGTCGGTACTCCTGCGGACCGATAACCGACCGGAGATCCAACGCGCGCTCGACCGGCTCTACTCACTGACCGGCCCCGACGGACGACTCACCGTTATCCAGCGCTACCTGCAGGCGGGGCTCACGATGCGCGCCGTCAAACTCCTCATGGAGAATCGTGGCCGACGCGATATCGACGAGCGGCTCTACGACCTCTATAACGCCTACTTCCTCTTCTCCGATGCCGATGCGGTCGCCGGGAAAGGGGCTTTCGATTCCACCCCCTTCTGGAAGGAACTGCGCGAACACTACGCGGCGCTTTCCCCCGAAACGGCCGAGACCATCGGCGAGAAACTCGAGAAACTGGCCCCTCCCCCCTCCCAGCGATGCGTTCCCGCGCTTCTGTACCTCAAGGCCGAGGCGTTCCGTCAGAGCGGCGACCGACCGAAGACCTTCTCGATGATAGAGGGGGTACTCGAGTGCGATCGCACCTACCTCCCCGGGCTGATACTCGCCGCCGAGATGGCCTTCTATCAGGGCGACCGGGCTCGCGCCCTCAAGGCGGTCAAGTATCTCATCGAACAGGCGCCCTTCCTGTCGCCCGGCAAACTCATCTACCACAATTACCTTGTGCTTCTGCTCGCCGAACTTTATATCACCTCCGGCAACGAGAAGAAGGGGCTCACCGTTCTCACGCAGGACCTTTCCACCGCCTATCCGTTCGGTAAACGGGAACGGGAGAAACTGCAGGACATATACGATAAATCGAAACTCGTGCTCAAAAAGCGCATCGAGCAACTCGTCGCCGAGCGCTTCCGCTAGACAGGAGGCAATCCCCATGGAGTATCGTCCCTCGGAACTGGAACCGAAATGGCAGAAAAAATGGATGGACGACCGCGTCTTTTCCTATCTCGGCAAATCGAGCGACAAGCCGAAATACTACATGCTCGAGATGTTCCCCTACCCCTCGGGGCGCATCCACATGGGCCATGTCCGCAACTATTCGATCGGCGATGTGGTGGCGCGCTACTATGTCCGTCGCGGCTACAATGTGCTCCATCCCATCGGCTGGGACGCGTTCGGTCTGCCGGCCGAGAACGCGGCGATCGAGCATAAGACCGCCCCCGCCGTCTGGACCTACAAGAACATCGACAACATGAAAAGCCAGCTGAAGAAACTGGGCTTTTCCTACGACTGGGAGCGCGAGATCGCGACCTGCCGCCCCGAATATTACCGCTGGGAACAGCTGTTCTTCATCGAGATGTGGGAGAAGGGGCTGGTCTACAAGAAGGAATCAGAGGTCAACTGGTGCGACAAGTGCGCGACGGTGCTGGCCAACGAACAGGTCGAGGAGGGCCAGTGCTGGCGCTGCGATTCGACCGTGACAAAAAAGAAGATAGATCAGTGGTTCTTCAAGATAACGGCCTACGCCGACGAACTGCTCCGCGATCTGGACAACCTCCCCGGCTGGCCGGAACATGTCAAGGAGATGCAACGCAACTGGATCGGGAAGAGCGAGGGGGCCTACATCGACTTCACGACCGAAACGGGCGGGAAACTGACCGTCTTCACCACGCGGCCCGACACGCTGATGGGGGTCACCTTCGTGTCGATGGCGGTCGAACATCCGCTGGCCGACGAGATACTGGCGACGGCCAAGGACAAAAAAGAGATGGCCGCCTTCATCGAGGAGGTCAAATCGTTCCACGCCGCCAATGTCCGCGACGACAACTACGAGAAGAAAGGCTACTTCACCGGCAGATACCTCACCCACCCGGTGACCGGCGCCAAGGTGCCGCTCTACTTCGCCAACTTCGTGCTGGCGGGCTACGGCACCGGCGTGGTGATGGCGGTCCCGGCGCACGACCAGCGCGATTTCGAGTTCGCGCAGAAATACGGCCTGCCGGTCAAGGTGGTCATCGAGCCGAAGGATAAGAAACTCGATCTGCCGCTCACCGAGGCCTACACTGAACCGGGCGTGATGACCGACTCGGGCGAGTTCACCGGGACGCCCTCCGATGAGGGCAAGAAGAGGGTGTCGCAGTGGCTCGTCGCCCATGACAAAGGGTCGGTCGGCATCAACTTCCGCCTCCGCGACTGGGGCATCTCGCGCCAGCGCTACTGGGGCTGTCCCATCCCGATGGTGAAATGCGCGAAGTGCGGTATGGTGCCGGTGAAGAAGAGCGACCTGCCGGTGCGGTTGCCGGAGGATGTCCGGTTCTCCGGCGTCAATTCGCCGATAAAATCGATGCCGTCGTTTTACGAGACCACCTGCCCCACCTGCGGCGGCAAAGCAATGCGCGAGACCGACACGATGGACACCTTCGTCGAATCGTCGTGGTACCACCTGCGCTACTGCGATCCGCATAACGACAAAGCCCCGTTCGACAAGGGCGAGGCGGCCTATTCGATGCCGGTGGACCAGTACATCGGCGGGGTCGAACACGCGGTGATGCACCTCCTCTACACCCGCTTTTTCACCAAGGTGCTCTCCGACCTCGGCTATGTGCCCTTCCGCGAACCGGTGAAGAACCTCCTCACGCAGGGGATGGTCTGCATGGAGTCCTACAAGGCGGGCGACGAATATCTCTACCCCGAAGAGGTCGAATGGCGCGACGGGAAGCCCTTCAGCACGAAGGATGGCGCTCCGGTGACCGTCGGCCGCATCGAGAAGATGTCCAAATCGAAGAAAAATGTCATAGACCCCGACAAGATGGTGGCGAAATACGGCGCCGACACGGCGCGCCTGTTCATCCTGTTCGCCTCGCCGCCCGAAAAGGACCTCGAATGGTCGGCCGACGGCGTCGAGGGTTCTTCCCGCTTCATAGCCCGCGTCTGGAACATCGTCACCGACAACTTGGACCTCATCCGGACCTTCCCCGATGACCCGACCGAAGGCGGTCCGTTCGCCGACCTATTCCGCAAGACCCACCAGACGATACAGAAGGTGCGCGACGAGATAGAGCGATTCCACTTCAACACCGGCATCGCCGCGATCATGGAACTCACCAACGCCGCCTACAAGGTGAAGCCGGCGACCGACGAGGAGAAACGGGTATTCGCCTTCGCCCTGCGGACCATCGTCGGGCTTCTGAATCCCTTCGCCCCCCACCTCACCGAGGAACTCCACCGCCTCTGCGGCGGCGCCGA
>JAKQHE010000139.1 GCA_029573155.1 bacterium
CCGGCGATCTTCTCGTCGAACAGGATGTCGACCATCGGCTTGGTGATATAGGGATTGACCCCTATCGCGAACTCGCCGACATAGCGGGCGCCTTCGTCGCTGTTGAATATCTCCTCGAGTTTGGGCACATTGTCGCCCTCCACCTTCACGATCTTCCCCTTCTTGAAGGTAAGGACGACCTTCTCGAACTTTTTGCCGAGATAGACGGTCGGGGTGTTGTACTCGATGACGCCGTTGACCGAATCCTTCACCGGCGCAGTGAAGATCTCGCCGTCGGGGATGTTCATCTGGCCGGCGCACTTGATGGTGGGGATGCCCTGTATCGAGAAGGTGAGATCGGTGCGGCCGGGACCTTTGAGGTGTACCTTGTCGGTCCTGTCCATCAGTTTCACGAGCGGGTCCATCGCCTTGTCCATTTTGGCGTAGTCCAGCGTCGTGACATCGAAATAAAAGTTCTCGAACGCCTCGGTCGACATGTTGGAACCCTGCGCGTAAGAGGGGTTCGGATAGGCGAGGATGCACCATTTGGTCCGCTTGACGCGCTGTTCGAAATGGACCGGCTGAACATATTTCTGCATGTAACTCTTCATCTGAGCGCCCGGCACATCGGAGAACTCGTAGGAGTTGTTGCGACCGTTGATGCCTATGAAGGCGTGCATCTTCTTCATCTTCAGGAGATCGACCTCGGCCATGATCTTGAACCACGCCTCGCTCGCCCCGCCGACCAGTTTCCGCATGATGCGCTGGTCGTACAGGTTCACGAACGGCGTCGCGCCGACCGCCTGCACCTCTTCGACGAGCGCCTCGACGAGCGGTTTTGCCGACTCATCCTTCACCTCGATGAGGACATGCTCGCCCTTTTTCACGCGGCAGGAAAAACGAACCAGGTTCTTCGCCAGTTTCTCAATGCGGGGATCTTTCATCTCATGCTCCGTAAAAATAGTTACTCGACCCTTCGCGGCATGATGACGCAAACGGGAAGACGAGTCAAGTTTCCGGGAAAGGTCACCAGTCGATAGGCAGTTGCGCCGGGCGCTCTCTCACGTCGATGGGGAACGAGGCGGCGCACCGGTCGCGCCACGCCGCCGCGTGCGCGCCCGACGCAAGGACCGCCGCGAAGCCGCTCCCTCGGACGAAGCGGGTGAAGGCCGCGAGCGACGACCGGTCTGGCGCCGTGTCGGCGGGGAACAGGAGCGTCGTCGCGCACCGCGGCGTGAAGGGGGTATCCGGCACGGCCGAGAGATAGTACCACGCGCCGTCGATGAGGAGGTTCATCCGCCGGTCGCCCACCCACGCCGGCTCGACGGTGAAGGGGCCGACCGACACCACGCCCGACAGGCGCAGGTACTGGCCGAGTCCGGACGCCTGAGCGATGTCGGGCAGGGTGGCCACGAGCCCTTTCCGCCGTTTGGGTATCCCCTCCAGCGGGCGGGTGAGCGCCACCGGCGACCGTGAGCGGAACGGCGCCTCGTCGATGTAAAGCGACCGCCGCGCTTTCTTGAGATGGTGCACCGTCACGACCTGCATCGGGCCGCTCCGGAGGTATCGGGGTGGTGGCGGGGGTTAATCGGTCTCGGCATCGGGGGCCGGCTGGGGGCCGTTCGGTCTTTTCCCCGACCGACGGCGGGGACGGCGGCGACGGCGCGGCGCGCCTTCAGGGGCGCCCGACGCTTTCGGCGCGGCGGCGCGGGCCGGCGCCGGGGTATCGGCGCCCTCCTCTTCGCCCTGCCGCAGGACCTCCTCGATGAGCGGCATCACTCGCCGGCGTATCTCCTCCTTCGCCGCGCTGTAGATGGCGCGCAGGACCAGCGGCGACCCTTCGCGCGTCTCGATGAAGGTATCGATGCGCTTCATGAGCGCGAGCAGTTCGTCGCGGCGGGCACGGGCCCGCTCGTTCTCGTCGACCACTTTGTGCAGGCGGCGCGCGCCGGCCACGATCTCCTCGCGGAGCGCCTGTATCTGGTCCTTGGTCAGCACCGTCGCAAGCAGGCTTTCGAGCATCTTCGTGTTCATGTCAGGATTCTCCCGTAAAAGCGATGAAGTTCTGTATGTTGAACTGCCGGGCCGTCTTGATGAGCGGGTCCATGTCGAGCACATTCCCGCCGTCGAGCGCCCACTGGTACGCGATCTCCTTGATCGCCCCGACGAGCGCGTAGGCGAGGAGCCGCACATTGACATGTTTCGATATGTCGCCGTTCTTCTGGAGCATGGTGAGCGCCCCCTCGACATACTCGACGAGCCGCGCGTAGAACAGGATGAGTTGATGGTCGAACTCGGCGTCGAGCCCCACCGCTTCCGACACCATGATCTTGGTCAGGTCCTTGTTCTGCGTGATGATGTCGACCACCGCGCACATGTTGCGGTTGAACTGCGGCTGGAGCGCCTCGCCGGGCGTGAAGACCGATATGCGCCGGAAGATGTCACCGGTGAAGTTCTTTATCAGCGTGTCGAATATGTCGCGCTTGTTCTTGAAATAGAGGTATATGGTGCCGCGTGCCACATCGGACCTTTTGCAGATGTCGCTGATGCTCGTCGCGTGATACCCCTTCTTGGCGAATATCCGCGCCGCGCAGGAGAGTATCTGTTCCCGGCGGCTTTCCTTTTTCACCGAACGCATGACCGCTCCTTCCCTCTTTTCATGCCGCATATCGTATCGGCGCCGGCCGAAAAGTCAAACTTGCCGCGCCGGGTCGCCCGTCGCCTATCGCTTCTCAAGGAGCATCTCCTGCATAAGACCGGACCGTTTCCGCTCCATCCGGCGGCGATATTCCTCAATGAGCGCATCGACCGCGGCGACATCGACCTGTTTGCGGGAATCCTTCAGGTGGGTCAGTTCGGCCACCGCCTCCTCCCAGAGCCCCTGCGAGGCGAGCCGGCGTGCGCCGTCGATACGCCACTGGGGATAGCCGCCGATGTCGGCGCCGCGTTGCAGGTATTTGAGCGATTCGCGCATCTCGCCGCGCCGCCACAGCCAGTCGCTCTTCCAGCGGTGGTACCGGGCGAGCCGTCCCTTGTCGGTGAGCGCCTTTTCCTGCAGCATCGCGTCGAGTTCCCCGCACCGGTCCGGCTCGTGAGAGAGCGTCGCCTGAGCGAGGGTCAGGACATCGTCGAACGCGCCGGTCAGCGCCGCCCCCTGCCGGAACAGCGACAGCGCCGTCGCCGGGTCCTTCCTGCGAAGCGCCGCCTGCCCGCGGAGCATGAGGTAACGACCCCGCCGCGCCACCGGCCAGTCGCCGGCCAGCGCGGAGACGCGGTCGAGCAGATCGGTAAGCCGCGCGGTGTCGCCGGTCGAAAGGTACAACTGCCCGGCCGTCTCGAAGAACTCCTCCTCGCGGCCCGCGATGAAGGAGCCGACGAGTTCCGGGGATCGCACCGACGCGAGGAACCGGGAAACGGTCTCCCGCGCGCCGGGCCGACCGAACGGCAGCAACTCACGCATCCGCGGCTCGATGCCCGCCGCGCCGAGGTGCCGGTAGATATCGCCGAGCAGGCGTCCGAGGTGCCGTTCCGGCGCCCGGTCCACCGCCTTCACATAGAGCAAGATGCCCTCCTCGATCGAGCCGAGCCGCAGGAGCGCCGAGCCGGTGAGATAGGAGATATGGTAGTAGTCGGGCGCCTTCGCCGCCGCCTCGGACAGGAACGGGAGCGCCGCGAGGAACCGTTCCCGCCTGCCGTCGTTATAGCGGGCGAGCGCGTCGCGGAGCGGCACCTTGAAGTCGGCCGGATAGCGCCGGACGAGCGTGTCGTACGGGAGCATATCCTTCGCCCGGTAGAAGTCGAGGTCGTCACCGTACCGCGAGCCCCACAGGAGGCCGAGCGCCGCGAGCATCCCGGCGCCGAGCGCCAGACGGCGCGGCCAGCCCTTGAGTTCGAACGAGCCGCTCGCCATGAGATACACCGCCGCGACGGGGAACAGTATCGCGAGATCGTGCAGGTTGAAGTCGAGCGTGTTGTGCATGAGGATGAACAGCAGTATCGCCGCCGCGCCGCACCGGCAGTGTTCGCGCCGGTTGTATTTGACGAAAAACCACACGATGAGCGCCGCGACGATGAGCGCGAACGGCAGGCCGTGCTCGAGCGCGAACTGCACCGGCTCGTTCTCGAGTTGGATGAAGAACAGGCCGGGATCCCCCTGATAGTACGGGTAGACATGCATGAAACTGCCAAGTCCCGAACCGACGCGCCAGAAATCGGCGAGATAGTCGCCGACGGTCGTCAGGAGCAGGAATTTATCGAAATAATCGGGGCGCGACAGGTCGAACTCGGCGACGATGAGGTTATAGCCGACATAGAAGGCGGTCGCGACGGCGACGAGCGAGAAGAGCACCGGCAGGAGAAGCACTCTGGTCCGTTCCTTGAAGAGTTTGAGCGCGAAGAAAAAGACCATGGCGCAGACGACCGCCAGTATCCCGCCGCGCGACAGCGTCATGACGACCGCGAGCAGGTTGACGAAAAAGAGCGCGCCGTAAAAGACCCGGGCCCGGGCGAGATCGGCCTCGACGGCGGTCGCGAGCGACAGGAGCGACGCGACGCCGAAGAAGGCCGCGGCATGGTTCAGGTTGATGAAGGTCGGGTGCATGAGAAGCGGCCCGCGCAGGGTAGAGCCGAGGAAGGTCTCGACACCCGTCAGTTTGAGGAACACGCCGAACGCGAAGAGAAGCGCGGCGGTCACGACGATCGTGTCGGTCACGAGCCGCCGCCACCCGCGCCGTTCCACCTCGATCGTCCGCTGGAGCATGAGTATGAACAGCACAAGCGTCGCCGTCCGCATGATCGAGTAGAGCGTGTCGGGCGACGACATCGTGAGCGGACGCCACCCCTCCGGACCCGCCATCGCGTGGAAATAGCGCGCCGTTGGCGACAACAGACCGACGATCGCGGGCGGCAGTGGCAACAGGTGGAGGAGCGCCCACCCCATGATGAGCAGGAGCGGCACGACAAGCAGCGGCACGAACAGCCGTCGCCCCGACACCGACAGCCACACAGCCCACGCGAAGAAGAGGCACGCGACGATCCGCATGACGATGAGGTTGTAGGTCGTGGCGGTGTAGACGCCGCCGAGCAGGAACGACGCGGCGACGATCGGCGCCGCGAACGAAAGGAAGACGAGCGTGTCCCGGGCCGTGCGCACGATCGTCACCCCCTCAGAACACGCGATAGAACAGTTGCACGGTGACGGCGTGATACCCGCGGATGTCCTGCGATATGAATGGTTGACGCTCGACCCAGAACAGGTACTGGATGGTCGCGAAACTCGATATCCAGATGGATACGGTGGTCTCGGCGCTGAAATAGGTCTGCTCGGGCCGTTCCACCGGCAGGAGCGATATGAAGTCCTCCTTTATCTCGAGGAACGAGAGCGGCATGAGCGTGAAGTAGATCGAGAACTCGGGGCCGTGGGAGAAATTGAACGGGTCTATCCGGACGATCTCGTACTCCGGCGTCGCGAGGTCGTCATGCGATTCGTCGTAGTAGAACGGCGCGATGTCCTGCTTGAGGCCGTACCCGGCGCGGGCGGTCAGGAAGAAGAGCGTGCCCCAGCGGTACTCGAAATTGAACCCGAGCCCCTCCTGAACGGTCGTCGGCGAGCCGGTCTTCGCTATAAGTATGTCGCCGGGCCGCATCTGCCAGCGCCTCCCGTCGCGCTCCACCCCCACATAGGTCAACCCCGTTTTCGAATAGTCGCGGTAGTCGAAGAACAGCCGCGTGTTGAGCCGCGTCGACAGATAAGGCCCCACCCACTTCTCGATGCGGTATATGACCGAGGTGTCGAACTTCGCCATGTCGCGGGTGTTGCGCACCTTCCGGTTGTCCTGCATCATGAGATCCTCGAACAGGTCGAGCCGGGCGCTGTAGAGCCAGTCGTCGTCATCATACAGCGCCGCCGCGTTAAGGGCGCTACCGATGGCGAGCGAATTCTCGGCGATAGCTCCTTCGATCATGTAGCCCGAGTTGGTGAACGACAGCGACCCCGACAGCAGGAGACGCAGGTCCCAGTTCCCCTTCTGGGTCATCTGCTGATCGCCAGCCACTTCGCCGCCGCCGAGCAGTTGATGGGTCTTCTCGTCGAACACGAGCAGAACAGTGCTCGCGTGCCGTTCGATCAGGCGCACCGTCACGAAGTTGCGATACGAATCGGGCGCCTCCCCCTTCTTCGAGACACGGTACAGCCCCGGTCGCAGTATCCAGATGAGTGGCTTCTCGCCGAGTGTTTCGTCAGTGCCGGAACCGGCGCCGTAGTACAGTTTGGTCTCCTCGTCGCTTATCTGGTACCCCTCGCGGAGCGGGTTGCGGTACGCGTCCACGACCTGCACGACGAGCGCGCCCCACACCGGCATGACCACCGTCACCCGTTCCGGCTTCACCGTGACATAGAAGACGATGCGGGTATCGAGCGGCCCCGACCCGATGTAGAGCACATAGTCGCCCGGGTCGAGCACGACCCGCCGTCCCGTCTCGGCGTCGGTGATGAACTCCTCGCCGCGGTAGACCGCGTAGGTCGGCTCGCGCTGGCTATCGACGAGCCACGGGACGAACACCGCCCCCTTCTCCATCGGGACGAGCGTCGCGTCGCGCGTCAACTGCTCCTGTATCTGTGGGTCCTTGACCTGCCGGGCGTCGAGGGTGAGCGCCCCCAGCGGAAGGGCGCACAGCAGTACGAGCACAAAAAAAGATGCGGGGACGCGGCTACTTTTTACCAAGTTCGGCGGCGATATGTTGAATGAATCTCTCTATCTCCTGTTCCGCTATCTCGCCGATCGCCCGAACGGTATGCACCGGTTCGCGACCGAACACCTCGCGCCGTTCGTCGAAGGGGTGGGCGGCGAGCACCGCGCCGGTCTTGAAATCCTTGAGGGTGAGCACCATGCTCAGGTGGGCGAACCAGCGGTCGCCGCTGTCGAACATATCTATCTCGCGTATCTCGCCGGTCACCTCGTAGTCGGGGGTCTTGTCGAGTTTCACGATGAGATCGGTGAACAGGCCGGCCACCTTGAGGTGCGCGTAGACCAGATCGGTCATCATGTCCTCGGGACGGGAGGCCCAGTAGTGGTTGGGGTAGTAGAATATCTCGTAGGGTGAGGTGCGGTACACGAGATTGTAGCGGCGGTACACCTTGTCTATCTCGAGCGTCTTCACGCGGGCGGTCGCCGGCACCGGGACCACGCGGGCCGTCTGGGGGCGATAGTAGGCGCGGTAGTAGTGCTTTTTCGCCTGAGACCCGAAACAGCCCCCGAAAAGAAGCGCCGCGCAGAAGACAAGACCCAGTGTCGCCGCCGTCCGTCTCATTTCGTATCCTCCGATCCGGTGCCCTGCAGGATCGCCGCCGGATTCTCCATGATGATGCGGGTGAACTCGTTGAAGTTCATCATGCTCTCCGAAAGATTGTCCAGCGACTTGTTGATGTCCTCGCGGCTCCGCACGAGCGTCAGGTTGATGGTCTCGGTCGTCTTGTTGAGTGAATCGAGCAGGAGCGATATCTTCTCCATCGTCCCCTTGATGTCGGCGTCACGCACCGCCGCGCCGACCTCGTCGGAACTCCCGCGGATGGAGGTGAGCGCGCCGGTGATCGCACCGTCCTTGGCGGTCATCGCGCGGACATCGGTCACCACCTTGTCGAGTTCATCCATGCTGTCGTTGAGTTTCCGCATGAATATGGCCGACTCGCCGGTCAGCGTGCGGACATTGTCCTTGTTCTGTGCCAGTATGGTGTTGAGCGAGGCCGATATGCCGGCGACATTGTTCGCTATCTGCTTGACCGTCTCGGGCTTCACCTCCTGCACGATGTTGTTCACATTGTTCAGGATGATCTCCAGTTTCTCGGCGATGACCTCGGCCTTGCCGGTTATCTGGTCCCACTGCGAACTGACGGAGGGCACCTCGCCGCCCGTCGGTATGTCGCGCCACTTGCCGCCGCCCTTGAGTTCGAGGAACTTGAGCCCGGTGATGCCGACGCTCCCCAGTTGGGCGGTCGTCCCCTCCTTCATCGGGGTATCGGGCTTGAGGCAGAAATGTATCCGGATGATGGCGGAATCCATCTCGTCGATGGCGATGTCGCGGACGCTGCCGATGTTCATCCCCTGGAACTTGACGCTCGACCCCTCCGAGAGCCCGGCGACCGAGACATCGCGGAAATTGGAGTAGTAGCAGTCCTCCCGCTTGAGCAACTGGTCGCCGATGATGATGCCGATGACGATGACGAACAGGGCGCCGCCGCCGATGAAGAAGATGGCGACCCGTCGTTTCTGAGCCGGGGTGATCTGCATTCCACCTACAGGAGAAAAATAGTACGGGGTATTTTAGGTATCCGCGGGGCGTTTGTCAAATTCTGTCGGTATGGGAAGTCGCGGGATGGAGAGAAGCGCCGGGGCGGCGGCGAGGAAACTGGCGAGGAACATCAGCGCGTAGCCGTGATCGCGGACGATGAAGCCCGACACCGACCCGGCGAAGATGCCGGCGAGTCCCATGAGCCCCGACCCGATGGCGTAGTGGGCGGCGCGGAAATCGTCGCGGCACAGCCGCATGAGGAACACGACGAGCACCGCGTTGCCCATCCCCGACGAGAGGTTCTCGACGCCGTTCACCGTCGCGGCGGCTATCACGCGGGATAGTTCTCCGTACTCGGCGCCCTGCAGGCGATACGCGAGTCCGGTGTACAGCAGGTTGGTGAGGTTCTGGAACAGCACGAGCGGCCACAGCATGCGCCGCAGGCCGAACCGCGCGATGAGCCAGCCGCCGGCGAGCGCGCCGGCGATGGTCGCGGGCAGGCCGACGAACGACGATATCCAGCCGTAATGGGCCGCGATGCCTATCGACACGAAGAACGGGCTCACCATCGCATGGAGCATGTATTCACCGGCCCGCAAAAAGACGATGAACAGCAGTATCGCGACGATGCGGGGACGCCGGAGATAGGTGAGGAACGCCTCGAAATAGGGCGTGCGCGTCGCGGTCGCCGCGACGGGCGGCCTGACCGGCGGGAGCGGGAGGAAGAACAGGTGATAGAGGAAAAAAGCCCCCATGATGACGGCGGCAAGCAGGAACGCGAGCGGCCAACTGGCGACCGCGCCGACCGTCGCGACAACGCCGGTGCCGGCCATCATGGCGATGCGGTAGGCGAGCACGCGCAGGCCGACCCACCGCGCCTGCCGCTCTTCGGACAGCGCCTCCATGTAGTAGCCGTCGGTGGCCACATCGTTGGTAGCGGCGAACACCGACCCGACGAAGAATATGACGAACATCACCGGCACGAGCCCCGGGAACGGCGACAGGAGCGTCAGCGCCGACGCGACGAGCATCAGGAGCGCCTGCATCGCGAGCATCCACTGCCGCCGAGAGAAGAACC
>JAKQHE010000146.1 GCA_029573155.1 bacterium
GGTGGTCACATCGGTGCCCATCGTCGAGACGACGAACTCTATCGGCAGATAATACTCTATGATCTGGACGAGCGGGTTCTCGGCGGGGGCGGTCCCCGCCTCGTTCGCGGTGAAGCGGAGCCGGATATAGCCGCCGGGCCACGAGGCGGTCGTGTCGAACGGGCCCGACTGATCGCTCTCATCGGTGTTGCGCCCCGCGTGCTCCATCACATTGCGCGAACCGGTGCCGGTCTTCACATTGTGGAAACGGCCAAGTTCGTTCGAACTCTCGTAAAAACGGTAGACGACATCGCAGAAGTACTGTTCGACCACATCGGTGTCGGTGACGGTGTCATCGGTGACGGTGTCGTCGGTGATGATGTTGTCGGTAATGATGTTGTCGGTGACGGTGTCGTCGGTGACGGTGTCGTCGGTGACCGTGTCGTCGGTGACGGTGTCGTCGGTGACGGTGTCGTCGGTGACGGTGTCGTCGGTGATGATGTTGTCGGTGACCGTGTTGTCGGTGACCGTGTTGTCGGTGACCGTGTCGTCGGTGATCGTGTCGTCGGTCGCCGTGTCGGTATCGGACGGCGCGACATCGTCCGGCGTCGTTTTCTTGGTGTCGCTCTCGCAGGCGCCGAACAGGAACAGGGCGCAGATGCTGGCGAACAGGGCCGTTCTGATCCGGGGACTCATCATGGGTGCCTCCTCTTTTTTCGTGATCCGGTGAACCTGAAAAACAGACGGGCGACGATACCCCGGCGCGCCCCGGCTGACAACTATTCCGCTCCCCGTTCCCCAAAAAAGGTCGTGCGTTTCCGCACGCACGGGGCCCCCTCACAAAAAAATATCGGTCCCCTCACAAATTTTATTTTACATCGGCGGAAGAACTGGTATCAAGGAAAAAACCTCCGGGAGGTGAGAGTCGTGGAGACCTATAAGCAAGAGTTCATACGGTTCATGCTCGACTGCGGCGTCCTCTTGTTCGGCGACTTCGTCACCAAGAGCGGTCGCAAGACCCCCTTCTTCGTCAACACCGGCAAATATCGCACCGGCGCGCAGATCGCGCGGCTCGGCAAATTCTACGCCGAGGCGATCATGGCCCGCACCGGCGGCGATATCGATGTGCTCTTCGGCCCCGCGTACAAGGGCATCCCGCTCGCGGTCGCGGCGGCGTCGGCGCTCCACACCGACCATAAGCGCGATGTCGCGTTCTGCTTCAACCGCAAGGAGGCGAAGGACCACGGCGAGGGGGGCACGCTCATCGGTCACAAACTCGCGGCGGGCGACCGCGTGCTCATCATCGAGGATGTGGTGACCGCCGGGACATCGGTCGCCGAGACGGTGCCGATACTCACCGCGGCGGCGCCGGTGAAGTTGGCGGGACTCGTGGTGTCGGTCGATAGGCAGGAGCGCGGCAAAGGGACCCGCACGGCGCTCGCCGAGATACGCGACACCTACGGCATGGACACCTTCGCCATCGTCACGATGAGCGAGGTGGTCGCGTACCTGCACGGCCGCGAGGTGAACGGCGCGGTCGTTCTCACCGACGAGATAAAGAAGCGGATAGGAGAGTATTATGCGCAGTACGGCAGCACCGAAGGGTAGAGGGGAGCTCGTTTTCTTTCTGGAGGATCTCATGAAGGAGCGGCGGAGCGGCGAACGGTTCAAACTGAGCGGCACGGCCGAGATAGCGCGGGAGGGCAAGAAAAAGAGCAAGGGGGAACTGCGCGACCTGTCCATCAACGGCGCCTTCATCGCCATCAACAACGGCTTCGAACCGTATGAGGACATCGAGATAGCGATAACGGTCCGCAACGACCGCAAGAGCCTCGCCGCCACGCTCAAGGGGGTGGTGAGCCGCAAGGACGGCGACGGCATCGGCGTGCAGTTCACCGGGATGGACATGAACTCCTTCCGCGTCATCCGCGACATCGCGAAACTCTACGCCGAGGATCCGAAGAAGATAGAAAAGGACATCAAACGCCTGAGCGACACCCCGGTCACCCGTTAACACACCATCATCCCGACATCAAATAACCTTTTTATTTTTATTGACATTTGTCTTTTGTTTCTGCATCATATGTTAGTGAGTGCTCACTAGCATTTGAGGTGTACGGCATGATCAGGAAAGATCGGGGAACTCGGCGCCAGCAGATCGTGAAAGCGACGATACAGATCATAACCAAGCATGGCCTGAAGGAATTGACCAGCAAGCGTATCGCCAAGGCGGTCGGGATATCCGATGCTGCGATCTATCGTCACTTTCCGAACAAGGAGGCTATCCTGATGGAGGTGTTGCAACTTTTCAGCGACCGTGTGGCGACCATACATAAAACCATTCTCACCGCTGACGAGCCGGTGTTCAGAAAGTTGGAACTGCTCTTTCAGGAAAAAAGTCGTCGTCTGGTCGAACATCCAGAACAGACGCTTCTCATGCGCTCCGCCATGGTATTCCGGGGACACCCCTCCCTGCGCCGGAGCGCGGTGGAAATGCTCGATGCATACAAGGCCGATGTGATCTCCGTCCTTCGTCAGGGGCAGGCCTCGGGCGTTATCGATCCACGGATCGATCCTGAACATCTCTATCACTGTATCATCGGCGGCCTTTACTTTTTGACGGAACGATGGGAGACCTCTCAGCGGAGTTTCGATCTGCCCGAAGCAACCGCAAAACTCTGGAACAGCATACAGCATATGTTGTCGAATAAGAACACCGAAAAAAACCTGCCCGATGGAGGCCCATCATGAGACGATCGGACCGATTGATCCATGCGATCCTTGTCGCCCTCTGCGCTACCGCCATCCTGGCCGGTTGCGCCGGCACCCCGAAGGATGAACGGGCGCGCGCCGAACAGGCGCTCCGCGACGCCGAGGTCGTGAAGAACTGCGACCCCGAGACCTACGCGACCGCGCTCGAACTGTTCAACGCCGCACAGGCGGCCGAAAAGGACAAGGACTACACGAAGGCGAAAGAACTCTATCTCGCCGCCGAGGACAAGGTGAAGAAATTCGCCGCCTACTACCGTGCCAACCCCGACAAATGTCTCGCGCAGAAAAAAAAGGAGAAAAAGGACGACGATACCGGCGCGATCGTCGAACTTGACCCCGATTCGCCCGATAATCCCGACATGCGGCTGCCGGTGGTCTATTTCGCTCTCGACAGTTACGACCTCCGTCCCGACGATGCCGAGAAACTCAAGAATGTTGCCCAATGGATGGGCAGGTTCGGCACCGTTGCGGTGCGGATAGAGGGCCACGCCGACGAGCGCGGCTCGACCGACTACAACCTGTCGCTCGGCGAACGGCGCGCGCAGGAGGTGCTCCGGTTCCTTCAGCGACAGGGGATAGACGCGGGACGGGTGCGCACCCTCTCGTACGGCGAAGAGCGGCCGGTCGCGACCGGTAGCAATGAAGAGGCGTGGTCACAGAACCGCCGAGCGGAAGTGGACAAGGCGAACCGCTAGCCCCGCGACCGCACGCCGGTCTTCTTGATAAAAACCTCCCTAGAGGTATAGTGGTCCCCTGATTTCCGCACGGGGGACCACCTATGACCCACGAACGACGACCCGGAGAGTCGACCGGAGTAGTGCGCGCGACCGTCCCTTCACCGACACCGGAAGACCCGGCCCTGTACCGGGCTCTCTCCCGCTGGTCGCGCACCATACCCGAGAATACCGTTGCCGCGATCTCTTTCCTGCTACTCTGCGCGATCGCCGTCATCGACCTGCTCACCGGCTACGAGGTCGCCTTCTCGCTGTTCTATGTCGCGCCGGTCGCCATCACCGCATGGCGCTCCTCGATCCGGACCGGGCTCCTGCTCGCAACGCTCAGCGCGGCGGTCTGGGCCATGGCCGACCACTGGGCGGGCCACGAGTATTCCCACTGGTTGGTGCTTGTCTGGAACAGCGCCGTGCGCCTCTCCTTCTTCGCCATCATCGCCCTGCTCATAGCCAAACTGCACGGGAATCTGATCCTGCTCGATCGGCTCGCACGCACCGATCCGCTCACCGGCGCGCTCAACGGCCGCGCTTTTCTTGAACTAGCGGGACGCGAGATCGAACAGGCGCGCCGTTACGGCGGAACCTTCGCGATCCTGTTCATCGATCTCGACAACTTCAAGGCGGTCAACGACCGTTGTGGCCATGCCGGAGGCGATGCGCTGCTCTGTGCGATCGTCGACGCGCTGCGCGGCACGCTCCGCGCCACCGACCTTGTCGGCCGTGTCGGCGGCGACGAGTTCGCCGTCTGGCTTTCGCACAGTTCAGGCGACGAGGCGCGCGCGACGGCACTGCGCCTGCAACGCGCCGTGGCCGACGCGGTAGCTCACAGCGACTGTCCGACCACCTTGAGCATCGGCGCGGTGAGTGTCCCCGAGGTCGGACACGATCTCACGCTTGATGGCCTGATCAAAAAGGCAGATGTGCTCATGTATCGCGTCAAGAACGGTTCCAAGAACGGGCTGCTGCTGGAATCGTGGCGACCCGATTGATCTTTCCTCGCATCTTCAGGATCGCGAAAGAAATCGGCCGCCCATATCCGCTTAATGTTTTCTTTTTTTCTTGACGCACCCCCCTCCCATCGGGCATAGTTTCTCGACGCAACGCGTTAGTGCATCTGAATTTCACGATGGAGGTTCCCATGCGATCGATCATTTTCGTTGTTTCTTTCTTTTTGTTGTTCCTGACCTCCTGCGACGGCGGCGGCGGTAACAATACGAACGACAACGCCGTTACCGGCGACACCGACACGACGACCGACGGCGATGCCGTCACGGGAGACGAACTCATCGCCGACGACGACTCGCTGACCGGCGACGATCCGGCGACCGACAGCGACGCCCCGCAGTTCACCATCGCCGGGTTCGTCCAGAAGGGGCCATTCGTGCAGGGATCCGAGATAACGATCCAGGAACTCGACGCGTCGCTCGTCCCGATCGGCACCTCCTACACTACCGACACCATCGACGACTTCGGTTCGTTCGGGATCGCGCGGCAGATGGCGTCGAACTTCATCGAGGTCACCGCCTCCGGCTTCTACTTTAACGAGGTGGTCGGCTCCCTCTCGGCCGCCGGGATACAGTTCCGCGTCGTCGCCGATATCGGCGAGGCAAAGCCGGTCAACATCAACATCCTCACCACCATCGAGCGGGAACGGATCAAGGAACTCATCGGCAAGGGCGACTCGTTCGAAGAGGCGCGCGCCAAGGCGGAGCAGGAGATACTCGCCATCTTCAACATCACCGGCTTCGAGACGGCGAACTTTCAGGAGATGGACATCAGCAAGGAGGGCGACAGCAACGCGATACTGCTCGCCATCTCGGCGGTGCTCCAGCAGGGGAACAGCGAGGCGCAACTGTCCGAACTCATCTCGAAGATAACGCAGGATATCAAAACGGACGGCACGCTCGACAACGAGACCCAGCGGGCCAAGATAGTCGAGGGGGGCATCGCGCTCGATCTTGCGGCGGTCCGGACCAACATCGAGGATCGCTATACCGATCTGGGACTCACCGACCTCACGATACCGCCCTTCGAGGATTTCGTCGACAGCGACGGCGACGGACTCATCAACCGGTTCGACTTCACCGCGGTCTTCGCGCCGGTCACCAACGCCGACCTCGCCGCGGTCCACACCTCCAACGCGATCACGGTGGTGCTTCCCCCCGCCATCGCCGAGGCGACCGCGACGGTGGACGCCGGAACGCTCGTCGTGAACGGTACTGAAAGCGGCGCGACCGCCACGGTGACGGACGGCGACACCATCGCGATACGGCTCACCGCGCCGACGACCCACGGCGAGACGGCGACGGCTAACCTGACCGTATCCTACGACCCCTACGAGGTGACGGGCGCCTTCGCGGTAACGGCGAAGAGCGACAAATACTTCGCGCTCGAATTCACCGCGGTAAGCAACGCCGAACTCCTGCAGACCTACACCTCCAACGAGCAGACGATAACGCTTCCCGCCACGATAGCGGATGCCGCCGCGACGCTCGACAACGGCGTGATCCTCGTCAACGGCGTCGCCAAGGGCGCATCGGCGACCGTTGTGAACGGCGATACGGTGGCGGTGCGGCTGAACGCGCCGACGACCCACGGCGCGACGGCGACGGCGAACCTGACCGTCTCCTACGGCTCCGACGAGGTCAGCGGCGCCTACGCGATAACGGCGCGGACCGACAAATACTTCACGCTCTCCTTCACCGCGAAGAGCGACGCCGATCTCGCTCAGAACTACACCTCCAACGAACAGACGGTCACGCTTCCCGCCACGATAGCGGATGCCGCCGCGACGCTCGACCACGGCGCGATCGTCGTCAACGGCGTCGCCAAGGGCGCATCGGCGACCGTTGTGAACGGCGACAAGGTGGCGGTGCGGCTCTCGACGGTCGCCTATGACACGGCGGTCATCGGCACGCTCACGATAAACTATCTCGGCAACACGGTCAGCGGCGCGTTCTCGGTGACGGCCCCGCGGATGCTCTGCGGCACGGAAACCTGCGCGGATCGTCTGATCGGGCTGGTCTGGACGAAGGACGAGGTCAATGCCGGCGACGGCTGGGGTGACGCGCGCGATTCCTGCCTGAAACTCGAACTGGGCGGCAAGAGCGACTGGCGGCTCCCGAAAGTGTGGGAGTTCCGCACCATCATCCGCGGCTGTCCCGCCGACGCCGAAACGGGCGGGTCCTGCGGCGTGATCGAAAGTTGTCTGACCGGGAACTGCATGAGCATAGGCTCCTGCTCCTGCACGGGGGGCAACACCGTCTTCAACGAACCTTCCTACATCTGGGCGATGAATCAGCCGATGCAGGGCGGTTTCTGGACCGGTTCGGTCGTGACCGACGACACCGCCAAAGTATGGGCGGCGCTTCCGGCCAACGGCCCCGCGATAGGGATGGCGGGCAAGACCAACCCCTATACCCACGCCCGCTGTGTCCGGAGCGACACCGATGTGGACGAAGAATATTCGGACATCTACACCGACCCGGTCACCGGCCTCCAGTGGACGCGGGAAGCGGCATACATCACGGGGCCCACGACGGTGACCCACTGCGCCGACCTGACGCTCGAAGGGAAAGATGACTGGCGCCTCCCGACGATATCGGAACTGCGGACCCTCGTGCGCGACTGTCCCAACCTCGTGACCGACGGCGCCTGCGGCGTGACCGATTCCTGCCTCAGCGGCATGACCTGTCTCGATATCCCTTCCTGCTACTCTTGCGGCGAAGGATCGGCCGGGACGGGACCCGATGACGGCTATTACTGGGAACCGGGGGTATGGATCTATCAGAACGATCCGAAAAACATCTATCTCTCCTCGTCCACCGATCCCGACAACGGCAATCCATGGACACTCGATTTCTACAATGGATCCATCCGCATCAATCCCGGCCCCGCCACCACCGGCGACTTCATGATCCGCTGCGTCCGCAACTGATCTTTCCCTTATCTCGAAAATCGATTATGGATGCGCCGTTACGGCGTTCTACGCCCCGGGCGCACTCACTGCGTGGCGTGCCAGATAACTTTCCAGTATGACCGCGGCGGCCGCCGCGTCGAGACGACCGCTCTTTTTATCGGTCCTCCCTTTCGGTGAGTGTGATATCCGTTCGCGGGCGACGCGGGTCGAGAGCAGTTCGTTCTCGTGTTCCACCGGGACGCCGGGGAACGCCGCCTTCAGTTTTTTCTCAAACCCCTTCACGACCGGCAGGTTCTCGCTTTCGGTCCCGTCGGACTTGAGCGGCCAGCCGACGACGAACCGCGCTATCTCATAACTTTTCAGGATATCTTTCAACGCCGCGATATCGTCGGCTATCGCCTGACCGCGCCTCACCGCGCCGAGCGGCGTCGCGATGATACCGAGCGGATCGGCGACCGCCACCCCTATCATCTTGACACCGATGTCGAGCGAAACGATACGACCAGCGGTCATTGCTTGGCCGCGACCTTTTTGATCTCCTCTTCCACCACCTGCCGCATGAGTTGCGGCGCCTCTTCCCAGAAATACTCCTTCATCACCTCGCGCAGTTCGCGGCGGATGATGGCGCGGATCACATCGGGCATCGGCGAGCCCTCGGGGATGTCGATGTCGGCGGGGAGCACCTCGGCGAGGACGCGCTCTTCGACCTTTTCGGCAAGGGAAAGATCAGGGACGGAAGGGACAACAGGGACAGAAGGGACAGGAGAAGAGGGGACCGGCGGCTCTTCGACGACCGGCTGCGCTTCGACGACCGGCGGCTCTTCGACGACCGGCGGCACCTCAACGACCGGCGACGCTTCGACGACCGGCGACGCCTCGACGACCGGCGACGCTTCGTCGGGCATGTCGGTGACATACTCCGGATCGTCGGGGTCGGCGAGTATCACCGGCTCCTCGTCGGCATCGAATTCGTCCGACAGGTCGACGCCGTTCTCCGGCGCATCCTCCGCGGTCAGCGCCGGTTCCCACGCGAGCGCCGTCCCGAGCGCCTCGAACAGTTCTTCGCTCGAGAAGGGACGCGGCAGGAACAGCGGCTCGGCCGCATCATCGTCGCGTTTCACCGCGCAGTATATGACCGGTATCGGAAGCGCGTGAAGCGCCTCGCGCATCTCGGGGGAGAGCGCCCGCCGGTCCATCAGCAGGACATCGGGCGACGATGACTCGATCGCCGAGAATATCGCTTCCTCCTTGGTCGCCTTGACGATGACCCACACGGTGCCGCGGAGCACCAGTTCAAAGGCGCGCATCAGCGTCCGCGAGGTCTCGAACACGAGCACTTTTTTCCGTTCCATACGCTATCTCCTTCCGGTTATCCGCCGTTGTCGAGCGCCGCGACGACCGCCGCCATGTCGGCCGGGAGCGGCGCCTCGAAGCGCCACGACCGCCCGCCGACCGTGAAGCCGAGTTCCCCGGCGTGCAGCATCTGGCGCGGATGGCGCGCGAGCAGAGCGTCTATCGCCGGGCGACCGATCCGGCAGGGACCGCCGTACAGGTCGTCGTTCAGTATCGGGTGGTTGAGGTGTTTCAGGTGCATCCGTATCTGGTGGGTCCGCCCCGTTTCGAGGCGCAGTCTGAGCAGCGACACGCCGGGATAGGCGGCGACCGTCTCATAGTGGGTGACCGCCGTCCGTTCCGCCCCCTCGACCGGCGCGAACCGGAGCCGGTTGTGCGGGTCGCGGGCGTGGCCGGTCCGCACCGTCCCGACCGGTTCGACCGGATGGCCGCGGACGAGCGCCGTGTAGGAACGGACGATGTCGTGGGCGGCGAACCGCTCGGCGAGTTCCTCGAGCGCGTCGGGGCGGCGCGCGACGAC
>JAKQHE010000156.1 GCA_029573155.1 bacterium
GCCCTCAGAGTGAGCGAGTATCCCAGACGCGAGGATGGCCACCTGCGTCCGGAAACGCCGGCTCATGTCGGCGGCGATGAAGGCGATGTCGTACATCTCCTGATGGTCGCGCGGTTCGAGCACCGGGACGCGGGCCGCCGAGAAGAAATGGCGCGCGTCGATGACATGCTGGGTGGAACTCGGCACATAGTCGGTCGCGGCGTAGATGATGAAGGCCCCCATCTGCGCCGTGTAGAAGGCCGAGGTCGTCAGCGCGTCGCCCGCCTGAAAGACCCCCGGTATCTTCATCGTGACCACCGCGTCGGAGCCGGCGACGGCGTGGCCCACCGTCACGGCGGTCGCGACCGCCTCGCTCACCGACCAGCCGACCACCAGTTTGTCCTGTACCTGCGAAAGATACTTGTCGATGACCTCGGTCGACGGGGTGCCGGGGTAGCCGTCGGCGGCATGGTAGCCGGCGTGGACAACGCCCAAGGCGAACGCCTCGTTCCCCTGCAGTATGTGACGCGAACCCGGAGCCGATGCGATCAGTTCTCTGAAGCGTGACATGGCGACCTCGCGAGCGTTAGAGTGAACAATGACCGTTCGAACGGTATCACGCCCCGTTCGGGACTGTCAAGGAAAAAGGGTCAGCGGGGGGCATTGTCCCATTCCGCCAGTCGCGTCTTGATGAATTCGACCACCGCGTGGTGCTCCTCGGTGCCGTTGCCCGTTATCGCGAGCGGTGCGCCGAAATCCATGAACACGGGTCGCTCGCGGTGGAGCGGGCCGACCACCTTGAGCAGTCTGAAGCGGCTATTACCCCAGAAGTCGGTCTTGATGGCGACCGGCATCAGCCGGACACCCGCCGTTTTCGCAAGTTTTACGCCGAGCGAATTGAACTGCGCCGGATCGAAGGTGTCGGAACGGGTCGCCTGCGGAAAGAGGATGACCGAGGTCCCCTCGCGCAGATGCGCGGCCCCTTCCTCCAGCACCTTTTTCAGGTCGTCGCGCGGATTTTTCCGCGACACGACGATGGGGCGGGTCGCCGCCATGATGTCGCGGTAGAGCGGGTTGCGGAGGATGTTCTCCTTGATGACGAAGGTGACGGGCCGCAGGCCGCCGATGATGCCGGGGAACACCATCGTCTCGAGCGTCGACATGTGGTTGCTCGCGATGACCAGGGGCTCGGCGGGATCGCGACGCAGATGATCCAAGCCCTTCAGGCGGAACCGGCACCCGACCGATTCGAGCAGTCGGAAGGCCTCGATGCTGCTGCGGGCCCAGACGGCGCGGTCGTAACCGCCGGTCCGCGCGATCGCCGAGTAACGTCGCTGGATGTCGAGCATCATAAGATAGAAGTACCAGCGGCTTCCGAGGAGCAGCCGGTCGCCGATCGGCCGCGCGATGTTGTCGGGCGTATCGTAGGCGTCGCCGGGGAGAAAGTTCGGGATATCCATGGGTGCCTCACACCGTTCTGTCGTCACTATACGCGGTGTGCCCGCCATTTGCAAGACCCTTCTTGACTTGGCTCGGCACCGACATACAGTAGGGGACATGAGCGAGCGGACCTTCCATATCGACGAAGAGCGTACCCTGCGTCTCCGCGACCGCGCCCTTGCCGCCACGGCGGCCGACATCGCCGCGGTGCTCGGGCAGGAGCATCTTTCGCCTGACGAGCTTGCGCCGCTTCTCTCCCCGGCGATGGACGACGCGCTTTTTATGCGTCTTGCCGCCGAGAGCGCGCGGCTGACCCGCCGCCGGTTCGGCTACGCGCTGTCGCTCTACATCCCGCTCTATTACGACAACCGCTGCATCAACCGCTGCCGCTACTGCGGGTTCAACGCCGGCAACGAGGTGCCGCGGGTCTTTTTGTCGCGCGAGGAGATACTGCGGGAGGGCCGGGCGATACGCCGCCACGGCTTCACCAACCTCCTGCTCGTCGCAGGGGAACACCCCGAAAGCGCCGACCCCTCGTTCCTCGTCCCGGTCATCCGCGATCTGCACGACATCGGGTTCCGATCGGTCTCCATCGAGATAGCGCCGCTTGAGGAGGCGGCGTACCGGCGGCTCGTCACCGAAGCGCATCTCGACGGACTCTATGTGTATCAGGAGACCTATCACCGGGCCACCTATGCCGCCGAACATCCGCGAGGCCCGAAAAGCGATCCCGACCGGCGACTCGCGACGCCGGAACGAGGGGCCCGGGCCGGCATCGCGAAGATCGGCATCGGTTTCCTGCTCGGACTGTATGATTGGCGCTACGAAACGCTTGCGCTGGCCCAGCATCTCTCGTTCCTGCAGAAACATCACTGGCGCGCCGAGTTCTCTATAAGTTTCCCGCGCATTCGCAAGGCCGAAGGGGTCGCGGGCGGCCCGCACCCGGTCGGCGACCGCGAATTCCTGCAGATGGCCTGCGCGCTCCGGCTCCTGTTCCCCGAGACGCCGATGTCGCTCTCGACCCGCGAGTCGCCCGCGTTCCGAGACGCCGCCGTACCGATCGGTTTCACCAACCTGTCGGCCGGCAGTTCGACGGTCCCCGGCGGTTACGGGACGCGAAAGGGCGCGCTCGCCCAGTTCGAGGTCGAGGATGCGCGCGGTCCCGCCGAGGTCGCGGCGGCGCTCCGGGCGCGCGGTTTCGATCCGGTCTGGAAAGACTGGGAGTGACGGTCGCTGTGTCCCGGCGGCCGCTCAGCCCCGGGGTATCGTTATGATGAAACGGGCGCCGCCGAGCGGCGAATCGGCGACCGCTATGTCCCCGCCCGCCTCGGTGACCAGTTTAAGCGAATGAGACAGCCCGATGCCGGTGCCGCCCGGTTT
The DNA here is from genome assembly GCA_029573155.1 of bacterium. GTDB lineage: Bacteria > UBP6 > UBA1177 > UBA1177 > JAKLFG01 > JAKLFG01. The sequence goes on from JAKQHE010000156.1 coordinate 2,800, forward strand.
GGTCGTGTAGAAATTGCGGAATATCTTCTCCCGTTCGGCCGCCGGGACGCCGCGGCCGCTGTCATCCACGAACAGTCGCACCTTCCCGTCGGCGATATCGCCCGATATCGCCACGGTGCCGCGCCGGTCAAGTTCCTCCCAGGCGTTCTTGAGTATGTTGAGCAGGACCTCGCGGAACGAGTTGAATGCTATCCCGAGTTCGGCGGCGGGCAGATCGCCGACCGTCAGCGCGATGTCACGGGTGCGGAACTCGCTCTCATGGAACCGCGTGACCTCCGCCACCGCGTCGCGGAGCGGAGTGCGGGAAGGCGACTCCTCATCGGCGCGGTACCGGACCATGCCCATGTAGCGGTCGGTTATCTCCTCGAGCCGGATGACCTCCTTGACGATGAGCGCGATGGATGCCGACAGTTCTTCGGGGGAAAGGTCGTGTGCGTGATCGGCGACATACTCGACATTGAGTTTTATCGTCGAGAGCGGGTTGCGTATCTCGTGGGTCACCTTTGAGGCGATCTCACCGATCGATATGAGCCGTTCGGCGCTCATGAGACGATTCGAGAGCCGGTCCTGCTCGGTCATGTCGCGAACAAGGTGGAGCACCGCGCCGCCCACCTCAGTGATGTCGCGCCAGTAGACCGTGTCGTGCGCCGTGAGTTTGCCCGGCTCCGCTATCGCCAGCCCGCTTTTCTCCGCCAGTGCGGCGACCGTTTCTCCTATCTGGTCCTGACCGACGGCGAACCGGTCGCGGAAAGTGCGGTTGATGAACTGTACGCGCCCCGAAGAGGCGTCGCTCACCACCACGCCGTCCGGGAGGGAATCGAGTATATCGCGGTACCGTTTCAGGAGCAGTTGTTCGCGCCGGTGCTCTTTCGGCGTTGGTGTCCCGGCGGGGTTGTCGGGCGGCGGCTCGGCCGGGACGGTGATCGTGTCACGCCGTTGGCGGGACCGCCACGCCGCGATGATGCCGAGCAGTCCGATGGCGATCGCGACGGCGAACGACGCGGCGGCGAAGCGGGCCGAGCGGAGTATCGCGCCGCGCCGCTCGGTGAGCGATTCCTTCTCGAGTCGTTTTGCGGCGAGCAGGACCAGTTTGCGGAGCGCCCTCAGATCGCCTCGCAACTGTGCCGGATCGACCTCTCCGGTCCCGGGTGTGGCGTTCCAGCGTTCCATCGCCGGCCAGATCCGTGCGTGATAATCGGCGAAGCGATTCTTGAGCAGAGGATCGAGGTCGCCCGCTATCTCGCCAAAGATGGTCTCGTAATGTTCTTTCAGTCGGTAGAGGGCCGGTCGAACGGTCGCGGGATCGGCGCTTTCGGCGTTCGTCAGGGTCTCATGCAGGATCTCGAGGTCGCGGGCCATCTCGGCGACACGGAATTGTTGCGTGGACACCGCCGGCATCCGGTACGCATCGAGGAACAGGAGGTTCAGCAGGAGAAAGCCGCCCGCCGCGAAGAAAAGTACGGCGAGGAGCGAAAGAATGAGTGCGCGGTTACTCAAAGATCGTGGCCGTCGCGATATCGCCCCGCTCGATGCCCAGAATGCTCTTGGTGATGATGGCGACCGAGGTGTGCGCCTCGGTCAGAACGACCACCACCTCGCCGATCGGCTCGAGCGGCAGTTTGGCGAGGTCATCGTCGTCGAGGGTATCGAGTCCGTCCTGGCGACGGTGTATGGTCAACATGTTCCCTTCGACGAGTCCCTCCTTGGCGCCCTTATCGAGATAGACGAGATACCCGTCGCCGAACATCGTCACCGGATCGTACCCCGAGAGGACGATCGTCTGCAGTTTCTTGTTGTCGAGTTGCTCCACCTTGATGTTGGGGCGGCGCTCCTGGAATTCGCGGACGCTGTCCTCGCGCTGGACCGCCGTGTAGGCCTTGATGATGCGGACCGTCGCGATGCCTTCGTTGTTGATGTCGATGATCTTGCCCTTGCCGGTTATCTCGATATGGTTTCCGACCACATCGTTGGTGACCGGATGGGTGATCTCCTCGACCACGCGGAAGAACTCAAGATAGTCGCCGACCGCATGCTTCTTCCCCGTGAACTGCACATAGCAGGAGTCCTCGGTGGCGAGCAGTTCCTTCGTGTCGAAGGCCGCCATGATCTTTCCCGCCTGCTTGAGCGTTTCGTCGGCGACATAACCGCGGTAGGGGACATCGAGCACCGTGTCCTCGATCTGGGTGAAGCGGTCGACGCGGTATTTGCCGCCCAATTTCACATAGTTCTTGTAGTTCTCCGGCTTGTCGTCGAGTGTCTTGCCGGTGCGGGCCGTTTCGTCGGTCTCAAGATCCTCCGACGATTCACCTTCGCCGCCGATCGAAAGCCCGCCCTCGTTGGTCGGGGGCATCATAATCTCACCGGTACCGCGAAAGTAGACCTTGTCGCCGGGATAGATGAGGTGCGGATTCTTTATCTGGGGGTTGATGGACCAGACCTTGGGCCAGTACCACGGACTTTTGAGGTACTTTTCGGAAAGGTCCCAGAGCGTGTCACCGCTGGTGACCTCATGCTCGTCGGGGGCCTGCGTGAAATCGGCCTTCTCCACATCGATGAACGGAGGGACCGGCACCTCTTCGACGCTCCCCGGCGCCTCGTAGGCGACCAGCGACAGCGAGAACAAAAAAGCAAGTGAGATCAGCAGGTTCTTCATGATGCCCTCACACTTACATAAAGTTATATGTAATTGTTGTACAATTTCATGCTAATTATATAACAATCATTTATAGTAAATGTCAATTTTTCGGCTCATTTTTTATCTCCCGGCTTTTCAGGAGCGTCAGGGTCTGTCGTTTTTTGGTCCCGGCCCCGGTGTCCTCCACGAAGGTCTCTATCTTCACGATGCCGATGCGGGGAACGAAATAATGAAGAGATTTCAAGAATATGCCTTTCTGTGGGTTGACGGTCGTTTCGACGACCACCGCCCCCTCGAAGTTCCCGGCGGGCGTTTCCACCGGATCGTCGATGGCGACGATGCTCCGTGTCTCGTTGCGAGTGGGGCCGGTGAGGGCGACCCACGCCCGTTTCTCCTGCAACGGGAAGGTGAGCAGGTAGCGGTCGCGGTCGCGGATCCCGTGCCGGTCGGCGGTGAGCGCGGTGCCGCGATTATCGATGAACCAGCCATTCTCCTCGCGCTCTATCCGTATCGTCATCTCGCCCGTCTGGCCGAGATAATCGACCGTGTAGGTCCAACTGTTACCCACCGCGAGCGGCAGGTAGCGCAGGGCCGATTCGCGATAGTCCTGCGGGGTCTTGGCGGGGTCGGCGGTGCCGGTCGAGGCGCAGGCGGCCGCGACGAGGAGGCAGAGCGAAAAGACGACGACTCTTTTCATGACAGGGGGTACTCCTTCAGGTTATCGGTGCCGTATCGCTCCGCGAGGAGCGACAGGAGATCTCGCGCAAGTTCTTCGTGCCGGGGAGAGCGCCCCAGTTCCCGTTTGATCGATGTCACGCCACCGTCGGTGATGCCGCACGGGACGATACCGGCGAAGTGCGCCGGATCGGGGTCGATGTTGAGCGCGAAGCCGTGGGCGGCGACCCCTTTTTTCACATGGACGCCGACCGCCGCTATCTTGTTGCGGCCGACCCAGACGCCGGTCTTCGTTTCATCCCAGCGCGCCGGGATGCCGTAACGGTCGGAGAGCGTCCGTGCCAGACCGGTCCCCCAGAAGACGACGAAGTCCCTGATCGAGGCGAACCGGGCACGGCGCAGGTCGATGATGGGATATATCACGAGTTGGCCGGGGCCGTGGTAGGTCACATCACCGCCGCGCCGGGTGCGATAGAGGGCGATACCGCGTCGCTCCCGTTCCTCGGGGGGCAGGAGGATGTGGCGTTCGTCACCGCGGAACCCGAGCGTGTAGACGGGGCGATGCTGGAGAAAAAGCACGATGCCGTCGCCGAGTTCACCGCCGAGCACCTCGTCGCGCAGGCGTTCCTGCAGGCGGAGCGCCTCGCCGTACTCGATCGGCTCGTCGAACAGGTGCCAGTAGAGCGTCATCAGCGTCCCTCCAGCAGTCGGTCGGCGAAGCTGCGGGGCAGTTTGAGTTTCCGTATCTGAGAAACGGTCCGCTCGACCGCGTACTCGACCCGGTGGAACATGACGGTCATCTTTTCGGTGTCGAAGGTGACAAAGCCGGCGCGTCGGTCGCCATCGCGCGGCTGACCGACCGACCCGATGACGCAGACCGATGGATAGGGAAAATCGATATCTATCTGGCCCGAAGAGAGATCGAGTTCGATGGTGCGCCCTTCGCCGGTCAGCACGAAATAACTGAACAGGTGCGAATGGGCCATAAAGGTGACGCGCCGCAGGAACGGCTCGATCTCGTACAGCGGCTCGACCGTGTCCTTGCTGTAGATGTAATCGAACTGTTCAGGCTGGCGCGGTGAACCGTGCGAGCAGAGCAGGAGTCCCGAGTCGTCGTTCAGGACATATTTCAGTTTGCCGAGGAAGTCCTTCTGCGTATCGTCGAGTTGCTCGCGCGACCATTCGATGACATAGCGGATGGCGTCGAAGTAGTTGGATACATCGGTCTTCCGGACCACCCCGGCGTCATGATTGCCGAGCACGGCGCCGTGTACATTGCGCCGCAGTATCTCGACCGATTCGGCGGGCCACGGGCCGTATCCGACCGCGTCGCCGAGGAAATAGAGCCGGTCGGGTCGCAACTCGACGATGCGCCGGATGACCGCCTCGAGCGCCGGCAGGTTCCCGTGGATGTCCGATATGAGGGCGATCAGCATCCTACAGCAACTCCGCCGCAGCGTTCGCGAGCGCCGACCGTTCCCCCTTCTCGAGGATGACATGGCCGGCAAGCTGGAATTCCTTGAATTTATCCACGATGTACGAGAGCCCGTTGTTCGATTCGTTCATGTAGGGGTTGTCTATCTGGAACGGATCGCCGGTCAGCACGATCTTGGTGTTCTCACCGGCGCGCGAAACGATGGTCTTCACCTCATGCGGCGTGAGATTCTGCGCCTCGTCGACGATGATGAACTGCTCCGGGATGCTGCGGCCGCGGATGTAGGTGAGAGCCTCTACCTCGATGACGCCCGAACTCATCAGGTCGTTCATCTTGCCGAGGTTGGCCGAGTCATAACCGGCAAGCAGGTATTCAAGATTGTCGAACACCGGTTGCATCCACGGCTTGAGTTTCTCGTTGATGGTGCCGGGCAGGTACCCGATATCGCGGCCCATCGGGTAGATGGGGCGGGTGACGAGCATGCGGGTGTACACCCCCTCGTCGAGGCACTTCACGAGTCCCGCGGCGATGGCGAGCAGGGTCTTGCCGGTGCCGGCCATGCCCATGAGCGACACCAGTTTCACGCGGTCGTCGAGTAGCAGGTCGAGCGCCAGTTTCTGCCCGACGTTGCGCGCCGATATGCCCCAGACCGACTTGTACTGCTTGAGCGGCACGAGGCAGTTGTCGAACGGATCGATGCGGACGATGGATTGGTGCTGTTCGTTCGCGAGGTCCTTGAGGATGAAGAACTGGTTCGAGTACCCCTTGCGGAACGGTTCGGTCGCCGGGTCGTCGAGAGGCAGTTTCTTCTGCTGGTGTATCCGATCGATGATCGCACCGTCCACATCGAGCGGGGCGAAGCCCTTGGGAAGGCTCGTGAAGTTGACCGTCTCGTTCTTGTAGGTCTCTGCCTGTATCCCGAGCGCATCGGCCTTGATGCGCATGTTGATGTCCTTGCTGACGAGCACCACCGGCACGCCGGGGTTCTCCTTGGTGACGCGGTAGGCGCTCGAGAGGATGATGTTATCGGCGTGCGAGCCGCCGAGGTCGAGGTTGGGCAGGTCGACCTGCGACGCGAGGACGATCCGTATCGAACCACCCTCTTTGAGTTGCACCCCGTCGAGCAGACTGCCCCGCTTGCGGATGCTGTCGATGTATCGGGCGAACGAGCGGGCCGCGAGGCCGATCTGATTCATGTCCTTCTTGAACTTGTCGAGTTCCTCGATGACCACGAGCGGGATGACGATGTCGTTCTCCTCGAAGTGGAATATCGCCTTCGGGTCCGACAGGATGACATTGGTGTCTATCACGAAGATCTTCTTGGACATGCGTTCCTCCTCCCGGGTTCCCGGACCTCAGTTCTGCTTGAGATCGACATTGACCGTGATGTCACGGTCGAGCGCTATCGCCATGGGCCGTATGTTGAAATCGTCCTTCTGGAAGCCGAGCACCATGACCCCCCCGGCATCCTGCGGCAGGCGGGTCTTGCACGGCGTCGTGCAGAGCACCTTGCCGGTCTCGTTGTTCACCACGGTGACCCCCGCGAGGTTGGAGTTGACCTTGAGCAGTATCGTTCTCTTGCCCGACCGCCCCCCCTTCTGGGTCTGCGAGGGCTGGTGGATCTTTTTCTCGGGTTCCGGTCGAGGCTTTTCGGGGACCGGGTCGGGTTGTTTAGGGAGGGGTTTCTGAGTCTCTTGCGGCGTCCGTTCGGCGACCAGCACACGGTCCGGCCTGATGAATGCGCGGTAGAAGAGGATGCCGGCGACGAGCAGGAGCGCCAGAATGATGACGGCGGTGACCAGCACCGATTTCTTGCGCGTCGGGGCAACGGTATCGCTCCGGCCCCGGCCCGCCATGGTCTCCTTGTTGAGCATCCTGAGCATGTCGTGCTCTGAAGGGGGAGGGAGCGCCGTGTCGGGCGCCTCGCCCTCGGCCCGCAGGATTACGGTCGAGTTCAGGAGGAACGCGAGGTTTATCTGTTTTTCAAGTTTGTGCTGACCGTACACCTTCTTGAGGTCGGCGAGCAGATCGAGCATCGTCGGGTAGCGGTTGCCGGCCGTCTTCTCGAGACAGCGCATGATGATGGCGTCCATCTCGGGCGGGACCCCGTGCTCCTTCGACGAGGGCAGGTCGGGTATCTCGTACTGGTGCTTGTGCAGGACCTTCATGTAGTTCTGGTCGGAGAAGGGCAGTTTGCCGGTACTCATCTCGTACATCATGACGCCGAGCGAGTAGATGTCGGTCCGCGTGTCGACCTGCTGGCCGCCCGCCTGTTCCGGCGACATGT
>JAKQHE010000280.1 GCA_029573155.1 bacterium
AGGGTCGCGGTCGGCCAGATGCCTTTGAGTATGCTCGTGTCCTCGGCGACAAATTCGGTCACCGTTTCGCCGTCGTAATAGGCGTTGGCGACATAGGCCTGATTCGCCGCGAAGTCGCTCCAGTAGCCGAAGACATACATCGTATCGCCCACCGGCAGGAGGTGCACGAAACGCGAATCGCCCGCGCCGCCCTGCGTCGGATGGCCGATGCGGTGGGTCACGGTGAAGGTCTCGCCGCGGTCGGACGATTCCCAGAGATAGCGGAAGATGTTGCCCGCCTCCCATTCGGTACGGTCGGTCGCCCCCGAACCGACGGCGAAGATGCGGCCGTCGAAAAGGGCGGTGTCGTGGACATGTTCCCCGCCGGGAACGGAGCGGAACTTCTTCCAGCCGTCCTCGTCGTGGCGGTAGAAGTTGCCGCCGATGAGCGGGCGCGAGGTCAGTTCATCGGGATCGGTCGAGTCCACCCCGGCGTACCAGAGCCCGCCGTCGAACTGGCGGAAGTGCTCTATCATCTCGTCGCCGCTGACCAGATCGCCTTTTGCCGTGCTGTTGTCCGGGTCATCGAAATAGCGGAACTGGATGCCGCCGTCGGCATACTTTAGCATCTTCGTGCCGAAATTGAGGTTGGCGTCGCCGTAGCCGAACCAGAGCCGGCCGTCGAGAACGGCGAGATCGGTCACCTCCTGCGAGAAGCCTTCTATCATATTGTCGACCCCGAAGGAACGAAAGTCCTCGATGGGGGAGGACCATGCCGCGAACGCCCCGAAGTTCTGGTCCGTGATAGAGGAGGGGACGATGTCGGCATCGGTCACCAGTTCGTCGGTGACGGCGCTGTCGGTGTCGGTCACGGTGTCATTTCCATCGTCGCACGCGGCGGCGAGGAACAGCAGGCAGAAAACTACCCACAGTAAAGTGCGATGTTTCATGTGAGACCCCGGTATCAGTTCATTCTCATGTCAATAGACGAAAAAGAAGAAGGGGCTATTGCAGGTGCCGGTCACCTCGTAGCAGGAGCCGGAACAGCAATCTTCATCCTTCTCGCACTCGCCGCCGACCGGGATGCAGTCGGATATGTCGGGTCCGCAGATGCCGTTGACGCTGCAGTTGCCAGAACAGCAGTCGAGGTCGGTCGTGCAGTGTTCGCCCTCGGGGATGCACTCGATATCGCCGGGGCAGCAGACCAGATCCCCGTTCCCGTCCGGTGAGCAGATATTGCAGCAGCACTGGTCGGGCATGGCGCAGGGGGAGAGGTTCGGAAGGCACTCGATCCCGGGGCCGCAGGTGTTCTCTTCGTTGCAGTTGCCGCCGCAGCAATCGTCGTCAGAATCGCAGGGGCCGCCCTCGATGACGCAGTTGGCCGAGAAACAGCGCGATATGCCGAATATCGTTTCCTGACAGAACAGGTCGCCGTTGTCGTTAGGGCAGCCCGGCGAATCCTGCGGCGTCGCGCAGGGACAACAGTCGTGATAGCCCGGGCCGCACAGTTCGCCCGCCGGCGCGCAGCCGGTCGGATTCTCGCAGCGCCCGATGCCGTCAGCCACCTCGGTGCAGACGCCGGGACCGCCGTTCGCCGGGTTGTTGCAGCACTCGGCATCGGCGTGGCACAGTTCGCCGAACACCTTGCATCCGCCGAGCGACTGGCAGAATTTATAGCCGCTGCCGTCGTCGGCGCACACGCCGCTGCAACAGGCCTTCGGGTCGTTGCAGGCCTCGCCGGCGACATCGCATTCCTGTTGTACCAGACAGAAGCCCTCCCCGGTGCACTGGTAGTTGCAGCAGTCGGCGTCCTCGCTGCAGACCTCGCCCTCGGACCGGCAGACCCCGAGTCCCATGCAGCGCATCTTGCCGTCGGAGGCCTCGGCGCAGTTCATCGAACAGCAGGTCCCGCCCGACGAACACTCCTCACCGGCGGGAAGACAGGCGCCGCCGCTCGCGCAGAAATTGACCTCACAGCGGTTGGAACAGCATTCGGCGTCGTCGATGCACGGGTCGTTGGTGACCAGGCAGAGAGAATCGATGCATGTCGTGCCGTCGCAGCCGAGCGAACAGCAGTCGGCCGCCACCGTGCAATCGCCCCCCACCGGTTCGCAAAGTTCCGCATCGATGCAGACGAAGTCGCCGATCGGGTTCTTCTCGCAGGCGCCGGAGCAACAGTCGATGCCGGTGACGCAGGTCTCGCCGACGGAAGAGCAGGCGGGGTTGATATACCCGTCGGTATCGGTCAGCAGTTCGTCGTTCCCGGGGGCATCGGTATCGGTCACGAGTTCGTCGGTCACCGGGGTATCGTCGTCGGTCGGCAGGTCGGGAAGGGGGGCATCGGTGTCCTGCGCCGGTCCATCGGTGATGGTGGTGTCGCCGGCGAGTTCGTCGGTCGCGACGGTGTCGGAATCCGATGCGCCAACGGTGTCGGTGCCCTTGTTGGCGGTCGAAGAATCGCAGGCTGCGATCAGGCCTATCAGACACAGACAACACAGGCAGAACACGCTTTGTTTCATGGGACGCCTCCCGAACGGTTGTTCCTTAACATTATCGAGCATACCCGAAAAGAAACCTTGCCGCAACTTTTTTCGCCCCGCCTCTGCGAACATAAACTTGCCTTTTCGAGAGGTTAGGGTTAGAAAACGACCCGACCAACAGCGTTATGGAGCGTCCGATGGCCAAGATAGCGATACTCCACACCGGCGGCACCTTCGCCATGGAGTCGAATGAGCAGGGGAAATTGCGCCCCGGCACTTACGCCTTCGACTACATCGAGCGGTCGGTCTATCCGCTCTTCGAGGACCATATCGAACAGTTCCAACTGCTCAACATCGATTCGTCGCAGTTCCGCCCCGCCCACTGGAAACTCATCGCCGAGAGGATCGCCGCGATGTACGAGAACTATGACGGGTTCGTCATCGTCCACGGCACCGACACGATGGCCTACACCGCCGCCGCCCTCTCGTTCTTCTTCGAGAATCTCGACAAGCCGGTGGTGCTGACCGGTTCACAGATACCGCTCAAGGACAAGCGCTCCGACGCGCTCCAGAACCTCGTCGCCGCGATAGAGGTCGCCCTGCGCGGCAACCTGAACGAGGTGGTCGTCGTCTTCCATACCGCCGCCTTCCGCGGCAACCGCGTCAAAAAGCGTGACGCGTGGGATTTCGACGCCTTCTACAGCCCGAACCACCCGAAACTGATAAAGCTCGGCATCGGACTGGAACGGCTCGACCGGCTGTTCCTCCCGCGGCCGAGCGGTATCTTCTCGGTCAACACCTCGCTCGAGGAGCGGGTGATGCTCGTGCCGTTCTTCCCCGGCTTCGATTTCTCGATGCTCCTGCCTATCGTCCGCGATGAAAAGGTGAAGGGCATCGTGCTCGAGGCCTACGGGTCGGGCAACATACCTTCCGACAATCCGGGGCTTGAGGAGATATTCAAGGAGGCATCGGCGAACGCGTTCCCCATCGTCGTGTGCAGTCAGTCGCCCGCCGGCAAGGTGAATCTGCACCTCTACGAGGCGGCGACCAAGGCGGAGTTCTACGGGCTCATATCGGCCGCCGACATGACCCGCGAGGCGACGCTCGTCAAACTCATGGTGGCGCTCGGCCGATTCGGGAGCGATCTCAAGAAGATAAAGAAGTTCATGATGCGCTCCATCGCGGGCGAAAAGGTGACCGAGCCGTGCTGAAAGAACAACTCGCCCACAGCGGGTTCGTCGCCGTCATCGGAGCGCCGAACACCGGCAAATCGACCTTCGTCAACACTGCGATCGGCAAGAAGGTGAGCATCGTGTCGCCCAAGGTGCAGACGACCCGCAACGCGATACGCGGCATCTACACGACCGACGACGCGCAGGTGATATTCACGGACACCCCCGGCATCACCCCCGATGACCTCGGAAAACTGCTCAACGACTGGATGAACAGGACCGCTTTTTCGAAGGCGCGCGAGGCCGATGCGGTGCTCCTGTTCGTCGATGTGACTACCCAGCACCCCGAACAGGGGCCGGGGAAAGAGGAGATAGACATCCTCTGCAAACTGAGGGTGCAGTGCCCGGTCCTGCTCGTCGCCAACAAGGTCGATGCGGTCAAGAAGATGCGGGTCGACGACACCGTCGCGGTACTCGGGAAACAGTACCCCTTCGCCGGAGCGCATCGCATCAGCGCGCTTTCGGGCGCCGGGGTCCCCGAACTGCTCGCGGCGGTCACCGCGCTCCTGCCCGCCGGGCCCCAGTATTTCGAGGCGGCGGAGCCGTCCGACCAGACGGACGAGTTCCTCGTCGCCGAGATCGTACGCGAGAAGATGTTCCACCTCCTGCAACGCGAACTGCCCTATCATTCCGCGGTTATCGTTGAGCGGATGTACGACCACGAGACCATCGCCGGCATGCTCGTCATCAACGCCACCATCAATGTGGCGCGCAAGAGCCAGAAGGCGATCGTCATCGGCGAGAAGGGGCGTATGCTCAAACGGATCGGAACGCAGGCGCGGGTCGAACTCGAAACGCTGTTCGGCAGAAAGATACATCTTCTGCTTCATGTGCGGGTCGAGGAGGATTGGTTCGCGAAGGAACGCTCGTTGAAAAAAATGGGATTCGAGAAGGAGTTCGACGAATGAGAACGATGGTCCTGCTGTTCGTATTATGCGCCGTTCTGCTACCGCTCTCCGGTCAGACACAGAAGGGGCCGGGCGAGGAGGAGATACGATTCTACGAGTCGATCATCGCCACCCGTGATGAAGGGCTCGCGGTCTGCCGGACGCTCGCGCAGACCGTTAAGGCGAACATAGAACTGTATGCATCGATCGACAAGAAAAGCGCCCACCCCGACGACCGCGCCGTCACGCGGGCCGGCGGTGAACTCGTCATGGAGGCTTTCACGCTCGCCAAGGGGGTCTGCGACGCCTTCGCGATCCTCGACGACGACCGCGCGGCCGACATAGCGAAAAAGGACTTCCCGCGCTTCAAGAAGGAAAAGATGCCGACCGACACCCGTTCCTTCCGCATCAATGTCATCAAACTGGGACTCATGGAGGTGCACGATGCGGTCGGCTGGTGGAATCGGAACATGGTCGAGATGAACGAGGGGATGAAAAAAAAGCCGCAGGCTCTCGTCATCAAGGAACTGCTGACGGCGACCCTGCGAGATGCGCCGGAGATGCGCAAACGGCTCGACGCGATAAAGAAGAAATACCCCGTGCTGACGGAAGAGCGGCCATGACCCCGCGCCCGATCAACAACATCAAGCCGCTCATCGCTATCGTCGGGCGGCCCAATGTCGGGAAATCGACGCTGTTCAATCAGATACTCGGCAAGAATGCTGCCATCGTGGACGACCTGCCGGGGGTGACGCGCGACCTTCATTACGAGGATATACTGTACGACGACAAACCGTTCACGGTCATCGACACTGGGGGCTTTCACATAGACGAGGCGGGGGACGCCATAACGCTGGGCATCCGCCGTCAGATCGAGGAGGTGTTCGCGTCGGTCGACGGTGTGCTCGTCGTGGGAGACGGTCTGGCGGGGCTTCACCCGGCTGACCGCGATATACTCGACATCGTCCGGCGGACCGGCATCCGCCATTGGCTCGTCGTCTCCAAGGTGGACGACGAGCATCGCGAGCCGCACGCCGCCGAGTTCTACGAGACGGGGGCCGATCAGGTGTTCCCGGTCTCCGGCACCACCGGCTACGGTGTGCGCGACCTGCTTGACGAGATGACGAGAGAGTTCTGGACCGCGAGGGAGATCGCGGAGAAACTGCCGTCGCCGACCGATGAGGTGCGTATCGCGGTCATCGGGCGACCCAATGTGGGGAAATCGACGCTGGTGAATGCGCTTCTGGGCGAGGAACGGATGCTCGTCTCTCCCATACCGGGCACCACGATGGACCCCATAGATTCGGTGTTCACCCGCGACGGTCGCACCTACCGGATCATCGACACCGCCGGCATCCGGCGCAAGAAGAACATATCGCTGAAGATGGAGAACGCGGCGGTCGTGCGGGCATTCAAGTCGATAGACCGTGCCGACATCGCGCTGTTCCTGATGGATGCGACCGAGCCGGCGACCGATCAGGACCTTCGCGTCATCGGACTCGCCCATGAAAAGAATCGCGGCATCATCCTCGCCCTCAATAAGTGGGATCTCGTCGTGAAGGATGAGAAGACCTACGACAAACTCGTAAAGGACCTGCGCGAGCGCATAAAGTTCGCTCCGTATGCCCCGATACTCTCGCTGTCGGCGCTCGAGCGCCAACGGGTCGGGAAGGTGCTCGATCTGGTGGACGAGGTGCATGAGCGCTATACCCGGTCGATCGATACGGCAACGCTCACCGACTGGCTGATGCGGACGGTCCAGCACACCCCGCCGCCGCTCGCGAAATTCCATAAGCCGGTCGTCTTCCGCAAGGCCGAGATGTCGTCGGTGCGCCCGCCGGTCGTCATGATATCGGTCAATAAACCGGACAGCGTCCATTTTTCCTACGAGCGTTATCTGATCAACCGCTTTTACGCATCGTTCGATTACACGGGTGTCGCGGTGAGATTCCTGTTCCGGCGGTCGTCGAGATGAGCGTGAAGAAGATCGTCGAACGCGTCGTTTTTCTGGCGGGCAGATTCCTTTCGTATGTCGATGCGCGCCGCCCGCTCCGGGTCATCTGGAACACTCTCAAGGGTTTCGTGGACGACGACTGCCTCGACCGCGCCGCCGCCGTGTCGTTCTACGCGCTTCTCTCGTTCATCCCCTTCCTCATCATCGTCGGCGCAATGCTGGGGCTTTTCATCGACCACCTTTCAACGCCCGACACGACCCCGCAACAACTCATCGCAACGGTACGGGGCTATCTCAAGATCATCATCCCCTATCTTCAGGACGAGCAGGTGACCGGGTTCCTGTCGCTGTCGCGTCATACCGCCTCGCTCTCGACCATCGGCTTCCTGTCACTCGCCGTCTCGGCCTCGCTCCTGTTCTCGACGCTTTCCGACACGCTCAACCGGATATTCGGCACCAAACCGATCCATTTCGTCTTCTCGCGGCTCGTGGGGTTCCTTATCATTGTGGCCCTTACCCTGCTCCTGTTCTTCCTTCATTATTTCTCGGCGATGGTGCTGTCGGTGGTCACGCTCCTGCGCGACCAGTTCCCGGCGGTCCAGCCGGTCATCGATTTCCTGACCGGCAACGGTCTTTTGTGGAGCATCCCGATCATCACACTGTTCATCCTGCTGTTCTTCAGCATCCTCATTTACGCCTTCACGATGGCGGCCCGGATACACTTCGTGGCGGTCATCGGCGGCGCGCTCCTGTTCTCGGGGCTTTGGAACGGCGCGAAATACCTGTTCAACGTGTACATCACGAAACTCTCCTCCTACAGCATCGTGTACGGCTCGGCGACCTGGTTCGCCGCCGCGATACTGTGGGTCTATTACAGCATCCTGCTCTTGTTGCTCTCAATGGAATTCATCCGGGCGCTCAACGGCGAGATCGGCAGAAAGAAAGGGGACGCCGCCTGAACCCCGCGGTCACTGTGCCGGCGCTTGACGGCGGAGGAAATAGAACCGGTCGGGGCCGAAGCGGTCCTTGAGCATCCGGACGCGGTCCTCCGAAAGCCATACCATCCCCTCCAGATAGACGGCCCACTTGATCTCGGGGAACAGTATCTTCACCGCGAGCGGCATCTCCGATTCCTCGATGGCGCTCCGCTCGCGGAGCCGTTTGATAAGATCGAGCGAGGCATCGATGACCTCACGCGGTGCCTCCAGCACCGCACGGACGCGCCCTTCCGATCCGGTCGTCAGGTATTCGGTCACGGTGAGCACATCCTTGGCGATGTCCTCTATGACCGCCTCGACGCGGTCGATCCGTTCCTCTTCCATGTTCCGGACGATGCGGGGTGATATCCGGAAGGCGAGCGGGAGGGGGTGCCTGAGTTTGTCGACGAGCGGTGACGATGCATCGGGTATCTTATTTATGACGAACTCGACGGCGGCGCCGACCCCCTCGATGACGCCGCGCAGGTAGTAGTCGCCGTCACGGCCTTTCTGCGGTTTTATGTCGGTGGTCACGGTCCCCAGCACCCATACCTTCTCGCGCGGCGCGCGGCCCGATTCCTCGATAGCCGAGAGGTATTCCTCGAGATCCTCGAACCCGAGGTTGCGCGATTCGCGGGCGAAATAGGCGGCGGGGTGGTTCGAGACATAGGTGCCGAGCACCTCCCGTTCAAGAGCGAGGGTGTGGAAGATGTCCCACGCGGGCGTCGCGCGGTCGACCGATCGGAGCAGCGACACGTCGTCGTTCCCTTCGGGCGCCGACCCTGCGGCGGTGTCGGGCGACATGAGCGAGAACAAGGAGGTCTGGCCGCAGACCTTGTCCTGATAGCGTTTCTCCCCCTCGCGCAGGGCGTAGGGCAGTATGGAGAACAGGTCGCCGCGCTTGACGCCGGTGAGATCGAAGGCACCCGCCTTGATGAGGAACTCGATGGCGCGGCTGTTGACCCGGGTCTGGTTGATGCGTGCGGCGAAGTCGCACAGCGAGGCGAAGGGACCGTTCTTCTCCCGCTCCTTCAGTATCTCCTCGACCGCTCCTTCGCCGACATTCTTGACGGCGCCGAGCCCGAACCGGATGGTCCCCTGTTCGATGGAAAAACTGAGTTCCGACCGGTTGATGTCGGGCGGCAGGATGGCGATGTCCATGGCGCGGGCATCGGCGATGTACTCGAATATCTTGGCGGAATTTCCCGCATCGGACGATATCAGCGCCGCGAAGAATTCGCTGGGGAAGTGGGTCTTGAGATAGGCGGTGCGGTAGGCGATGAAGGCGTAAACGGCGGCGTGCGATTTATTGAAGCCGTACTCGGCGAACTTCTTCATGAGGTCGAACACGCCCCGGGCGACGGCGAGGTCGATGCCCTTCTTGCGTGAACCCTCGAAGAAATCGAACTCCGCCTTCTTCATCGCGTCGGCCTGCTTTTTGCCCATCGCCTTGCGGAGGGTGTCGGCCTGCCCCATCGAGAACCCGGCCATCGCGACCGATATCTGCATGACCTGTTCCTGATAGACGATGAGCCCGTAGGTCTCCTTGAGTATCTCCTCCACGAGCGGGTGGTCGTACACGACCTCTTCGCGGCCGTGCTTGCGGCGGACATAGTTGGGGATGATCGCCATCGGGCCGGGGCGGAACAGCGCGACGGCGGCGATGAGGTCCTCGATGCGGTCGGGGCGCATCTGTTTTATCATCTTGCCGAACCCGACCGATTCCATCTGGAACACCCCTTTGGTGGTCTTCGTCCAGAGCGTCCGGTAGGTCGCGGCGTCGTCGAGCGGGATGCGGGCGATGTCGAATCCGGGCTGATTACGCCGGATGAGGTCCACGGCGTGCTGTATCATCGTGAGCGTCTTGAGTCCGAGGAAGTCGAACTTCACGAGCCCTGCCTTTTCGACCATGTCCTTGTCGTACTGGGTGACCAGCGCGCCGTCCTTGTCCTTGAAGATGGGCGAATACTCCCACAGCGGCTTGTCGGAGATGACCACCCCTGCGGCGTGCTTGCCGGTCTGGCGGAACAGCCCCTCTATCTGGTCGGCGACCTCTATGATGCGGCGGTAGGTCTCGTTCCCGGCGATGACGGCCCGTTCCTTCTCGCAGGAGGCGATGTCCTCGAGGAGTGTCTTGATGGCCTGCTGATCGGAGCCGGTCGCCTTGAGGCGGGCCAGCGCCTCTTTCAGCCGGTCCGCGTCGCCCGCGATATCGTCGGGGATGGGGTATCGCGAGCGAAGGTCCTCGAACAGCGCGCGGTTGTTCTTGCCCTGCTGGGGATCGTGGAAGAACTGGGGGCGCAGGAGTATGTCGAGATTGTCGGGCACCATCTTGGCGAGCCGGTCGGCGGTCGGCAGGTCGATGGCGAGGACGCGGGCGACATCGCGGATGGCCGCCTTCGCCTTCATCTTGCTGAAGGTCGCTATCTGCGCGACATTCTCGGCGCCGTACTTCTGCGTGACATATTCGATGACCCGTTCCCGTTTCTGCTGGCAGAAATCGACATCGAAGTCGGGCATCGAGGGACGCTCCGGATTGAGGAACCGCTCGAAGAAAAGCCCGTAGCGTATCGGGTCTATCTCGGTGATATCGAGGCAGTAGGCGATGAGCGAGCCGGCCCCCGATCCGCGGCCGGGACCCACCGGGACGCCGTTGCGCTTGGCCCAGCCGATGAAGTCGGCGACGATGAGGAAGTAGCCCTGATAGCCCTTGGCCGATATGATGTCGCTCTCATGGGCGAGCCGCTGTTCGTACAGTTCCCGTTTCGCGGTCGGGATGCGCCCCTCGACGATATGCCGGTCGAGCCCGCGCCGCGCGCCGTCTATCAGATAATCGGTCAGCGGGACGCCGCCGGTGTCGTAGTGGGGGAGGTAACTTTTGTCGAGTTCCAGTTCCAGTTCGCAGCGTCCGGCGACAAAGCCGGTGTTGTCGACCGCCTCGGCGCAGAGCGGGGCGAACAGCCGCCGCATCTCCTCCTCGCTCTTCAGGTAGAATTCGCGTGATTCGTGGTGCATGCGGTCGGCGTCCTCGACCTTTTTCTTTTCGTTGATGCAGAACAGGATGTCCTGCGCCTCGGCGTGTTCCGAGCGGAGGTAGTGCACATCGTTGGTCGCTACGAAGGGTATGTCGAGTTCCCGGCCGATATCCATGATGAGCGGGTTGACCTCGTCCTGCTCCTTGATGCCGTTCACCTGTAACTCAAGGAAGAAATTGTCGGCGCCGAACAGTTCGCGGTATTCGGACGCTATCTGGAGCGCCCGTTTCTTGTTGCCGTCCTTGAGCGCCCGCGGTATCTCTCCGGCGAGACAGGCCGAGGTGGCGATGAGCCCGCCGGCGTGCTCTTTCAGCAGTTCGCGGTCTATGCGCGGTTTATAGTAGAATCCGTCGAGGTAGGATTGCGACGAGAGGTACATGAGGTTGCGGTACCCCTCGCGGTTTCGGGCGAGCAGGACCATGTGGAACGCGTCCTGCTGGGAGACCCGTTCCTTGCGCGATCCGCCGGCGATGTAGGCCTCCATGCCGATGAGGGGGCGTATGAAGCGCTCCTTTTTCTTTTTCTTGGTCGCCGGATCCTCGACCTCGCGGAACGCCGAGAGATAGAAGTCTATCACGCCGTGCATGTTGCCGTGGTCGGTGATGGCGATGGCGGGCATGCCGAGGCGCGCCGCCTCCTTCATGAGCGCGGAAGGTCTCGTGAGACCGTCGAGAAAACTGTAGACGGTATGCACATGGAGATGGACAAAAGGCATGGGACTCCCCGGTCGGTTGTCGGACGGGGGCTATTGTATAGAACGCGCCGGGCAAGTAAAGGGGCCGGAGCGCCCCCGAACGGAATCATTGGGAAAAAACTTCCGGCGGGTGCTCGCGCATTTATTTTCCAAGTTTATCTTGATTTGTAAGAAAAACGATATACTATTTCTTACAGATTTTTATGGTGCATGCCATGCAAGGTCTTGATACTAAAATACTAAATAGAGTCCGCGGGAAAGGAAAGGGTAGCCTTGTCATGCCCGGCGACCTCCTCGACCTCGGCACCCGCCGCGCCATCGATGTGGCTCTCCACCGGCTGGTCAAGAAAGGGGTGCTTCGCCGCCTTGCGCGCGGTATCTACGACCTCCCGCGAACACACCCGGAACTGGGGCTGCTCATGCCCTCTGCCGACGAGGTGGCGAAGGCGCTCGCGGGCCGCGATCGGACACGACTCCAACCATCCGGCGCGTATGCCGCCAACCTACTCGGCCTCTCGACACAGGTACCGATGAAGATCGTATTCCTGACCGACGGCCCCTCCAAGCGCGTCCGCATCGGCAAGGCCGAGATAATCCTGAAACGGACCACGCCCAAGAACATGGCCACGGCGGGAACGATCAGCGGGCTTATCATTCAAGCGCTTCGCTATCTGGGGCGCAATGCCGTGGATGAGACGATCATCGCTCAGTTGCGGAGCAAACTTGATACGGCGGGGAAAAACCGGTTGTCGCGCGATGCGGCGCTCGCCCCGGCATGGATCGGCGTCATCATGCGACAACTGGCGGCGGAATAACGGGTAAACGATGGACGCTTTCATTCGTAAAACGCGCGACGAACGCCGCCTGATATTCGAGCAGGTCGAGTCGCGGCGGAAACTTCCGGCCTACAGCATTGAAAAAGATCTCTGGCTTTCGCTCGCGGTGCGCGAATTGTTCTCGATGACGGCCATCGGTCCACACCTTACTTTCAAAGGTGGCACGGCGCTGTCGAAGGTGTGGAAGATCATAGATCGCTTTTCCGAGGATGTCGACCTGACGATAGATCGTGCGGCACTCGGGTTCAGCGGCGATACCGCTCCCGAAACGGCGCCAAGCATGAAAAAACGCCGACAGCGGCTCGATGAACTCAAGGAGTCGTGCCGCCGGTATGTTCACGGTCCGCTTGCGGAGGGACTGCGGCAACGCTTGGCGGAGAAACTGCCGTCCGGTGAGTCGTGGGATCTCGTCGGTGCGGAGGATGATCCCGACGGTCAGACGCTCCTGTTCCAGTATCCCTCCTGCTGGGATACGGCTCTTGCCCGCTATGTGACGCCCGCCGTGCGGCTTGAATTCGGCGCACGCTCCGATCCGTGGCCAGCAAGCGACCGTTCCATCACGCCGATGGTCGCGGAGGAGTTCCCGCAGCTTTTTACCGTGATGTCATGTTCGGTGCGCGCTTTGGCGGCTGAACGGACCTTCTGGGAAAAGGCGATGCTGTTGCACGAAGAGAATTCCCGGCCGCTGGAGAAAGGGCATAAGCGCCGCATGGCGCGCCATTATTACGATCTTTGGGCGCTCATACGGCATGGCGTGGATCGAAGCGCCGTCGCCGATGAAGCGCTTTTCGAAGCCGTCGCGGCGCATCGCCGGATATTTTTCAACTGGTCATGGATGGATTACGATACGCTGCGCAAAGGTTCACTCAGGATCGTGCCGTTGCCCGACCGGATGTCTGCATGGCAACGCGATTATGACGAGATGCGCCGGGAGATGTTCTTCGATGAGCCGCCGACCTTCGCGGATGTCATCGCTACGGTGCGGGCGTTCGAGAACCGATCCAACCACGGTTGAGAACCATTCCCCCGAACGGAATCATTGGGAAAAATCTTCCGGCGGGGGCTATTGCATTTATTTCACTAAGGGTTTAAAATGGCGGCGGTACTTCTAGGGGAAGGGCTTATGTCCATTCGTCTTTTTACGGCCATGACGGCGGGACTGCTCGCGGCGTTTTACTCCGGGTGTGGCGGACGATCTTCCGGGACCGATCCCTCACGCGACGAAGATGTTATACCGTCACCGGATGAGTACGGCAGTGGGATGGCATGCGTCGACGCAACGGTTTCCTACGAAAAAGGGATCAACTCGCCCGACAGCATGGGAAGTACGATCATCATCCCGAAAGGGACGAAGGGGAGGGTCGTCGGTCAGTTCAATTTCGCGGCGAGAAACTGCGCGAAGAACGATTTCTTTTACTTCGTTTCCCTGCAGTTGAAGATACAGCGGGACGATCCCAATATCATTCTTAAGAACATCGAGATGGTGTACGACGAGAACAGGAACGGAGCGGTCGACCCTGACGAGCCGGTTGTCGCCCACAAAGAGGTCATCGACTCCACCGGCGTCCTTCTGGTCCTCGATCCGCAAAAGTCCTCCTTTGCCGGTAGCGAGGAGCACTATTTCGTCATCCGTGCCGATGTCGATTTCGCGATCGCTAGGGTGCCGGGCGGCGCTTCGTTCCGGTTCATTATCGAAAGCGAGGAGTCATTCTCCTTTTCAGGTGCCGGTGTGGCAAAACCGGACGGGGCGGCGATTAACTTCGCCGATTTCCTCGTGGAGCCGACCGAGAATTATTTCATCGTTACTCGGGGAGACAACGATCCCGTGCCGCCGAAGATCCCCGTTCGTACGGAGGTGAATAAAGATATCCCCGTCCTGCAACTGCGTACCAAGGCGCTCGATGCCGCCAACCGTATCCGCCGCATCAGGATCGGCATCCCCTCCGACGACTATGTCACCTTCGGCACTGGGATACGGTCGGTATCGATCTATCTCGATCTGGGGGGCGACGGCATTCTCGACCCCATGATCGAGGAGGAGCGGGTACCCATTGAAAAGATCGACGAGTTCGACGACGAGTTCGATGTCACCTTCGAAAGCGAGGGCTTGGCGAATAAATTACACTACAGCGAAGGGCAGGAGATATTCCTCGTCGTCAAGGCGCATTTCGGCTTGATGAGCAACGACAAGGCGAAGATCGAGCTCAATCGGGGGGCCGTGTTGCTGGAGGACACATCAAAAAAGGTCGAAGGGTTGCCGGTTTTCTCAAAAGAATTTTATATTGTAGATCTGGAAGAATAACTCGGTTCCCGGAAGTACAAAAAGATAGTAGACGAGAATTCTTTTACCGGACCTCGGCGATGGTCTTGCCGAGTTCGGCGGCGATGGCGTCGCGCACTTCGGTGGCAAGCGCCTGATAGGAGCGGCCGTCGGGACTCACCGGCGGCAGGTAGGTCACCGATATGGAACGCCACGGCCGCGGTATGAACCGGCCGCGCGGGAACGCCTCGAACGCGCCGCGGATGGCCACCGGCACCACCGGCACCTTGAGTTCGGCCGCCAGTATCGCGAATGTTTCTCTGAAGTTACCGATATGACCGTCACGGGTCCGCGTCCCTTCGGGGAAGATGATGATCGACTTTTTCTTCCTCAGTACCGCCGCCATCCGGCTGATCGCATCGCGCAGATCGCGCTGTTCGTCCATCACGATGATGTTGTCGCGCCGCGCCAGATAGCGCCGCCACCACGCCTTGAAGTGCTTTCCCTTCGCGAAGAAGAAGGTCTCGCGCACGAGGTCGTCTTTAAGCGGTGTCACGACGAACAGGCCGTCGATGAACGACTGGTGGTTCGCCGCGAGTATGAAGGGCGGCTCGGGCACATTCTCGCGCCCGTTGGCGCGGAACCGGAAATAGGTGTAGAGCCACAGGCGGAACATGTTTTTAAGGAAAGCATGGAACCACGCACTGCGCGGCAGGTCGATATCCTCGTCCCGGAGGAGGAGTTCCTTCCAGCCGACCGACTGTTCGATCACCGTTCCGCGTGCCGCTCCCACCCGCTCGGCAAGGGTCCGCACCGTCCCCGCGATCTCGCCGTCGCGCAGGGCGACGCCACACGAGGCGCGGATGAATTCCTGTAGTTTGAGCCGCGAGAGCGAATCGAGTCCGAGGTCTATCTCGATGTGGTCGTCGGGATGGGGCTCTTTCCCCGTTTCGTCGGAGATGAAGCGCGTTATCGCGGCGTATTCGGCCGTGTCGGGGGCGTCGGCCGCCGCGCGGCGCCGTTTCCCCTCCTCGCCGAGCGCCGGCAACTGGAAGCGGCGCAGTTTCCCCAGCCGTGTCCGGGGGAGCGGGTCGCTCGACAGCGTGAAGTGAAGTAAACGCTTGTAGGGGGTCGCCTTTTCGTTGTAGCGCTGTATCACTTCATAACGGAAATAGTCGCGCAGGTCGCGTTTTGCGGCGGGCGGCACCCGCGCCGGATCGGGGACGATGATGGCGGCGAGCGCGCCCTCCTTCAGGTAGACGCCCGCTTCGGCCACCGCCGGGAAGTCGCGGCGCAGTTTATCCTCCACCTCCTCGGGATTGACATTCTTGCCATTGGAAAGGACGATGATCTCCTTGACGCGGCCGGTGATGAAGAGATACCCGTCGTGGTCGAGATACCCCGCGTCGCCGGTATGGAGCCAGCCGTCGCGGATGATCGCGGCGGTCTCTTCGGGGCGGTTCCAGTAGCCGCGCATGACATGGGGACCGCGCACCAGCACTTCACCTTCCTCGATGCGCACGCTGTCGGGGAAGAGCGGCTGGCCCGCCGCGCCGATGCGCGCCTTCCAGAGCCGCGGGAAGGTGATGATGGGGGCCGTTTCGGTCATGCCGTAGCCTTCGCAGACATCGAAGCCGAGCGCCGTGAGATCGCGCGCCGTTTCGCGGCCGAGCGCCGCGCCGCCCGATATGAGATGCCTGACCGTGCCGCCGAACCGCTCCTGCACCTTTCGGAAAACGCGGCGGGAGAGCGGCCGCCAGTTCAGTATGCGGCAGAGTTTATAGAGCAGCCACACCGGCGTCGATGCGCGGAGCCGGTCCTGTATCCCTTTGAGTATCATCGCGTAGAACCGAGGCACGCCGAGTATGATGGTGATGCGCCCGACCGACAGGGTGTCCATGATATCGGTCGGCGCGAGCGACGGACAGTAGACCAGTGTTGCCCCGACATAGAGCGGCGCCACCAGCGTCCCCATGATCGGGAATATGTGGTGGAGCGGCAGGAGCACCAGCACCCGTTCGTCGGCGGTGTAATAGGGTGCATCGACCGAAACGGCGCGGACATTGGCGATCACGTTGCCGAAGGTGAGCATCACCCCCTTGGGA
>JAKQHE010000157.1 GCA_029573155.1 bacterium
GCGGCGACCGCCGCCGCGACGGGCTCTTCGGGCGACCGCTCGATGACGGTATTTATCTTGACCGGGAACCCTGCGCGGCGCGCTTCCGCTATCCCCGCGAATACCGCCTCGAGCGAATCGCGGCGGGCTATCTCCCGGAAACGGTCGCGGTCGACGGTATCGAGACTGACATTGATGCGCATCAGTCCCGCCCCCTTCAGGGCCTCGGCATATTCGGCGAGCAGTATGCCGTTGGTGGTCATGGCGAGATCTTTGATCCCGTCGATGGCGGCGATCTGCGCGACAAGCGACACGATCCCTTTGCGGACCAACGGTTCGCCGCCCGTGAGCCGAACCTTGGCGATACCCATGCCGACGGCGGTCCGGGTGAACGATGCGATCTCTTCGAAGGAGAGGATATCGTCGTGCGACAGCCAGCGCACCCCCTCTTCCGGCATGCAATAGCGGCATCGCAGGTTGCACCGGTCGGTGATCGAGATGCGCAGGTAATCTATCTTGCGGTTAAAAGGATCGAACATCGACCGTCGTTCCCTTCATCAGTTGCGGCGACCCCGCCGGCAGGCGGATGATCCCGTCGGCCGCGGCGAGCGTTGTGTAGTCGCCCGACCCGTTATTCGGTATCGGAAAGACGTGACCGTCCGCTATCCGCACCAGCAGCATCGTATCGCGCTCCGGGTCGGCTCTCCTGGTCGATTCGCCGAGTGGAAGTCGCCAGATGCGCGGCTCGAACGACGATCCCATAAGCGCATAGAGAAAAGGACGTACCAACAGTTCGAAGGTGATGAAGACCGATACGGGATTGCCCGGCAGACCGAACAGCACCCGATCGCCGGCGACGGCGAAGGTGGTCGGCTTCCCCGGTTTGATGGCGACCCGGTCGAAGCGGGTCGCGTAGCCGTTCGCCGCGAAGGCCTGCGGGACAAAGTCGAAATCGCCCGCCGAAACGCCGCCCGAGAGGAGGATCAGATCGCAGACATCGCGCGCTTCGCCGATAGCGCGGGTAAGGCTTTCCCGGTCATCCTTCACGATGCCGAAGTAGCGCGAAAGGACGCCGCAGTCGCGCAGTTGCGCCGCTGTCTGGTAAGCGTTCGCGTTCACTATCTGATGCGGCAGCGGTTCGGTGCCCGGTTCGACCAGTTCGTCGCCGGTCGCCAGCACTCCCACCAGCGGCCGGACCATCACCGGGACCCGCGCCGCCCCCAGAGAGGCAAGTATCGTGATGTGGCGCGTCTCTATCCGTGTCCCTTTCCCGAGAACGATAGCCCCCTTCTTCCGGTCTTCCCCCCGCGGCGCATAATTGCCGCGCCGCGCCGCCCGCTCATCGCCCGTGAACCTGACCCTGCGGCCCTCGGAGGTCTCGCGCGCATCCTCCACCATGAAGACCATGTCGGCCCCGGCGGGGAGGATCGCTCCGGTCATCACCTTGATGCACTTCCCGGCACCCACCCGCTCTTTCGGGTCATGGCCGGCGGGCAGGATGCCCGTCACTTCGAGTTCGTCCCCGATGTCGGCGCGGCGGCAGGCATAGCCGTCCACGGCGACCCGGTCGAACGGCGGGATATCGCGCGGCGCGGCGATATCTTCCGCGAGGAGGCGGCCGACGGCCTCCGCCAGCGCGCAGGTCTCGGTCGCAGAGGTCCGGCGCACCTGTTCGAGGACGATGGATAACGCCTTTTCATACGGGATCATGGTACGCTCCTTCGGACAGACGACAGATCCAGGCACCGTTCTCGAAAGAAAGCGCCGTCTCGATATCGGGAGAAAAACGGGGGCCGTCGGCCGTCTCCCGGAAAAGTATCCGGTGATCGACCAGCGTCAGCAGGGCGGCGGCGCTCTGTTTGAGTTCCCCCTCCCCTTCGCGGCTCACCATGAGAAAGAGATCGGGGATCAGGTAGTTGCGGACCGAATTGGATTCGCAGATGACCGGCATGTCGGGCGGGATGCGCGAGAAGAGTTCCTCCAGCGCCGGTGTTATCGTCTTTTCGTCGCAACGCACCCAGAACACCTTCCGAGCGCCGGCGGCCAGCATGCGGCCGGTGTCGTGCTTACCGTCGTCCCGGGTCTCCTCGGTCACCGAGAAACGGGATTCGGCGCGTTCGCCGTGCACGATGGTGACCTTGACGGCATAGAGATCGATCCGCTTCGAGAAACGGGCGATGAGCCGTTCGCACAGGGTCGTTTTCCCCGAGTCCTTGGCGGTCGCGCCGATGAGCAAAAGCCCGCGCCGGTGTTTCATGTCGAGAGCCTCCTTCACCGTTCCGACACCCTACCGGATTCGCCATTCTTGTCAATGTTATGAAGCCTCTTGCAAAACGGGGGACGGTATGGTAAGAGAGGCGCCGTCGTTCCTTAAACAGCAACCTCCGAGCCCGGGTTCCTGCAGCCGACAACGGTATGGATACCGGGACGACAGGGTGTGGGGCGAAAGGCCCATGCCTCCCTTTTGGAAAGGAGAAATTCATGACCAATGCCATCTTCAATTTGCCTGAATCCTACAATGAGCCGACCTTGAGCTATGCCCCCGGCACTCGTGAGAAGGCGCTCCTCAAGGCGGAACTCAAGAGGCAGTTCGACCAGAAGATCGAGATCCCGCTCATCATCGGCGGGGAGGAGATCCGCACCGGGAAGACCAGAAAGGTCGTCTGTCCGCACGACCACCGGCATGTTCTCGCTATCTGCCATGAGGCCGGGGAGAACGAGGTGAAAATGGCGATCGAGTCGGCGCTGGCCGCCAAGCAACAGTGGGAGAACACGCCGTGGGAGGATCGGGCGGCGGTGTTCCATCGGGCGGCGAGTCTCATCTCGGTGAAGTATCGCTACATCCTCAACGCGGCGACGATGCTCGGTCAGTCAAAATCCTGCTATCAGGCCGAGATAGACGCGACCTGCGAAACGGCCGATTTTTACCGCTACAATGTCAAGTTCATGGAACAGATCTACCGCAACCAACCCATCTCCGACCATCATGTCTGGAACCGCGTCCACTACCGGGCGCTCGAAGGGTTCGTCTATGCCGTGACACCCTTCAACTTCACCGCGATCGGGGCCAACCTGCCCTCCGCCCCGGCGATCATGGGCAACACCGTCATCTGGAAACCGGCATCGACATCGCTCCTGTCGAACTACTACCTCATGCAACTGTACAAGGAGGCGGGACTACCTGACGGTGTCATCAACTTCATGCCGGGCGCTGGTGCGATGATATCAGGTATCGTGCTCGACCATCCGGCGCTCGCCGGGATCCACTTCACCGGCTCGACCGATGTGTTCAGGTCGATGTGGCAAACGGTCGGCGCAAATCTCGGCAAATACCGCATCTATCCACGGCTCGTCGGCGAAACGGGCGGCAAGGATTTCATCTTCATGCACCAATCGGCCGATGTCGACGCGGTGGCGAGCGCCGTTGTTCGCGCCGGGTTCGAGTATCAGGGGCAGAAATGCTCCGCCTGCTCCCGGGTTTATGTCCCGCGGTCGCGGTGGAGCGAACTCAAGGAGAAACTGCGCTCCATGGTCTCGATGATAAAGGTCGGCGATGTACGCGACTTTCGCAATTTCATGAACGCCGTCATCGACGAGGCGAGTTTCGACAACACCATGCGCTACATCGAGATCGCGAAAAAGTCGCCCGATGCCGAGATACTGACGGGCGGCACCGGCGATAAGTCGAAGGGTTATTTTATTCAGCCGACCATTATTGAGGCGAAGAGGCCGCGCTTTATAACGATGGAGGAAGAGATCTTCGCACCGGTGGTGACCGTGTTCGTGTACGACGACGACAAACTTGACGAAACCCTTGATTTGGTCGATTCGACCTCGCCCTATGCGCTGACGGGAGCCATTTTCGCGAAAGACCGTTACCTGATAAACAAATTGAGCGACGCGCTCCCCAACGCGGCGGGCAACTTCTACATCAACAACAAGCCGACCGGCGCGATGGTCGGACATCAGCCCTTCGGCGGCGCGCGCGCCTCGGGGACCAACGACAAGGCAGGCAGTTTCCTCAACCTTATCCGCTGGACCAGCCCGCGCACCATCAAGGAATGCTTCACGCCGCCGCAGGTCTACGAGTA
The DNA here is from genome assembly GCA_029573155.1 of bacterium. Lineage (GTDB taxonomy): Bacteria > UBP6 > UBA1177 > UBA1177 > JAKLFG01 > JAKLFG01. Next base: position 4,071 of record JAKQHE010000157.1, read on the forward strand.
CCCGTTCCTTTCCGAAGAATGAACCGGGCGGAAGCATCCGTAAAAACTTGCTTATTCGAGACATTCTGGTAGGCTGATGCGACTCCGAGCCCGGGTTCCTGAAGCCGAAATGGTATGGATGCCGGGTCGACAGGGTGCGGTGCCGAAAGGCCCGCGCCTCCCTTTTGGAAAGGAGCGTGTATGCATCACCGGACATAAACGACACCAAGGAGTGATCGCCATGAAAAAGATTCTTTCCGCCTTCCTGTCGCTCGTCGCTCTCTTCTTTCTGCTCGCGGCCTGCGAGTCATCGTCGAGTAACACGAACGATTCCGACGGCACCGCGAGCGACACCCTGATCGACGAAGACCTGTTCAGTGACGATCTGGTTGACGAGGACGAACCGGTCATCACCGACACCAAGACCGACGCCGACCTGCCCGCCGACAAGGACGGCATCAAGGATGACGGCGCCCCCTCGGACGAGGACATCGTTCCGCCGCTTGATGAGGATGAACCAGCGACCGACGACATCGTCACCGATGATGTTGTGACCGATGACATCCTCACCGATGACAATACGATTGAGCCGGTATCGGGTCTCATCTTCAGCGAATATGTGCATGGAAGCGGCAACGACAAGGGCTTTGAGATATACAACGCCTCCGGCGCGGCGGTATCCCTTAACTCCTGCGAGGTGCGGGTGTACAAGGACGGCACCACCACCGCCGACCCGACGATAGCGCTCGGCGATGTTTCCCTGGCCGCCGGGGATGTCTTCGTCGTCTGCCACACCAACTTCTCCGACAAGACCAATTGCGATCTGCTCTACAAGCCGGGGTTCAACGGCAACGACGCGCTGGAGCTGGTCTGTAACGGCACGACGCTTGATATCTTCGGTCAGATCGGTTTCGATCCCGGCACTGAATGGGGCACGGGCGATGTCACCACCGCCAACCACACCCTGCGCAGGAAATGCGGCATCACCGAAGGCGACACCGACGGATCCGACGCCTTCGACCCGGCCGACGAATGGGACGGCTACCCGATCGACACGCTGGACGGCCTCGGCTGGCATACCATCGAATGCGGCGGGAGCGACGAGGACACCGTCGAATTCGAAGATGACATCGTCACCCCCGAGGAGGACACTGAACAACCCGACGAGACAAGCGACGAAACGGTCACCGACGATGTGGTCACCGACGATGTGGTCTCTGACGACATGGTCACCGACGAACTTTTGAACGATGAGGACCAACTTACCGGACCTGCCAACATGGTCATTTCACACAATGATATCGTTTATCCGAGCGAAGGCGCCGTGTTCGACTTCGGCAACGCTCGCATAGCGGTCGACACCCCGACCTACGAGTTCCT
>JAKQHE010000162.1 GCA_029573155.1 bacterium
GATTGGTGAACTTCACGTTTTGTCAGGTCCGGCGTTCAGGTCCAACGGGGGCTCGCCCGGCGAGGGCGGGGAAGCGGGATCGAAAGTCGAGTGATCGCCGATTCTCCACCAGCGCCAACCGCCTGTTTTCCCTAGCCGGCCGCTTTGGCGAGCTTTTCATCGAGGAGTTTTTCGAAGTCCTCGGTGGTGCGGGCCGTCGCCTTCTCGCCGTTGACGATGAAGCTCGGCGTGCCGGTGATCGAGTATTTCTCGCTGCCTTCCTCGACCCTTGCGTTGATCTGGTCGATCAGGTCCTGCCGCTTCAGGCAGGCGTCGAAGGCGGCTTCATCCATGCCGACCTGGCCGGCGACTTTCAGCAGTTCGGCCTTCGGGTTGTCGCCGAAAATCCATGTCCGCTGGGTGCGGAACAGCGTCCCGACAACCGCGAAATAGGCGTCGGAGCCGTTCTTCTCCGCCGCGCAGCGGGCCAGCACCGAGCCGATATAGGAGAACTCGGCGGGCGGGGTCGGAAACTCGCGGAAAATGAACTTCACCTTGCCGGTGTCGATGTACTTTTCCTTGATCGCCGGAAACACGGTCTCGTGGAACGCCGCGCAGTGCGGGCAGGTGACCGAGGCGTATTCGACGACCGTCACCGGCGCGTCGGCCGAGCCCATCACCATGTCCGAACCCTTTTTCGATTCGACCGTAAGCTGGTCGCCGGGCTTGGTTTCGGGAGCCGACGCCTTGTCCGAGGAGGAGGCGCCGCCGCAGGCGGCCAGCAGCAGCGGAACGGCGGCCAATGCGGCGCGCAGGGAAAGGCGGATCATGAATACCTCTTGGCTGTCGGCCGGCGTTCACCCGGCCGGCGGTTCGGGGCCAAAATCCCCCATGCGGAGCCCCGGCGCAAGCCCGCTCAAAGCTGGTTTTGTGCCTGTTTTCGGGGATTTCACTTCTTCTGCGACACCGACGACCGGAAGCGGGAGAGGGCGGCGCCGAGGGGGCTGGAAGGGCCGGCGGTGCCGTCGCCCGCCGATCGCTGCAGGACCGTGATCCGTCCGATGCGCCCCGGCCCGAGATAGTCGTTGAGGCGGCGGCCGACAGCGTGGACGCGGCAAAAGAGGGGGCGCTCGTCTGCATTTCTGGAAACGCACAGACCTCTGACACCCTCACCGACAATGACTTCGGCCTCTCGCTCGTCGCTGCGCGTCTTGAGCGTACCGTCGAGATGTACCAGTGGGTCGAAGAGTCAAAGTCAGAGACCAAGGACAAGGTCGGCGGCGGCACCGAAACAGTAACGACCTACGATTATAAAAAAGACTGGAGCAGCTCGCTCTCGGACTCATCGAAGTTCAAGATCAGCGACGGCCACCAGAACCCCGCGTCGATGCCCTACCAGAACGCGAGCTACCAGGCGGTCAACGTTACCCTCGGCGCATTTACCCTTAACGCCGACCAGATCGCCCGCATCGGTAACCTCACACCCGTCGCCGACGGCGATCTTGCCAACGCCTCTACCGTAATGAACGGCACGCTCAAAGCTCAGGGCGGTTTTATCTTTATCGCGCAGAACCCCGCCGCCCCGCAGGTGGGCGACGTGCGCGTCTCGTTCAGCGCCGCACAGCCCGGCCCCGTTACGATAGTCGCCAAACAGCAGGGCTCATCGTTCGCCCCCTACTCGACCGAGCATACGACCATCGACCTTCTCAAGAATGATATCATGAGTTCACAGCAGATGTTCGCGGCAGCCGTCACCGAGCGCAAGACGCTCACCTGGATCATCCGCATCATCGGCCTCATCATGATGGTATTCGGTCTGGGGCTGATCATGAAGCCGCTCT
>JAKQHE010000281.1 GCA_029573155.1 bacterium
TCACATAGCCGGAGCCCGCCTTGCTGGCGTCCACCGAGAACTGGCCGGTGGTTATCGCGTCGTTCGGGGGGCTCATCTGGACGAACGGGTTGACCACGGCATGGGCGCCGTCGAAACTCTGCTGGGTGACGATGATCTGCGCGGGCTGACCGCCCGACGCCGCGAGATGGTACGAAAAGGCGATGGTCTGTACGGCCGCCGCGGGCGGGACCGGTTTTTCGGCATCGCCGAGACTGCCGGTGAAGACGGCGGAGGTGAGATAGCCGCTCTGGTTCGCGTTGAGTTGGGCCTGCAGGTCGCCGTTGCCGTCGTAGATGTAGGCGAAAGTGGCGTTCGCCGCGAGCGTGCAGTAGACCGGTACGGTGTCGGGCGCGTCGTCATCGGGGACGAGGAGACCGTCGCCGTCCGGTTCGGTGTCGAGCAGTACCTCGTCGGGCTGTTCGGTATCGGGTTGCGCCGCGTCGTCGGGAACGACGGCGTCATCGACCGGCTCGGTATCGACCGGGTCCTGCGTACCGCCGTCATCGCCGCACGCGATCAGAAGACACGAAAGAGTTGCAAGCATCCAAAAGAATCTGTTCATGTTTCTCCTCCCACCTTAAGTTATGGAGTGATTATAGGCGGGAATAAGATATTTGCAAATCAAATTTTCTTTTAATATAGTCGCCGCGGTTTATGTTCCGGGAGGGATGTTCTCATGCTGTCCATTCTCAAAAGCGGCGCCGTTTCGGGCATTTCGGGCTTTCTCATCGATGTCGAGGTCGATATCGCCCGCGGCATGCCCGCCTTCACCATCGTCGGACTCCCCGACACGGCGATCAAGGAGTCGCGCGAGCGGGTCCGCACCGCGGTCATCAACAGCGGCCACAACTTCCCGCAGAACCGGCTGACGATAAACCTCTCCCCCGCGAGCGTCCCGAAAGAGGGGGCGGGGTTCGACCTGCCGATCGCGGTAGCGCTCATGGCCCATGTCCACGACCTGCCGGTGGAGCCGGTGAGCCGCTATCTGCTCATCGGCGAACTGGGGCTGAACGGCGAGGTGAAGCCGGTGCCGGGCATCCTGCCGCTCGCCATCGCGGCGCGCGACCACGGGCTCACGGGGCTCATCGTTCCCGAAAAGAACGCCCGCGAGGCGGCCGCCATCAGCGCGGTCAAGGTGATCGCCGTGTCGCACATCAATCAGATACTCGAGATCCTGCGCGGCGCCGAACCGTACCTGTTCGTCCCCGACCGGCGCGCCGAGGTGGTGCGCCGCCACCCAGATTTTTCCGATGTGAAGGGGCACGAACAGGCCAAGCGCGCCATCGAGGTGGCGGCGGCGGGGGGCCACAATCTGCTGATGATCGGGTCGCCGGGGTCGGGCAAGACGATGCTCGCGCGCCGCATCCCGTCGGTGTTGCCGCTCTTGGAAGAAGAGGAACGGATAGAGACCACCAAGATATTCAGCGTCGCGGGACTGCTCGCGGAGGAGGGGCTCATCGTCGAGCGGCCGTTCCGCAGTCCGCACCATACGCTGTCGGATGTCGCGCTCGCGGGGGGCGGCGTGCCGCCGCGACCGGGGGAGATATCGCTCGCCCACAACGGGGTGCTGTTCCTCGACGAGTTCCCCGAATTCAAGAAGAACGCGCTCGAGGTCCTGCGCCAGCCGCTCGAGGACGGTGAGATCACGATATCGCGCGCCACCTCGACGGTGAAATTCCCGTCGAGTTTCATGCTCGTCGCCTCGATGAACCCGTGCCCGTGCGGGTATCTGTTCGACCGCAAGCACCCCTGCACCTGTTCGCAGGTCGCCATACAGAAATACCAGCACAAGATATCGGGTCCGCTCCTCGACCGCATCGACATATCGGTCATCGTCAACTCGGTCCCGTACGAGGACCTGCGCAAAAAAGGGGGCGGCGAACCGTCGGATAAGTTGCGCGACCGCATCGAGAGGGCCCGCACGGCGCAGGCGGAACGGTTCCGCGGCAAACCGAACCTCGTGAACGCCCGGATGGCCCCCGCCGACATCGAGAAGTTCTGCGTGCTTGCCCCGGCGGCCGAGACGCTCCTACGCGCCGCGATAGAGAAGATGGGCATCTCGACGCGCGGGTACGCCAAACTACTCAAGGTCTCGCGTACCATCGCCGATCTTGCGGGGGCCGAGCATATCGACACCCCGCACATCGCCGAAGCGATACAGTACTACAACCGCTCGGTGTTCAATCAATAAGGAACGGTGTGTTTTCCTTTCGGATAAAAATTTGCCTTTTCAAGAGGTAAGGCATACCATCGTCCCCGATGAGCGTTCCGTTTCAAACCTTAGACCGATCAGGGAGGAATCCATGAAAAAGTACCTCGTTCTCATGACCGTTGCGCTCGTGTTCGCGATCGTTTCGGCGCAGACCGCTCCGGCCCCGGCGAAGCCCGCTCCGGCCCCGACCGCCGCGAAGCCCGCTCCGGCGAAGCCCGCTCCAGCCGCTGCGGCTACCGTTGCCCCGGCCCCGGCAAAGGTCGCTCCGGCTCCCGTCGCTGAGGTCGCCGCGAAGCCGGCCGATCTCAAGAAGGCGCAGAAAGCCGAGATGGCCGAACTCGACAAAGCGCAAAAGACCGCCAAGGAGGAACTCACCAAGAAACAGAAAGAGGAACAGGAGGCATTCGAGGCCGAATACAAGGCGAAAAAAGAAGAGATGAAAAAGCGGCATGCCGACGAGAAAAAAGCGATGAAAGAAACGCAGGATGCCGAAAAGAAGGCAATGCAAGAAAAGCACAAGGCGGCGCTCGACGCCCTCAAGGCGACGAAATAGTCCCTGTTTCAAATCCCGTCAAGGCTTCCTCGCATGAATGCTCCGGCTTCCGGCCTGACGACACGGTGCTACAGTTTCGTCTAATTCGGCCTTCAGTGACAAGGGGCCGGAAGGTATAAAATCCCGGTGAACGACCCTTCGTCCCCCGTGTCAAAGGGGGATGGAAGGGGGATTTTTCACGATCCCCTTCTTTTTCCCATCGGTTCCAGCAGCGCCACCGCCTCGACGTGGCCGGTGTGCGGGAACAGGTCGACCGGCTGCACCTCGGCGACGCGGTAGCCGTGCAGTTCGAGGATGCCCAGATCGCGGGCGAGCGTCCGGGGGTCGCAGGAAACATAGACGATCCGTTTGGGACGCGCCGCGGCGAGCATGAGGAGGAGCGGTTTGTCGCACCCGGCGCGCGGCGGGTCGAGTATGACGATGTCGGGCCGGATCTTTTTCTCGATGAGCCGCGAGGTCTCCTTCACGACATCGCCGGCGACGAACCGCGCGTTCTCCATCCCGTTGCGTTTCGCGTTGCGTTCCGCGTCGGCGACCGCCTCGGGCGACAATTCCACCCCCCATGCCTCCTTGGCGAGAGCGGCGGCCGGTATCGTGATGGTCCCCGCTCCGGCGTAAAGGTCGAACACGACATCCTTTTTTTCTATCGCGGCCAGTTCGAGCGCGGCGCGGTACAGCGACTCGGCCTGCGCGTGGTTGACCTGATAGAACGAGTTGGGCGATATCTCGAAGGTGTGGCCGAGCAGGGTATCGGTCAGCGTGCCGGAACCCCAGACGACGCGGTTCTCGCGGCCGAGTATGACGCGCCCCTTCTTCGTGTTGACATTGACGACCACGCCGGTGAGCGCCGGTACCGCCGCGCGGGCCGCGGCGACGAAGCCTTCCATCGCCGGGAGCGTCCTGCCGTTCAGCACGAGGATGCAGACGACCTGTCCCGTCGCGAAGCCCTTGCGGGTCATGAGCGTCCGGACGAGCCCGTCGCCGGTCCGCTCGTCGTACGGCTCGATGCGATGTTCCTTGAGATGGGCGAGCAGGGCCTCCTTCAGCAGGTCGGCCTCGGGATGCTGGATGGGACAGCCGCGGTTGGTGACGATGCGGTAACTGACCGGCGCGTAGAACCCGATGATGGGGAACCTGCCGTCGCGGCCGACCGGATACTGCACCTTGTTGCGGTAGAGCCACGGCTCCTTCATCCCGATCGTCGGCCGGACGAGCACCGACCGGTCCTCGAGCATCTTGCCGAGCGCATCCTTCACGACGCGCCGTTTCCATTTCAACTGCTCGGGATACGCGAGCATCTGGAGCGTACAGCCGCCGCAACGACCGAAGACGGGACAGCGCGGATCGACGCGGTGCGGCGACCGCGCGACGATGCGCCGTAGCTCCGCCTCGGGGTATATCTCGCGCGGGTCCTTGATGTGGAGCGCGACCCGCTCGCCGGCGATGATGCCGGTGACCAGTATCTTCTTGCCGAAGGCGTGGATGGCCCCCGCGCCCGACGGGTCCTGCGCGTCGACCGTGACCGTGACGGTCCTCGTCTGCGAGCGGTCCTTTTGCATTCCTGTCTCTCCGGTTGACCGGAAGGCGTTATCGTCAGGAACGGCGCTCGTGTCAAGGATTCACGCCGGTTTCTTGCCTTTTCCCCTTCCCGCGTTATAGTGGGGCATGACCGCGAACTGGCGAGGGACCGCATGTTCTTCTGCGTGGATATCGGCAACACCAACACCGTCGTCGGCATCACCGACCACGGCAAGATAACGGCGCGCTGGCGCGTCGAGACCGACCGCCACGCCACCTTCGACGATCTCACGGCGAAATTCCACCCGCTCCTGACGCTCGCCGGCATCCCGCGGGAGAAGGTCGAGAAGGTCATCGTCAGTTCGGTCGTCCCGGCGTGGGACCATAGTTGGGAGCGGTTCTCGCGCGAGTATCTGGGTCGCGAGGCGCTCTTTGTCGGCGCGGGGACGCGGACCGGGATAACGGTCGCGGTGGACAGCCCGCAGGAGGTCGGCGCCGACCGCATCGTCAACGCGGCCGCCGCCATCGCGCGTCACCCCGGCGGGGCGCTCATCGTCGATTCGGGCACCGCGATAACGATAGACGCGGTCTCTCCCGACCATCGCTATCTGGGCGGCGCCATCATGCCGGGGATGCTCATTTCCATCGAAGCTCTCGCCGCGCGGACCGCCAAACTGCCGCGGGTCCATCTCGACCGCCCCGAACGGGCCGTCGGACGCAGCACCGCAGGCGGCATCCAGAGCGGCGTCTATTACGGGTTCGCCGGCATGGTGGACCGCGTGATAGAAGAAATGGCGGCCGAACTCGATTTCACGCCGCGCGTCATCGCGACCGGCGGTTTGGCCGGCGGGCTCGCGGCGGTGTCGCGCCGCATCGAGGAGTACGACCGCGACCTTACGCTGTACGGGCTCGATCTCATCGCGGCGATGAACTAGGAGAACGATATGTGGCGCCGGGCGCAGGATCCCGTTCAGAAAAAGGCGATACTCGATCAGTTCCTCCCGCTTACCCGCGATGACTATGTGAGCGCGGTCATCGCCTTTGCCGATGACGAGAACGACGAGGTCCGCTCGCTTGCTTTCGAGAAATTGAAGGCGCTGGACCACGCCGTCCTGATCAAGCGGGTCCGCCCCGATATGTCGCGGGCCACCGTCCGGACGCTTGCGCGGCTCTGCGTCGCCGACCCGAATCCGCAACTCATCGCCGCGCTCGTGAACTCCAAGCGGCTGACCTGGCCGGTGATAAAGGAGCGGTGGCTGTCGCCGAACGAGGAACTGTGGCGGGCCCTCATCGTCAACCGGTCGTTCATCCTGCTCTCCCACCCGGACCGCGAGGCGGTGCTCGCGTTCCTGAAGACCTTCAGTGCGTCACTCACCGCCGCCTATCGCGAGCAACTCGGCTGGGTGACCCCCAAGGAACTCAAGGAGTTCGTCGTCCCGTCGGATGAGGAGCCGCGTCCCCCGGAGCCGCCCGCCCCCGTTAAGGCCCCGGCGGACAAGTCCGCGCGGTCACGCCGGCCGGGCCGGTGCCGCCGGTCACGCCGATCGACGCTCCGGAAGGCGACCGGCTGCTCATCAAGGGACTCGATTCGTTCGAAGAGGTGGCCGAACCGTCGCGCGAAGATGCCGTCGCCGCGCTCGATGAGGGGCAGGAGATAAATATCTCGGGCGCCCTGTTCGACACCGGTCAGGGGGTGGTGACCGAGGATGACGAGGTCGTCGACCTCGATTCGATCGACCTCGAGGTGCCCGACTTCCTGCTCGTCGAGGATCCCTTCGCCGGGATGTCGAAGGAAGAGATAGCGGAACACCGCAAGAACATAGCGGATATCATAGACAAACTGACGATGCCGCAACGGATGAAACTCGCCACCGTCGGCAATATGGAGGCGCGGAAACTGCTCATCAAGGATCCCCGCCGCATGGTGGCGATGGCGGTGCTCAGCAACGGCGGCATCACGCCGGGCGAGATCGCCGCGCTCGCGGGGAACCCGGCCACCATGCAGGATGTGGTCGAATACATCGCCAGCAGCCGCAATCTCTGCAAGAACTACATGGTGAAGGTCGCGCTCGTGACGAACCCCAAGACGCCCATAAAGACCGGCATGCTGTTCCTCGATGTCATCCGCCGCGCCGATCTCAAGAAGATAGCCGAAAGCAAGAACATCTCGCCGATCATCCGGAACATGGCGAAAAAACGGATACACTGACCGCCCATGGACGACCGTATCCTCTCGGTCTCCGAACTGGTGCGCGCCCTCAAGGGGGTCGTCGAGTCGAATTTCGGCGTCGTGATACTGCGCGGCGAGGTGAGCAACCTGCACACCTCCTTATCGGGACACACCTACTTCACGCTCAAGGACGAGACGGCGCAGGTCCGTTGCGCGTTGTTCAAGGGGCAGAAAGCGGGCGACCGGACGCTCGTCGAGGACGCCGCCTATCTCGTCTGGGGCCGCGTGTCGCTGTACGAGGCGCGCGCCGATATCACCCTCATCGTGAGTTTCTTCCTGCCGGCGGGCGAGGGGACCGAGGCGCTGCGGATACAGAGATTGAAGGACAAACTGCAAAAACAGGGGCTGTTCGACCCGGCGCGCAAGAAGGAGTTGCCGCCGCTCATCGAGCATATCGGCGTCGTGACCGCGGCGGGCGGGGCCGCCATCCGCGACATCATCCGTGTCGGTCGCGATCGTTACCCGCGACTCAAGATAACGCTCTATCCGGCGCTCGTGCAGGGGGATCAGGCCGAGGAGATGCTGGCGCGCGGCGTCGAGGCGTTGCAGGGGATCCCCGGCATCGAGGCGATCATCGTCGGTCGCGGCGGCGGCGCGAAGGAGGATCTCCGCGCCTTTAACGGCGAACGGCTGGCGCTCGCCGTGGCGTCGTGCCGCGTGCCGGTCGTCGCGGCGGTCGGTCACGAGACCGACCGGACGATCCTCGATCTCGTCGCGAGTCATGCGGTGCCCACCCCTTCGGCGGCGGCCGAACTGGTGACCCGCCCCGCGGCCGATCTTCTTGCCGAGGCGACGGGGCGCGCCGCGCTGATGGGCGAACAGGTCCGGGCGCTCCTGCGCGACCGGCAGATGCGGCTCGATCGCCTGCTGTTGCAGATACCGCGTCCCGCCGAATGGCTCCAGCGCCTGCGCCTGCGGCTCCTCGGTGTGTCGGCCGCTCTGGCGGCGGAACTCCGGCGCATCCACCGCGACGCCGAGCGGCGACTCGCCGACGCCGTGCTCCGTGTGGAGATGCGCAGTCCGCTCCGACCGCTCGAACAGGGGTATGCGCTCATCCGGCAGGGAGGCGCCGCCGTCGGTCGGCTCGCCGC
>JAKQHE010000212.1 GCA_029573155.1 bacterium
CCGATACCGCCGCTTGACGGCTCGAAGATACTGCAGGGCATCCTGCCGTACCGTTTCGACCGTGCCTTCATGAATGTCGAGCGGTACGGGTTCTTCATCCTCATCATCCTGCTGATGACCGGCGTCTTCTCGTTGCTTCTCATCCCGGCCCGTTTGATCCATGAGTTGTTCCTGTGGATACCGCAGACCATATTTTCCGTGATATAAGAGAGGAGGGGGATCATGTTCGCGCCGACCGAGTATTTCGACCTTACCAAAAGTGAATTCGCCGACATCTTCGACGGCGTCGAGCATGTCTGGCAGATACTGCCGAAGATAACCGACTATATCAAGGCGGCCCGTCCGCGCCTCACCGTCGCCGGGTATCGTGAGATAGCGCCCGACCTGTGGCTGGGGGAGGGGACCGTTATCCCGCCGACCGCGTCGGTAAGTGGTCCCGCGATCATCGGGAAGCAGGTCGAGATACGGCACGGCGCCTTCATCCGCGGTAGCGCCATCATCGGCAACGGCTGCGTCATCGGCAATTCGTGCGAGATAAAGAACGCGTTCATCTTCGACGCGGTGCAGATCCCTCATTTCAACTATGTCGGCGACTCGGTGATGGGGTATAGGTCACACATCGGCGCGGGGGTCATCCTCTCCAATGTCAAATCGGTGCCGGGCAATGTCACGGTCAAGTGCAAGGACTGCTTCATCGATACCGGCCTGCGGAAGTTCTCGGCGATCATCGGCGACCACACCGAGGCGGGCTGCAACACCGTTTTTAATCCCGGCACCATCGTCGGGAAGGAGTGCGTCATCTACCCGTTGACGAGCGTCCGAGGGGTCATACCAGCCCGCACCATCGTCAAGGATGACGGCAAGATGATGCAGAAACGCTGAGGATCTTAAGGGGAGGGGGGCCATGTTCCGAAAGCCGATGCTCCTGTTTCTTCCGCTGATGCTCCTTGTCGCCTGTGACAGCGGCAAACCATCTACGGATGTCGATATCCAGTGGGACCTCGATCCGGTAATCGACGGAGAAGGTACCGACACCGATGAAAAACCACTTCCCGATGTGGATGAGGAAAAGGACGAAAAGGACATAAGCGACATAAAGGACGATGAACAGCCGGAAGACCCTGACGACGCGATCGCATCAGACGATGACGCCCTGCTGACCGACGGACCGGTCGATGAGGATGAACTCACCGACGACGGCGACCTGCTTCTGGACCTCTGCTTCGAAAAGGCCTGTGGTGCGCACGGCGACTGCAGTGTCCCCGATCATGCCTGCGCCCCGTATCTTTCGACCGAAGCGTACGCCTGCGGTCCCGATGTCGAGGACTTCGGCTACCGCGGCGAGGGCCTGTGCGTCGAGGTGAACTGCGCGATCGACGCCGACTGTCGTGAGGACCTCGGCTACCTCTGTGTCCCCTTCGGTGGCCCGCTCCCCGAATTCAACGACGCCTCGTCGGCCTGTCTCCGGTCGCTTTCGGGGTCTTCCTGCAGCGAAGAGGGTAAAAAGGTCTGCCAGTTCGGGAAAGATATAGCGATAACCTGCGCCGATGGCGTATGGGAACCCTATTTCTGCGAGGAGGGGTGGTTCTGCGAGGCGGGTGAGTGTATCCTCGAGGTGCTCGACGGCGACGGGGAACTGCCCGATGCCGATACCCTGCCGCCGGTGGAGATATGCGACGGTGTCGACAATAACGGGAACACCCTGACGGATGAAGGATGCGACACCGACGGCGACGGCTGGTGCGACATCACGATGGTCGTCTACGGGACGCCCGCCGTCTGTCCCAACGGCCTGCTTGACTGTGACGACGAGGACCCCGACATCTATCCCGGTTCGACGATTCATCAGGAGGGGATCGATTACGACTGCGACAACCGCAAGGAGTATCAGGCGATCATGACCCTGTCGGTCGATGACCAGTTGGTCGAACTGTGCGCGAACGGCACGCAGTTCTCTTCGGCGGAATTCGGCATCTACTACGGGAACTGGGCCTACGCCGACACCTACGGCGGCCCCAAACTGGTGCTCGAATCGGGCACCAATGTCGTCGGCGTGCACGGAAAGGACACGGGGCTCGCGATCTCATCCTTCGTAGCGGTCATTTTGGTGAACGGCGAGACCATCATCACCGACGGTGTCCTGCCGCCGGGCGACGGGAACGAGTACACGCCGCTCGACCCCGAATGGACCGACGCCCAGTGGCGCTACTTCCCCGAAGCGGTCCCGACCCCGAACGCCGACTGGTGCGACAAATGGTTCGACGACAGCGACTGGGGTCCCGCGATACTGGCCGGAAAAGCGGGGACCGACCCATCGGTCTATGGCAACCTCGGGACCGACCCGTGGTGGGGAGGGGCCTGTGGCCTGACGCAGTACGAACGGTGCCCGACCGCGTTCGAGTCGTACTATACCGACGCCACGGCGGGCAACGAGCCCAAATGGATATGGGACTACAATCCGACGCAACTTGCCGATGCATGGCTGCGGATACGGATCGTGTTGCCGTGAGGGAGGGAAGCATGAAGAACTTTTCGTTCATCGCGCCGCTCCTGCTCCTTTTCGTCGCCCTTTCGTGCGACAGTGTCAAACCGGCCGCCCAGACCGACCAGGATAACGACCTCAATGACGACGACATCGCGTCGGAGAATTCCCTGCCCGACATGGACAGCGACCAGTCCGATCCGACCGATCAGGCCGACCCCTCCGACCCGTCCGACGATGATGCTCTTGTGTCCGACGACCTTCTTCCCGACGACGATCCTCTGCTTCCCGGCGACCACGATGGCGACGGCATTCCCGACAGTGTCGAGAAGCCGGGCGGCATAGCGGTCGATACCGATAACGACGGTATCCCCGACTTCAAGGACGACGACAGCGACGGCGACGGCA
>JAKQHE010000218.1 GCA_029573155.1 bacterium
CCATGCGGGGGATCACAGAGAAATTCGTCGACACCGGTGAGGTGGTGCTCCACTACGCCGCCGGCCCCGACAACGGACCGCCGCTCGTCCTCATACCCGGGCAGTCCATGTGTTGGGAGAGTTACCTGCGGGTACTCCCGGCGCTCATGCACGAGTTTCAGATCTACGCGCTCGACATCCGCGGCCACGGCCTTTCGGGGCGGACCCCGGGGGACTACAACTACCATTCCATCGGTCGCGACATGACCTTTTTCCTGCGCGAGGTGGTGAAACGCCCCGCCGTCATATCGGGCAACTCGTCGGGAGGCGTCATCGCCCTGTGGTGCGCAGCAAAGCTTCCCGAACTCGTGCTCGGCGTCGTACCGGAGGATCCGCCGCTGTTCAGCAGTGAATGGCCCCGCCTGCGCGACGGTTGCTGGGCCTACGGCTTCTTCAAACTGGTCGTTGCCGGTCTCGACGGCCCGAACGGGCGCGATATCGGTCACATCTTCCGGAATTTCGAGGTGCCAACGGCGCAGGGGGCGCGCATCATTCGTATCCCGGGCTGGCTGGCATGGTCTCTTTCGTGGCTCATCGACCGCTACGAAAAGAAACACCCCGGCGCGCCGATAGACATCGGCTGGTTGCCGATGCAACTGCGCGTCCTTATCAAGTCGTTCTCGACCTTCGACCCGGACTTCACTCGCGCCTTTATCGATGGATCGGCCTGCGCCTCGATAGACCACGCGGCGGTGCTGAAAGAGGTCCGCTGTCCGATGCTCCTGCTCCACGCCGACTGGTTCATCCACCCCGAAAGCGGGCTTCTGCTCGGTGCAATGACCGACGACGATGTTCGTCAGACGCGCGAAATCTGCCCGCAGTGCGACTGTCGTCGTATCCGGTCTGGACATTCCATTCATATCGAGAAGCCGCACCGGTTCATCGAGGAACTGGTGGGATTCAAAAAGGCGCTGAACCTGGGCTGAACCGTTTCTGCCGCTCTAAAAGGAAAACTTTAAGGTTGCAGGCAGATACCGGTGTAGGAATAGTTAGCCGGCCACTGGCCGCTACCGGTCGCCGCGGTGGTGGTGATGACATTGCCGGCGCCGCTCGCCCCGTCCTTCAACTGGAAGTAGCACTGATTCGGATTGTAGGCGCCTTTGGTGGAATAATTAAGATCCACCGTCTGCCCTTTGTCGAAGGTGTAGTTGTACCAAGTGCCCCAGCACTTCGCGCCAGCAGAATAATCGGTCCATTGATAGGTCGAGAAGGCGGGCGAGGTCCACTTCACCGCCCCGCCCGAGATGGCCTCCAGGGAGGTGCCCACCCAACTGCGATAGTAGTAATCCCCCATAGAACTATCGTAATAATCGTAGGTGCTGTCGCAGATATTCACCGAATGGGTACAGGTCCACGAGGGCTCGACCTCGCAGGTCGAAGGGGTACCGTAACAGATGTATCCGGTATCGACCTGACAGTCAGTACAACCATCCCCGACGACGGTATCGTCGCCGTCATCGCAGTATTCGGTGTGCGAACTCATGACGGACCCTATCTCACCCGGCGAAAGGGCGCGGGTATATATCCGTAGTTCGTCGATGTAGCCGGTCGAGTCGTAGTAGTGCATCGGATATTCGGTCCCGGGCGGTATCTGGCCGACGGTGAAGGCACGGTCGTTCGGCAACGGTTCCTGGGGACAGGGGTCGGAGGTGATCTGATCCTGCAGGACACCGTCGGTGCCGTAGACATAGAGCCGCACATAGGTGCCGTCGTAGGTCCCGGCGAAATAATGCCAGGTGCTGTCGTCGATGTCTATGGTCGACTTGGCGCCGCAACCGGTGCCTGTCTCTTCCCACCGGTGGAACCCGAAGTTGAGTTTCCGGTCCGCCTCGCGCCACACATAGTAGTTCGCCTGCCTGCCGTTCCCCTTGATCACGACGGGGTAAGGCCAGATGTTGTTCGCGTGCGGGTCGAGATAGACCCACCCCATGACGGTCATGGGACCCGTCATGTCGAGCGTCGCGGTATCGGCTATCTGGAAGTTGCTACTCTGATTGAACGACATGGCATTGCCCCGGACACCGGCAACACCCAGAGAGACGCCGGCCGTTCCTTTGCCGTGGAGCAGGGATGCCGACGAGTCGTACGCCGTCGTGAAGAGCGTCGGCTCGTCAAAACGCAGGTAGAGCACCAGCCCGTCCGCCACGGTGTTCTTACCGTCGCCACACGACTGCGGAGGCACCACATTGTCGAAGTCGGTCACCGGCGTATCGTCGGTCACAACGGCGTCATCGGACACAGGACCATCATCCCCCACCGGTTCGTCGCTCAACAGTTCGTCGCTGTCATCGCCGACCACCCCGTCGTCCACGCCCCCGTCGTCGACCGGCGCATCCTTGTCGGCATCGGCATCGATGTCCGCATCCGCGTCGATATCGGCATCGGCGTCCCGATCGGTCACCGGATCCTGATCGAGCGGGATATCGGTGCCGCTATCAGCGTCCGCGTCGGGCACCGTACCTGAGGTATCCTTATCCGTCGGGGGTTGACTGTCGGGGAACTCGACACAGACATTATCCTCGCAGAACCAATCCACGGGACAGTCGAACGCGGTGACGCAAGTGATCATCTCCTCGGGCTCTTCGGAGGTGCAGGCGACAAGCAGAAAAAGAAAGGCGAAGAAGAACGATATCGCGACATGTCGACCGACCATGTATGACCTCCGCTTCATAGACATCATAGCGTGATGATAATAAGCCCGTCGCCGGACCTGACGCCGCTGTTCATCGTCGTGCCGGTATTACCCGGAGCGGCCACATATCCCGAGCCGCCGCCGCCGCTCCCGCCTGTCCAATTGCCTGAACAGGTACCGTTCACGCCGACCTCGCCACCTCCCGCAGCACCTACCGATGCGGTGTTGCTGTCCGACTGGTTGGAAGAAGCGGCATTCTCGCCGTTACCGCCCACACCAAGCGACCCCGCGGTCCCGGCACCGCCTCCGGCACCGCCACTGCCGCCGATGCCACCGGCCGTCTGGGTGCCGCCGCCCGCCATGACCGAGGGAGCCCACGCGCCACCGCCTCCACCACCATAGTATCCGCCACCACCGCCACCGCCCGCACCGGGTGAAGAACCTTCGATCCGGTTACCGCCGGCGCCGCTGCCGCCGCCGGCCACGATGACGCGATCGGTAAGCGCCGTGCCACCCCTGCGGACATCGCTCGCCCCACCGCCACCGCCGCCATTCGCCGTAGCGACCCCGCCGGTCCCGCCGGTCCCGCCGCCATTCCAGCCACCGGAGGTGGCGACCCCACCGCCCTGCCCCACATTGACATAGAGCATTTGTCCGGGGGTCACGGGGACCGTCGCCTTCGCATAACCGCCTGCCCCACCGGCCACCGTACCGGCACCGTTCGAACGACCTTGCGCACCCCACGCCTCGATGGTGAGACTCGTCACACCGGTCGGCACGACCCATTCCTGTGTGGCTCCGGTGTAATTGAAGGTGACCTCGAACTGACACGTCGAAGGCATGCCGCCGCAGGTCCAGTTCGGCTCGACCTCACAAACGCTGCTGCAACCGTCGCCGTCAGTATGGTTACCGTCGTCGCAATATTCGTGCAGGCCGTCTTTCAACGAAAGGATGTCGCCGATCGAGAGGGCGCGGTCATAGACACGGACCTCATCGATGTAGCCGGTACCGGTATACGGATCGGTGTAGAGGAAGGCCGGAGCGACCTGCCCGATGGTG
>JAKQHE010000234.1 GCA_029573155.1 bacterium
GTTCGCGGGATCGGGGTTCCACAGGAGCGTCTTGAACATCGTGAAATAATCGTGGGACCCTTCTTCCCACTGGAGTTTGTTCCCGTTGTGCACCGAGACATCGGGACCGATGGTCGAACCGCCGTACGGACCCGCCGACAGGGCGAGCGCCGCGAACAGCACGCTGAAAAAAAGGGCGGGACGGACAAGATAACGCATGACTATCTCCCTTGCATGATGAACGGATATGCTCCCATATACCGGGACATGGCCCGAAGCCGATCGCGCGCTAGCGATCGCCGTAGACCCGGCGTCCCGCGAGCAGGAGCAGGATGCCCAAGAGGAACGACAGGATCATCGAAGCGTTGTCGGCGTTCTCCGAACCGACGATCGAACAGCCGCACCCGCCCTCTTCCTCGTCACCGCCCGTCTGGCAATTCGGGTCGTTCGGGTCGGTGCAGGCCTGGAAGACCTTCGAATCTATCGGCAAGGAGTAGATGGTGACCTCGCTGTCGAGCGTACCGGGCGCCTTCTTGACCTGTATGCTCCCCTTCTGGTCGCCCGATAGGTTGAAGTCGGCCTTGATGACGAGGTATTTCTCCTGATCGGCGGTGTAGGCTATCGGCGTTGTGAAGGTCAGTTTGTACTCGCTCTCACCCGCCTCGGCGCTTCCTTCGCCGAGCAGGGTATCGGCGGTGCCGTCGCCGCCGTTGTCGAGCCAGACCGACACCTTTTCGAGCCCCTCGCCGAACAGCACGCTCCCGCTCGGGACCTTGAAGGTGAGCGATTTTATCGAGTTCGCCTCTTCCTTCGACTTGGTGCGCAGTTGCAGGACCGGGATGTTGGCGTTTATCTCGGCCAGCGTCGCCGGCACCGCCGGATCCTTCGGGCCGCGGGAGAAGATGAAGGACTTACCGGTCGGCTCGAACATATAGAGGGCGAAATCTATCCGTTTGTTCGCGACCGTCGGCGTGCCATCGTCGCCCACATCGATGGAGGTGGCCCCTTCGATGATCGCCTTGAAGGTGGTGTTCGGGGTTATCGTCGTCCCTTCGGCCACGCTCGCGTCGCCGTGGATGACGAAATAGTGGGTCTTGTTCTCCTTGAACGCCCTCTTGGTCGAGGGGACATCGAAATCTGCGTACCCCGACGCAAGGTTCGCGGTCTCGGCCACCACATTCTCGCCGTTGTCATAGCGGCCGTTCTGGTTGGCGTCCTCCACCAGCTTGAGATTCTGCAGGGTCACCGCCGTGTCACGATCGACCTTGACCTTGACCTTGACGAGGTTGAAGGTGCAGGCGCTCTCCTCGCTGGCGGTGGTCCCCACCATGGTGAACTGGCCGAGCGTCAGGTTGTTCGACGGATTGGGGATGACCACATCGCCGAACGGGCTGTTCTTGCCCATCGCGTACGCTATGGCGACATTCTTGGTCGTGCAGGGGCCGCCGCCCGTATCGGCGTCGGGAACGACATCGCCATCATCCGGAGGCGTGTAATCGCTGACGCCGCCGCACTTATTCATGTCCATCGCCTCGCATTCGGCCGACGGGAGACAGGTGCCGCTCTTGAGTTTGAGCGGTATCGAGGTGTTGGTCTTGTAGGGTTTCATCGCCGCGTCGGTGATGACCGCGACATTGTCGATGACCGAGGTCTTGGGCAGGTTGTCCTTCGGTTTCACCTTGAAGCGGACGAGCCGCCGGTCATGCGTACCGGGGCACTCCTCGGCCGGCAGTTCGCAGTAGTTCATCTGATCCGCGACCGTGTAGGGCTGTTTGAGCGGGAACTCGCCGCCGGGACCGTCGGGTATCGGCGTCCAGTCGGCGCCGAGCCAGTTGCCTTTCGCGTCCTCGGTTATCTGGGACGCGACCTCGGTGGTGCCGGGGACATAGTCGACGTAGGCAGGCAGGGTGTCCTGCACCTTGACGCCGCCGACGATATCATCGCCCCAGTTCTGCACCTTGATGAGGTAAGTGAATTCCTGCGTGAAGCAGACCTTGCCCTCTTCCGGTGCACAGGAGCAGAACCCCTTCTCGTCCTCGTTCGGGATTTCGTAGTTGCCGGCGCGGGTATCGTGGCTCAGTATCAGGAAGTTGGTGAGCACCGCATCCTGATTGGCGCCGAGATCGAGCGATATCTGGTCGCCGTTCTTGTAGAAATGGGCGGCCCATTTCTCTTCGGCGGCGTCGATGTAGAAGGTGTCGACATCTATGGCGTATTCCATCTGGTCGGTCAGGATGTTGGGGGGCGTTCCGCCGATGCAGGTCTCGCCCGAGGTGGCGTCGAACCCGAACTCAGAGGATATCGAGTTGAAGATCTCGGTGTAATAGAACGGCGTATTGCGCGTCCCGTAAAGTATCGACTGGTCGAGGAAGTTGCAGGTGTTGAACAGTTGCTCGTAGCCGGCGCCGGCGCCGCGTATCCGGAGCGACTCGGGGACGAGACTGCCGCCCGACGCGGTATTGGTGTTCACGAGCCGCGGGTCGCCCTCGTTGACCATCAGGGTAAGCCGGATGGAGGGCTTGTCGGGGAACTGGAACCCGGTGATGTCGATGATGGAATTCTTGTGGAAATAGCGGTAGAAGCCGTCGTACAGGTAGAGTTTCTTCGGGGTGACCTCCTCGGAAACGAACACGAGGATGATGGCCCAACTCGATACCATGGTCGAATTGTCCTTGTAGGCCGTGTCGGCGGTACATTCAAGGCCCGAAACGGTGTAATCGCCGTAGAGCGACAGGCCGTCGACCGAGCCGTCCGATATCTCGAGCGAACGACCGCGCTCCTGCAGTTCCTTGAAGAAGTCGGTCACCTCGACGCGGTAGGTGAAAAAGCCGCGTTCGACGGTCTCGTTCTCGATGATGGATTCGAACTCGAAATCCTGCTTGTCGGTCAGTTTCGACTGGCGACCGATCACATCGAGCCCGCTGTTCATCGCCGGGTTATCGTTGTGCGCGAAATCGAGCCGTATCTGGTTGTCAGTGAAGTCGGTGAGTTTGAGCGTCGGCTGGGCACCGGTCCAGACGATGAAGGCGCGATCTATCGTCGCGTCCAGCGGGAATTTGGTCATGTCGAGCGTGTAGGTGCTCTGGTCGAGGCACGCATCGGCCTGCGGGTTGTAATTCACCCCGGTCCCGTCGTCCCCGGTGTTCAGGTTGGCGAGTAGCGATTTGAACATGACATGGTAACTGTAGGCGCCGTCCTCCCACTTGAGGTCCTGCCCCTTGAACACGGCGACATTGGGACCGATCTCCTTGGCCCCCGCCGCGCCGGCGATCAGCAGGATGAAAAGAACGAAGAAGGCCGTACGAAAGCCGCTCATGTGACACCTCTTTTTTGGCTATGTTGGGTAGTATGGTCCATCATCGAAAAAAGCATGCCGGTCCCGCCTAGGCCGTCGTGCGGCGACGCAGGAACGGGAACAGGGCCGCGAGAGCCGCCGCGAGCAGGACGAGCCACGCCGGCGGTTCATCGCCCTCTCCGGCGATGAGCGAGCAGTCGCAGGACGAGGAAGCGGGCGGCACGATGTCGCCGTCGGTCGGTTGGACATCGTCGGAGGGGTAGAATTCCTTCGATGACACCGCGAGACCTTCGACCTTCTTGCTGGTGTTATCCATGATGACCGCACCCTTCCTGATGACTATCTTGGCCCGCTCGGTCCCGTCAAGTTTGATGTTGAGCGTGCACTGGAATATGAGGAACATCTCCTCGCCGACATCGTAGTCGAGCCGGGTCTCTATGTCGTCACCCTCGAAGGTGACCTCGTCGTCCTCCTCGAAGGTCGATATCTTCTGGATGAGGTCGTCGGAGATGCCGTCACCGTTGGTATCGACATACAGCGATATATCCTTGATGCCCTGGCCGAACCGGGCGTACCCCTCCTGCGTGGGAACGGTCACCGTGATGCGCTTTATCTTGTTGGCAAGATCGAGCGCCTTGGTGCGGACCTGAAGCATCGGGATGTCGCGGTTGAGCTCTTCACGCGGCGGCACCGACGGGTCGTTCATCCCCTTGGTGACGATGAAGTAGTTGTCGGTCGGCTCGACCTGGAACGATGCGAAATCTATCGTGCCGCCGTCGGGCCTCGCGTCGCCGGCGTCCTCGAACAGGAAACTATTCTTGTTCGCTATGGTGAGATGTACCGAAGCGGCGGCCGGGACCTTGGTGATGTTATAGCCGAGATCTCCCGTCACGATGAAGTGGTGCACCTCGGTGCCGGTGAACAGACGGGCCGTTCCTTCGGGTATCGCGAACAGGACGCTGGTGGCCTCGGGAGTGGGCACATTGATGAGCACCGGGTCGTCGGGATCGGCGACGCCGTTACCATCCTTGTCGTGTACCAACGAGAGATTGGTCACCGCCACCTGCGCATCGTCCTTTTTTATCTCCATGCGCACCGAGACGAACCCGTAATATTTCGTCTGGCCGCAGTTCTCGGCCTGCAGTTTGAACTGGCCCAGCGTCAGGCCGGTCGTTCCCTTGGGTACGATGATGGGGCTGTCGCCGCTGTCGGGGGAATTGATGCCGAGCGCGTAGGAGACCTTGGCGCTGGTGCAGATCTTGTTGGGGTCAGGACCGCAGGTGAAGGTGGTCATGTTGCAGATCGAACCGTCGGGGCAGGGCTTGTTCTCGTCACACTCGCGCTCTTCAAGCGCCACGCCGCCGCACTCCTCCTTTTTCGGTTCGGGGCAGGTCTCGAGCGGCTGGCAGGTGCCGCGGTAAAGTTTCAGATTCAGGCCTCGGTTACTGCGGTAGGCATCGACGCTCCCCTCCTCCTTGATGACCGCGATATTCGGGATGACCTCGACCTTGGGCAGTTTTTTCGGTTTCACCTTGAAGCGGAGAAGTCGCGTATCGGTACAGGTCCAAGTCGCCTGATTGCAGATATCCATGGAGTCGGCGACCTTGTAGCCGGCGCCCGACAGCGGGAACTTGGTGTTGGGATCGGTGCCGTTGCCGGCAAGATCGGGTATCACGGTCCAATCGGTGCCGTTCTGGGGGTTGTTCGTGTCCTCGAACTTGGTCGCTATCTCGGTCGACCCGGGGATGTACTCCACTAGATTGCTAAGATCGTCCACCACGATGACATTCTTGGCCACATTGGTCCCCCAGTTCTGGACGCGAACGAGGTAGTACATCGGGTAGCCGCCCGATTCGGTGACGCAGTAGGCATCAGCCGGGTCTTCGGCCTTGCGGCAGGAACAATAATGTTTTTCACGGTCTTCGGGAAAGTTTATCTGCGCCTCGGGCGGAATATCGAACGCGGGCGACTTCGTATCGACCGACACGACGAGGTAGTTCATCAGGATGGCGTCCTGATTGACCGATATCCGAACATCGAAGTTGGTGCCGCCCAGTTTCAGGTGTTCCTGCAGGTTGATATCGTTTTCGGCGTCGAGCAGGAAGGTGTCGTTGTCTATGCCGAAGTAGTCGGGGCCGCCCGCCACGCCGCTGACGCACATGAGATCCCCCTTCCAGCCGATGATTGAGGACCGGGAGTTATATATCTCGAAACTCATGTCCACCTGCGGATTGCACTCATTGGTGAGTTGGTAGGTGCTCATCGCATCAGGGCCCTTGATGTAGACGATCTCGGGAGGCAGGTCCAGTTTAGGCGTCAACGCCGGATCGCCCTCGGCGATGTTGGTGGTGATACGAAGCACCGGGTTCTTGGGAAGGATAAAGCCTGAAACATTGGCGGTCGTTGTTTCACCCTGCGCCCACGCGAAGCCGGGGTAGAGGTATATCTTTTTGGAACGGACGCTCCCCGATTTGTACAGAAGGATGATGGACCAGGTGGAGACCATCGTGGTGCGGCATTTGTAATAATCGTGGTCGGTGCAGTCAAGGCCGCTCACGGTGTACTTGCCGAACATAGCAAGACCGTCTTTGCGCGGGTTTTCCGACGCAAGGTTGTCGTCACGTATCTTTGCGAAGAAGTCGGTGATGTCCTTGCGGTAGGTAAAATAGGCGACCTCACCGGTGGTGTTCGTTCCGGGGCTATCGGGGGAACAGCCGGTCGTCACGCCGTCCTTGGGGGAAAATTTGACACTCTGGAATGCGAAAAGGTCATTCTGGTCGTCTTGCCCCACCGCCTTGGCCACGTCACCGACGATAATGTCATCCTCCCAAGTGTAGCCGGCATCGTCCCGTACGAATTTCAAGTGGACCTGATTGTCGGTCGGATCGTTGAATTTGGTCGGATCGACCGCCCCCATCCAAATGATGTAAGCCTCGATCAATTCGGCGTCATCAGGAATGTGGAGCCCGGTCAGATCGAACGAACTTTCGAGAATACATGTGTCGCCCTGTCGGTTCTCGGAGCTTGTTTCACTGGTCAGGGTGATTTGATCATCGATAAGCGAATTGAACATGACGACGAAATCGTTGCCTCCCTCTTCCCACCCTTTGTAGGGCGTTCCGCCGAGCATAACACCTTGCTCGGCATGAAGGATGAAGGAAAATAGAACCACGAGCACGATGAGAACCATCTTAACTTTCATCAGTTTCTCCCTAAACGATATGTTGCAAGATCGATCGTATAAGAAACAACTTGCGAAACTCCATTGATGGCCAATCTTTCCCATTCCGTCGTCAGTCGCCATTAACAAACAACTCTTTGAAAACCGTATGCCAAACCAACAGCCTCATATTAAACTGCAACTGAGGAGAAAATCAAGAGGGAACAGAAAAAATATCGGCGATGAAGTTGAGCAAAGATAAGGTCGTCAAGGTCAAGGACGAAAAAGCAAGGACATGCCCTCTTGTCCCGACAATGAAAAGTTCAGCCCCACAATTGCGGGAACCTTCCCCTTATCTTCGAGGATCATATTGCGGCAACGAGTCTTTGAGACAGTAATTCTTCCCGACCCGCACAAAGTGATCTTGCATCCAAAAAAACATCTCGTCTTCGTCAATCGGTGTTGAGAAACAAAACGCCGGCAACAAGCTAATATGTTGAGATATCTCGTCATATAATTTCTTGCCATCATCGTTTTGATAATAGAGCGTGGTTACTTTCATGTTCTCGTAATACTCTTTCAACATACTAGTTATTGCAAAAGATAATCCTTCGCATTTTTGGCATCTTCGATCGGTTATCACAAAGAGTTTTTGTTCTTTTGGCTCGTTCACAAAACGGCACGGCTCTGGAGCAGGCTCCATTTGTTCGCAAAATCCTTTCTTGTAATCATCTTTTCGCAGACCACCACTATAGGGCCTGTTGTTAATCAATAACAACGGGAATCTTTTTTCGACATTGAATTCTAGCATTTTCTCTTGGTCAGACGAAAGAACCTTCCATTCAGTTTCATCGTCAATACAAGACATGAGGGAATCCCTCTCCTCATTGCTGTTGGCACCCGACAAGTATATGTCATCACATCTAAAATTAAGATGTTTTTCATTCGCCTTATTCGCACACTTTGAATATTCGAAAAAAAGTTCTTTGTTTTTATTGTACAAGCAAATTTCTTTTTGCAATTCTCGGGAGTCATCCTTGCCCAAAGGAGCAGCGAAGTATATCGAGTATTCTACATACGGCTCAAAACTCATTAGCACATCAAATAAGTTATATTCCACTCTATCGCTTGCCTTATCGGAAACTGTGGTATAGAAAATGATTTTTATTTTTTCTGCTTCTTCGCTTTCCCGTGTATTCTCATTAAAATCGCAGAAAAGAAACAGCGCGATCAATAGTCCCACAAGGGCCATTATCGTTAAAAGGACCCTAGTTGTCTTGGCATGCCGCATTAAATTCTGTCCGCTTTTCTTCATTCAACAATCCCCAGAGCATTTGATATTCTATTTCTTCTTTGGGATCGAGAACTTCTCCCTTCTTCTTCTTAAAACATTTTTCCAAAATATCAGAAAAATAAGAGTCTTGTTTTTCTTCAACAAAAGTCGTTACATGTTGCACTTCTTCGATAGGGATATCTTTTCTTTTCGTTTCCTCCTCTTCTTCTTTGCTCTCCATGGCAGTGAGCCTCGTCTCGATTACTTCTACTCGGCTCACGAGCGAGGATATCAGGGAATCAACCTCTTTATCTCTCCTTGACAAAATCTTGGGGACACCTTCTTGGTGAACCTTATCGTAATTTCGTTCTACATCAGACACTCTTCCTTCTATGCGTAATACGGATGCCTCTATCTCGCTCAATCTTTCATTTTGCTGTATGAGAAAAAAACCTGACACACCAAAAATTGTCAATAAAAGAAGAAAACCGATGATCACACACGAAAAACGATTCATTCTTTCACGAGTAAGATTTGCAAAACAAATGTCTCTTATCCTTCTTCATAACAAAAACTCTTGCGGGTCCGGAAAAAAAAACATTGCAACAAATAATCGGGTTTACGAGTTACAATAATTCACCGTGTGGGGACCGCTGATGTAATTCCAAAGATAGAGAACACGGCGATAATGATTGACCTGTAAATTGGCGCTGTCCGTCTGCCGAGACCAGTGCTCCCAAAAATAGTTGCCGTTGTTGCTGTCTCTATGCGACAGTTTATCTGTCCCCGTTGTTGGAATGAAAATGTGCTGGTATCCGGTATCGGCATCCCAACCTACGGTTCTAAGAGCAACTGCGGGCAGTGGGGATATCGGGGCATAGCCGTGCTGATAATAATACTGGAAAACGAAGGAATCTGTTGATACTTGTGTGTAAGAACCGGGTTGACACCCACCATTGTAGAAATTGCCGTCTTCTCCCTGCCAAGCGTACCAATACCAATAGGTGACAGGAGTCCCGTACCCTCTCGACAATGTGTCTGCCAAGCTAGTCGCATAACAGGAAATTGAAAGCGTCAAGAAAAAAAATAGGACAACAATCTTTTTCATGAGGAACCTCCCTTAAAAAAAATCCGAACCCGCAGTAACATAGGTACCATAGGAAAAACGCAAATAAAGTATTCTCAATATATTTTTACCATAATATAGAATGCAATCATCCGATATTTTATGCAAAAAGCTATCTTGATCAATTAGCTGTCAAATCAACCTGCTGATTTCTTTATTCTTTAACTTGCAGGAGGAACGCGGCGCCGATGATGAAAAGGAACGCTATCGGGACGACCCCCCAGCGCGAATGCCCCGCGAGACTGGCGACGATCCCCATCAGGAACGGGCCCATGATGGCGGCGAACCGCCCCATGATGTTGAAAAGACCGAAGAACTCTGCCGATCGGTCGGCGGGGATGAGCCGCGCGAAGAGCGACCGGCTGAGTGCTTGCACCCCCCCCATCGAGGTGGCAACGAGGAACGAAAGCACCCAGAAGAGGGCGGCGCGCCCCGTCGGACCCGCCACATCGGGGAGAAAGAAGGCGATGAGCGTGATGAGGAGATAGACCGCTATCGCTGTCAGAATGAGCGGTCGGGCGCTGTAACGGGTCGCGTACCGGCCGTACAGTATGGCGCAGGGGAACGCGACGATCTGGATCATCAGTATCGCTCCGACGAGCGTGCCGGCGCCGAGCCCCGCATCCACCCCGTAGGCGGCCGCCATCGCGATGATGGTGTCCACGCCGTCGATGTAGAAGAAATAGGCGATAAGGAACAGGAACGCGTCGCGCCGTCGTCGGGCGGTCCGGAGGGTCCGGAGGAGTTGTTCGAAACTGCGACGGAGCGGTCGCGCCGAGCGGGGCCGCGCATAGCGCTGGCCGACATGGCGAAGCATCGGAACAGTGAAGAGCGCCCACCAGAGCGCCGACAGGAGGAACCCGGCCTGCGCGATGTGGGGTGGGATACCCTCCCCGCCCACAGCGAACAGCCAGACGACGAGCGCGAGGAACGGCACGGTACCGCCGATGTAGCCGTACGCATAGCCCCGCGAGGAGACATCGTGCATCCGCTTCGGCGCGGACACATCAACGAGGAACGAATCGTAAAAGAACGACGAGCCGCCCCAACCGATGCGCGACAGCACGAAGATGCCGAGCGCCCAGAGCCACGCGCCCTCCAGCGGGATCGCGAGCAACGCCGTGGCTACGACGCCGACGAGGAAGAACAGCGCGAACAGCGGCTTCTTGCCGCCCCGCATATCCGCAAGCGGCCCGAGAAGCGGCGAGATGAGCGCGAGGACAAGCGCGGCCCCCGCGTTCGCGTAGCCCCAGTAGGCGGTCGCGTCGGCGGGCGGAAGCGTCGAGGCGACGGTGCCTTTGAAATAGAGCGGGAACATCACCGTGACGACGATGAGCGAATAGGCGGAGTTCCCCGCATCATAGAGGACCCAACTGCGCTCCTCGCGGGAAAGCATCGTCACCGGCCGTAGTAGGCGCGGTACCACGCGACGAACCGCCGGACACCTTCCGCGATGTCGGTGGCGGGTCGGTACCCGGTGTCACGCGTGAGATCGGACACATCGGCGTAGGTGGCGGGGACATCGCCCGGCTGGAGCGGCAACAGTTCACGGGTCGCCTTTTTGCCGAGCGCCTGCTCTATCGCTTCGATGAAGTCGGTCAGTTTCACCGGCGCGCTGTTGCCGATGTTGTAGAGACGGTACGGGGCGTGCGACGAGGCCGGGTCGGGCCGCGCACCGTCCCATGACGGATCGCCGGCGGGCGGCCGGTCGATGACCCGCACCACCCCTTCGACGATGTCGTCGATGTAGGTGAAGTCGCGTTGCATGTTCCCGTGGTTGAAGACCTCGATCGGCCGCCCCGCGAGTATCGCGTCTGTGTAGAGGAACAGCGCCATGTCGGGCCGTCCCCACGGACCGTAGACGGTGAAGAAGCGCAGGCCGGTCGTCGGCAGACCGTACAGGTGGCTGTAGGTATGCGCCATCAGTTCGTTCGCCTTCTTGGTCGCCGCGTAGAGACTCACCGGGTGGTCCACCGCGTGCGAGGTCGAGAAGGGCATCGCGGTGTTGAGCCCATAGACGCTCGAACTGGAGGCATAGACGAGATGCCGCACCGGATAGCGGCGGCAGTTCTCGAGGATGTTCATGAAGCCGACGAGGTTGGCCTCGATGTAGGC